>DATNMQ010000153.1:0-58775 GCA_035602465.1 Candidatus Sulfotelmatobacter sp. | reverse complement strand
CGATCCTTCGAGGCGGTTCGACACATACAGCGACCTCGTGTCGCGCGACACCTGCAGGCCGTGTGCGCCGCGCCCGGTGGGAATGAACTTGACCACCTGCATCGCGATGGGGTCGATCACCGACACGCCCATGCTGCCCTGGTTGGTGACGTAGAAATACTTTCCGTCGGGCGAAAGCCTCACGTCGATCGGCAGGCCGCCCGTGCGCACGTAGCCGACGAGCTTCATGTTGATGGTGTCGACCTTCGCCACGACGCCCGAGTACTCGGTCGAGATCATCAAGTAGCTGCCGTCGGCGCTGAAGTCCAGGTGGTCCGCGCCCGGCCACGGGATGCCCACCGACCCGAGCAGCGTCCAGCCGTGCCGCCAGTCGCGGAACTCGATGCGCTGCAGCCGCTCCACGACGTCGACGGCCTTGGTGCCGTCTGGGGTGAAGTAGAGGTTGTACGGGAAGGGGATCGAGACCGAGCCCGACGGGCGGCCGGTGTGGATGTCGATCACCGTCAGGTTGCTCGAGCCCTCGTTGTCGACGTAGAGCGCGCTCATGTCCCACGCGGGAGCGATGTGATGTGGGATCGAGCCGACAGCGTAGTGATCGATGATCTTGTAAGTGTTGGGGTCGATCACGTCGACCGTGTTGGCCCGGCTGTTGGGCACGTAGACGCGAGCCGGGAGCTCACAGAGCGGGCAGGGCACCGTGCCCGACAGGGTGTTCGCATAGACGTTGAAGGTGGGGTCGGGCAGGGCGGTCGGCTGCACGTCCGGGGCGGGGAGGAGGCGGGCCGTTTGGGTGTCCGGGGCCGCCGCGCTGCCGCTGGGAATCGAAGGCGCCGTCCACACGACGGCGAAAACGACCGCCACGGGGCTCACGACGGCGATGACGAAAACCGCCGCGAAGAGAAGTCGCAGCGAGCGGGAACGAAGCGGTCCTGGGGCCTTGTTCAGCTTCGGCTCACTCGTCCGGAAGATCCTCAAGCTTCGGCGCAAGCTCGCACACCCAGCGCCCATCGTCAAGTCGCCGGATGAATCGGGCATAGCCCTGGTTCCTGGCCACGTTGAGGAACTGCTCCTGCGTGATCAGGGTGCGCAGCCTGGCGAGGTCGGCGTAGGTGTTGTCGCGCATGATCCCGCCGACCACCCCGGCGAGCTCCCGCCACTGGCCCTCGGAGAGCGGTTCCCCGTAGCCTGCGATGGTGACCAGGAGCGCCGCGGTGGCGCCGGTGATGGTGTCGGGGAGGATCTTGTCGGACTTCGCGCGGACGATGATCTCGCGGCCAGTGCTGATGATGTCGGCGATGCGATCACGACGGACGCCGATGATGTCGCGCCCACTACCCACAGTGGTGCCCTCGAGATATCTCGGCCCTGCGTCCATTGTCAAGCCCACTATTCTAGTTAACGCCTGAGTTGGACCTCGAAATCGCGCCCGAGCACGCGAGCTTCCGCGACGCGGTTCGAGAGTTCGCGCAGGGGGTCGTCCAGCCTCACGCCGCCGAGGTGGATCGCGAGCATCGATTCCCCCATGAGGCGATCAAGGGGGCAGCCGAATCCGGCCTCCTCGGGCTCCTGGTCCCGCGCGAGTTCGGGGGCGCCGGGCTCGACCCTCTTTCATTCGCGATCGCCATCGAGGAGCTTGCACAGGCCTGCGCGTCGACGGCTGTCATCGTGGACGTCCACACCAGCGTCGGGACCGAGCCGATCCTGCTGTTCGGCGATGAGGAGCAGAAGCGGCGATGGCTTCCGCGGCTTGCGTCCGGCGAGCTGCTGGGCGCGTTCGCCTTGACCGAACCCGCGTCGGGGTCGGACGCCGCCTCGCTCCAGGCGACGGCGCGGCGCGATCGGGACGGCTACGTCCTCAACGGCACCAAGGTGTTCATCACCAACATCGGACACGCGGGGGTCTACGTAGTTTTCGCGAGAACCGGCCCTGAAGAGAAGGCCGCCGGCGTCACCGCCTTCCTCGTCCCGGCTGATTCGCCCGGGGTGCGCGTGGGCCAGTTGTTCCACAAGATGGGTCTGCACGGCTCGCCGACTGGAGAGCTGGTGCTCGAGGACGTCAACGTGCCCACGGCCAACCGGCTCGGCGGTGAGGGCCAGGGCTTCACCGTCGCGATGCGCGCGCTGGACTCGGGGCGGATCGGCATCTCGGGACAGGCCCTCGGTATCTCACAGGCGGCCGTCGACGAGGCGCGCGGCCTCATGCGCGAGCGAGGTCATGAGAAATCAAAAGGCGACTCGGACGTCCTTTACCGGCTTGCCGGCCAAGGAGACGACTTCTCGCTGGCCGACATGGCCTCGCGCGTCGAGTCCGCGCGCCTGCTCGCTTATCACGCCGCTTGGCTGTGCGGCGCGGGGCGCCCATTTACGCGCCAGGCTTCGATGGCCAAGCTCCACTGCACCGACACCGCGATGCAGGTGGCGATCGATGCGCTGCAGATCGCGGGCGAAGACGGCGCGCGACAAGGAAGCCCTTTCGAGCGCCACCTCCGCGACGCGAAGGCGTTGCAGATATATGAGGGCTCGAACCAGGTGCAGCGGTACGTGATTGGCCGCGACTTGCTCAGGGGTTAAAGGCCGGATAATCGGTTTCGCATGGATTTCGAATTCAGCGCAGAGCAGGTCGCCATCAGGGACACGATTCGCGAGCTCGTGCAGGATCGCGTCGCTCCGCGCGCGGCCGAGATCGACCAGACCGCCGAGTATCCGAAGGACATCGAAAAGCTCTTCGCCGAGAACGGGGTCCTCGGCATCCCGTTCCCAGAGGAGTACGGCGGCATCTCGGGCTCCAGCGTCACGATCTGCATGGGGATCGAGGAGATCGCCAAGGCTTGCGCGAGCTCGTCCCTCATCCTCGCGGTGCAGGCGCTCGGCTCGTACCCGATTCTGGTGGCGGGTTCCGAGGAGCAGAAGAAGCGGCTGTGCCCGCCGCTCGCGTCGGGCGAAAAGGTCGCCGCGTACGCCCTGTCGGAACCCGGCAGCGGATCCGACGCCGCGGCGATGACCACTCGCGCCACCAAGCACGGCACCGAGTACGTGCTCAACGGAACCAAGCAGTTCATCACCCACGGGAGCGTTGCGGGGACCCTCGTGGTCTTCGCCCAGACCGACCCCACGGCCGACCACCGCGGCATCTCGGCCTTTGTGCTCGAGCGTGAGACGAGCCCCTGGACCGTCTCCAAGCTGGAGCACAAGCTCGGCATACGCGGCTCACCGACCGCGCAGATCGTGTTCGAGGAAGTCAAGGTCCCGGCGGCAAATCGCCTCGGCGAGGAGGGCGCGGGCTTCAAGATCGCGCTCGCCGTGCTCGACCGGTCGCGGCCCGGGATCGGCGCCCAGGCGCTGGGCATCGCGGAAGGCGCCTTCGACTACGCGCTCAACTACGTCAAGGAGCGCAAGCAGTTCGGGCAGGCGATCGCTAGCTTCCAGGGCATCCAGTTCATGCTCGCTGACATCGCGACGCAGATCGAGGCTGCGCGCCACCTCGTCTTCCGAGCCGCGACGAAGGTCGACACCAAGGCGGCCGACCTCACCAAGGTCGCCGCCATGGCGAAGCTCTTCGCCTCCGACATGGCGATGAAGGTGACCACCGACTGCGTGCAGCTACTTGGCGGCTACGGGTACATATCGGACTACCCTGTCGAGCGAATGATGCGAGACGCCAAGATCACACAGATCTACGAAGGGACGAACCAGATCCAGCGCGTGGTCATCGCCAGGGCTCTCCTGCGTTGAGCGCGATGCCGCAGAGGCCGGCCGGGGCGCCACCACCTCCTCCACCGCCCCCACCGCCGCCTCCTCCGCATCCGCCGATGGCGCCGCAAAGCGGATACTTCTATCCGCCGTATCCGCCGCCGCCTTTGGCCATGCATGGGCGCACCGACGGTCGGGCCACGGCCTCGATGCTCGCCGGGATCGCGGGCCTCCTTCTCGTGCCGCTCGGCCTGCCGGGCCTGACGCTCGGACCGGTGGCCTACTTCCTCGGCAGGTCATCGTTGGGTCGCATCCAGGATTCGAAGGGGGCCCTGGGCGGCCGGGGCACGGCGGTCGCGGGCTGGGTCATGGGAGTGATCGCGACCGCGGTCGGCGCGGCGATCACCTTGGTGTGGCTCGTCTTGCTCCTGATCTCGATCTCCACGCCCAGCTCCTGATGGGGTAGGCGGGCGTGGAGCGCATCGCCGACGCGTTCGTCGGCCTTATGCTGATCGCCGCCGCGTTCGTCGGCCAGCTGGGTGCGTTCGCGTGCATCGTCGGCGCGGTCTTCACCACCGGGTATTCCCTTGCGATGCAGGCGTGGATCTTTCGGAGTTTCGAGCTCGGCGTGACCTCACCCAACAGTGCCTAGGAGGAAATGAATGTCGGACCTGCCGCCGCCACCGCCGAGCGGGGGTAGTCAACCCCCTTCATCGCCGCCACCTCCGCCTGCGGGCGGTGGATTCCCGCCACCGCCTCCTCCGGGTGGTGGGTATGGCGCTCCTCCGCCACCTCCGGGCGGTGGGTATGGCGCTCCGCCACCGCCTCCGGGCGGCGGATACGGCGCCCCGCCACCTCCTCCCGGCGGCTTCGTCCCGCCGCCGCCGGCGGGCGGCGGATACGGCGGCGGATATGGCGGCGGATACGTCCCGCCTCCGATGGCCGGCGGCTACCCGGGCGGCGGTTACGCCATGGCGCCGAGGACCGACGGGCTCGCCATCGCGTCTCTCGTCATCGGGATCCTGGCGATCGTGTGCTCCATCGCGTGCCTCGGGATCATCCTCGGGCCGGTCGCGGCCATCATGGGGTTCATCTCCCGGCAGCGGATCAGCTCGAGCAACAACACGATCGGCGGCGGCTCGCTGGCCCTGGTCGGCCTGATCCTCGGCCTCGTCGGATTCCTGATCAGCGTCGCGTGGTTCTTCTTCGCAGCCACGCACCAGGCATCGACCCCGAGCGCGTCGCCGAGCTAGAGCTCTCGCTCGGTGTAACCCACCGTTATCGGGCGCCGTTGGTAGAATCCGCGTGCGCATGTCTCCGGCCAGGCCGAAACGGGCCAGGCGTTCCCGCTACCACGTCTCCTACCGCCTGACCAGGTCGGTCCCCGCGGCGATCATCGCCGTGCTGTTGGTGGTTGCCGTGGCCGGCGCGACGCTGACCTACAAGCGGCTCGATGATTTCGTCCACGCGACGACGGGTAAGCACATCAACCCGATCGGTGAGGTGGTGCAGGCGGTGCAGCCGCAACCGGGCACCATCGCCTACAAGCTGAACCACGGCCAGCAAGTCAACATCCTGCTGCTCGGAATGGGTGGCTACGAGAACGATGCGCCCTACCTGACCGACTCGATCATGGCGGTGACCATCGACTCGTCGACGAACCGCGTGATGATGGCCTCGATCCCGCGCGACCTGACGGTTCACATGAACCTGCAAAGCAACCCCAATCGGATCTGGACTCAGAAGATCAACGCCGCCTACGAGGTGCCGTACACGGACATCATCTGCTGCGTCGCGTCGCAGTACCAGGGCGCAAACGGAGGCGGGCTTGCCGCCGAGCATGAGGTCGGCAAGGTCACGGGGCTCACCTTCGACCGCTACATCGCGATCGACTTTGTGGCGTTTCGCGACATGGTCGACGCCCTGGGCGGCGTCGACGTCTGCTTGAGCACCAATCTCGATGACTACTCGTATCCGGACTCCGCAAACGGCTACTCGCCGATCCATTTCAAGGCCGGCTGCCAGCACCTGAATGGCGTGCAGGCCCTCGAGGTCGCGCGCTCGCGCCACGCGGAGCAGCCGCAGCAGGCGTCGGACTTCGGTCGAGCCAAGCGGCAGCAGGACATCATGCAGGCGATCAAAAAGAAGGCGACCACGGTGAACGGGTTCGCGAAGGCGCCGCAGCTCCTGACCGCGCTGCAGAAGAACATCCACACCGACATGACGCTCTCGGACATGAAGGCGATCTACGACTGGGGCAAGAACCTTCCGGACAGCTCGATCCTCAGGGTCGCGATCACCGCGCCTTCCGGTGCGGCGGAGGGCAATCTGCTCGACTACGGTGACTGCGGGCTGGGACCCTACACGTCGCAGCTGTGTCCCGTCGATCCGACCTACAACATGATCCACAAGTACCTGGCGTCGCTGTTCGTCGACCAGAAGACGCTCGGCGAGAAGGCGCCCGTCCAGATCGTCAACGGCGCCAACAACTTCCCCGGTCTCGACAGCCGGGTCACGACGATGCTCGATCCGACCGGGCTGCAGCTGGCGGATCCCGTGGCGCACCACGCGTCGGCGCAGACGCTGATCCTCGACTACTCAGGCGGGAAGTTCCCGCTGACGACGAAGTGGCTGCAGGGCTACTTCGGCGGCACGATCGTGGCCGCGACGCCGAGCAATCCGGCGCCGTCGCCTGGCCAGCAGACGTACGGGCTGGTCGTGGTGGTCGGCCACGACTTCGCCCTACGCTTCTTGGGCGAATAAGGACCTCTCCGCTGATTCGGACCTCGTAGAGCGCTTCCGCTCGGGCGACGTGCGCGCCCTGGCGAGGGCGATCAGCCTGATCGAGCGGCGCGACCCGGCCATCCGCGCCCTCGAGGAGTCACTTGGCGATGAGCGCCGCGCGCCAGGCGTCGCCGGATTCACGGGTGCGCCGGGGACGGGCAAGTCCACGCTGGTCGACGCCACGGTGGCGCTGCTGCGCAAGCAGGAGAAGTCCGTCGCGGTCCTGGCCACCGACCCGAACTCGCCGTTCACGGGCGGTGCGATCCTCGGCGACCGCATCCGCATGCAGCGCCACGCCCTCGACGCGAAGGTCTTCATCAGGAGCATGGGCGCCCGCGGTCACCTGGGCGGGCTGTCCCTCGCGGCGCGCGAGGCGATCCGGCTCCTGGGCGCGTTCGGCTTCGACGAGGTGATCCTCGAGACCGTCGGGGTCGGCCAGTCGGAGCTGGAGGTTGCGGCGGTGGCCGACACCACGGTGGTCGTGCTGACGCCGAACCTCGGCGACAGCGTGCAGATGATCAAGGCCGGCATCCTCGAGATCGCCGACGTGTTCGCCGTCAACAAGGCGGACATCGAAGGCTATGCGCGGGTCGTGGCCGAGCTGCGGACGATGCTCAACATGGGGCCGAAGGCAAGCTGGAAGCCGCCGATCATCCCCACGGTCGCCACCAAGCAGGAGGGCATCCAGCAGCTCTGGGAGGCCGTGCTCGCGCATCGGCGGCACCTCGAATCGAGCGGGCGGGCCAAGGAGCTGGCGGAAAAGCGCCTCCGCGACGAGACGGCCGAGGTCGCGGCGGAGCTTGCGCGCCAGCGAGCCCGGCGCGCGCTGGACGAGGACCCCCAGCTGGCCGAGCGTTTGATCCGAGATGGCACGCCGTACCGAACAGCCGAAGAAATCCTGTCCCGAACCGATAATGAATTAAGTTGAAAGTCCGAGCCCGCGACGCCGACCAGGTGTGGCAGGAGGAGTTCGAGGCCGCCCCCGAGCGGGACGACGGCATCGAGACCTCGACCATCTCGGGGATCCCGCTCAAGCCGCTGTACACGCGCGAGGACCTCACGCGCCGCGACCAGGAGTTTCCGGGCCAGTTTCCCTACACGCGGGGCATCCACCCGAGCGGCTACCGCGGCCGCCTGTGGACGATGCGCCAGTTCTCCGGTTTCGCGACGGCCGAGGAGACGAACCGCCGCTACAAGTACCTTCTCGCGAACGGACAGACGGGGCTGTCGGTGGCGTTCGACATGCCGACGCTGATGGGCCAGGACTCCGACGCGCCGACGAGCCGCGGCGAGGTGGGACACTGCGGGGTCGCGATCGACTCGCTCGCCGACATGGAAACTCTATTCGACGGCATCCCGCTCGGCGAGATCACGACCTCGATGACCATCAACTCGCCGGCCGCGATCCTGCTCTGCATGTACATCGCGGTCGCCGAGAAGCAGGGCGTGCCCGCGGACATGCTGGGCGGCACGCTGCAAAACGACATCCTCAAAGAGTTCATCGCGCAGAAGGAGTTCATCTTTCCGCCGGCGCCATCGATGCGCCTCGTCGTCGATTCGATCGAGTACTGCGCGAAGGAGGTGCCGAAGTGGAACACGATCTCCATCTCCGGCTATCACATCCGAGAGGCCGGCTCGACCGCCGCGCAGGAGCTCGCGTTCACCCTGGCTGACGGCATGGCGTACGTCGACGCGTGCCTCGAGCGTGGCATGCACATCGACGACTTCGCGTCGCGGCTCTCGTTCTTCTTCGACGCCCACATCGACTTCTTCGAGGAGATCGCGAAGTTCCGCGCCGCGCGGCGGATCTGGGCCCGGTGGATGCGCGAGCGATACGGCGCGCAGCAGGAGCGGTCGTGGAAGCTGCGATTCCACACCCAGACGGCGGGCGTCTCGCTGACCGCGCAGCAGCCGGAGCTCAACATCGCGCGCACCGCGATCGAGGCTCTCGCCGCGGTCCTGGCTGGCACCCAGTCGCTGCACACCAACGCGATGGACGAGGTCCTCGGTCTGCCCACGGACAAGGCGGCGCGCCTCGCGCTCCGCACGCAGCAGCTGATCGCTTATGAGACGGGGGTGGCCAACACGATCGATCCGCTTGGCGGGAGCTACTTCATCGAGGCGCTGACCGACGAGATGGAGCGGCAGGCTGAGGCCTACTTCAAGCGCATCGAGGAGGTGGGGGGTGTCATCCCCGCCATCGAGTCGGGCTTTTTCCAGAAGGAGATCGCCGACGCGGCGTTCCGATATCAGCAGGAGCTGGAGCAGAAGAGCCGCCTCGTGGTCGGCGTGAACGAGTTCATCAACGAGGAGGAGGAGCCGATCGAGATCCTGCGCATCGACCCGCGGCTCGAATCCCAGCAGTCGCAGCGCGTGCAAGACGTGCGCCGCAAGCGTGACCAGGCCAAGTGCGCCAACACGCTGCAGAGCCTGCGCAAGGCCGCGGCCGGCACGGACAACCTGATGCCCTACATCCTCGAGGCGGTCCGCGCCTACGCGACCGAGGGCGAGATCATGCAGGCGATGATCGAGGTGTTCGGCACATACACCGAGACGGCCGTCGTCTGATGCCGTCCACCGCCGTGCGACCCGTCCGGATTGTGGTCGCCAAGGTCGGCCTGGACGGACACGACCGAGGCGTCAAGGTCGTCGCGCGGGCGCTGCGCGACGCGGGGTACGAGGTGATTTACACCGGGCTGCGGCAGACGCCGGAGATGGTGGTCGACGCGGCGCTGCAGGAGGACGCGCAGGTCATCGGTCTGTCGATCCACTCGGGGGCGCACATGACACTGTTCCCCGCGGTGATGGACGAGCTGAAGCGCCGCAAGGCGACGGACATCATCGTGTTCGGCGGGGGCATCATCCCCGACGACGACATCGCGGCGCTGAAGAAGAAAGGCGTCGAGGAGATCTTCACGCCGGGCACGCCGCTGCAGGAAATCGTGGAGTGGCTGCGCAAGCGCTTCCCCGAATAGCATCGACGGCCTGATGTGAGCGGGCCCGGCTACCCGCCGCTGCAGCAGTACCCGTACGAAGCCGGCTACTACCGTCGTGACGCGCCGTGCGCGACGGCCTCCCTGGTCCTCGGCATCATCGCGATGTGCGCAGTGCCGTTCGTGTGCTGCTGCGGCATCGGGGAGTTCGTGACGATCCCGTGCGGAATCATCGCGGTCGTTTACGGCATCGGGGCCACGCAGCGCATCGCCGCGAGCCACGGCGCACTGGGTGGCGACAGCAAGGCGGTCGCCGGCATCGTGATCGGAGGTTCGGCGCTGGCCATCGGCCTGGTCATCCTCGTCTTCGTCGTGCACGGGATGCTGACCTCGCCGATGCAGATCACGCCGGTGGCGACCCCGCTCGGTTAGGAGGCTCGGCCGAAAGCCGTCGACGGATCTTCGGCGCCCATGCGGCCCATCTCCGGGCTCAGCTCCTGCGCTGCTCGCTCACGCATTTACGCGATGCGCTCGCTGCGCTGCTCGTCGCTTCACCCGGATCTGGGCCACCTGGATCACCGAATCTCTCGCCGAGGGTTTTCGGCCGATCCTCCGCGCTAGCTCGCGGTGACGATCGTGCCCGTGATCTTGTCGTGCAGGGCCTGGCGTCGCGGGTCCCAGAACATCCAGGCCCACGCCAGGATGCCGATGAGGCAGAACGTGCACGGCACGACCTCGAGGGTCCAGACAAGGCCCCGGACCGCCGCCTGACCCACGCTTGGGTAGTGGCCGGACGCGGCGTCGCGGACCCTGAAGCCGAACACCATCATCCCGATCGACTCGCCACGCTGGCTCCAGAAGTAGGCGAAGTAGGCCACCCAGACGACGAGCCCGATCAGCCCGGTCGCAAAGCGCGAGTCATGCGTGATCAGGTCCAGCAGGCCGCCGAGGATCAGCAGGATCACGACGTCGATGAGGCCGCCGACGACCCTCAAGGAGGGGCTCGCGAGGTTGCCGGGGACGTCCATCCCGGCGCCTTGCTGAAGGATCGGGGGCGGAGGAGGCTGCACGGCTCGGCGTATCATAGGCGGGCCTCTCCAACCGAGGCCCAACCATGCAGCTCAAAGCTCTACCCCGCCAACCTCTCGGCAAGCGCTCGCGCCGCCTCGTGCGCGAGGGCAAGATTCCGGCCATCGTTTACGGCCACAACACCGAGCCGACGCCGATCGTGCTCGACCGCCTGGAGTTCCAGAAGGTCTTCGTCAAGTCGGGGCGCACCCACCTCGTCGACCTCACGCTCGACGGCCGCACCGAGAAGGTGCTGGTCCGCGAGATCCAGACCCACCCGCGCCGGCTGGGCCCGATCCACGTCGACTTCTACCAGGTCAACCTGCAGGAGAAGATCGAGGTCGAGGTCCCGGTGCACCTCGTCGGCGAGTCGGCCGCGGTCAAGCGCGGGGACGCGGACATCCTGCAGCCGATGCACACGGTGCGGATCGAGGTGCTCCCGTCCGAAATCCCCGAGGCGTTCGAGGTCGACCTCACGCCCCTCGAGGAGATCGAGTCCGAGCTCCGTGTTTCCGAGCTCAAGGTGCCCAAGGGCGTGACCATCCTCGACGACCCTGAGGACCTCGTGGTCAAGATCGTGCACAAGCGCGAGCTCAAGGTCGAAGAGGAAGTCCCGGCGGCGGAAGCCGCGGTGCCGGTCGAGGGCGAAGAAGGGGCAGCGGGCGAGGCTCCCGCCGCTGGGGAAGCAGCCGAGACCGAAGAATGATCGCGGCCGCGGTACGCGGCTACGACCTGACCAAAGACTTCTCGACCAACGGGCCCGTGCACGAAACGCTCTACGTCATCGCCGGCCTGATCGTCTTCATCGCGTTCATCTTCGCCGCGCGCTTCGTCGCGCATCTGGTCGGCCAGTGGCTCCACAAGCGGCAGGTCCGTCCCGACATGATCGTCCTCGGGCGCCGCGCGGCAACGGCGATCATCCTCCTGTTCGGCCTGTTTGCCGCTGTCGGGTTCGCGGTCCAGAGCGCCAATGTCACATTGTTCGGTCTTCTGCTGGCGACCATCATCGCCGCGCTCGGCGTCCAGGACCTGCTCAAGGACTACGTCTCGGGCTACTACGTGCTGCTGGAGAAGCACGTCCGTGTCGGCGATCACATCGCGATCGACACGCACACCGGCGTGATCGTGGAGGTGAAGCTGCGCGTGACGATGTTGAAGAGCGACGAGGGCAATCTCATCGTCATACCGAACTCGGACCTGTTCACTAAACCGGTGACGGTCTACAACGCGTCGGTGGAGGCTAGGACAACGCCCCCAACGTAATCCGGCGCAGCGCCGCGAGCTTTGCGCCTTTGAGGTCGCACTCCTCGGCCAGCAGCTCACGGATCATCCGCGACGCGAGCCCCACGTGGATGCCCGACGCGACCTGCGTCGCGAGCGAGCGCAGATGAAAGGTGTGGTCCGGCTTGTTGCTCGATTCCTGGAGGTGGACCTTCACCTTGTCGAGCTGGACGAAGTCAGACCATCGCTTCACCTCGGCCGCTCCCGTTTCCACGGCGTCGGACAGGTGGAGGCAGTTCAGGCCGCCGAAGATGCCGTACCGCTCGCGCAGCGAACCGGGCCGCGACTTCGCGATCTGCGTCTCGCCCAGGTCGTGGCGCATCTGCTGCAGCGCATCGCCTGACGCCGTCACGCGTCCGACGATGAGCGGCAGCGCGGTCATGAAATCGACGAGCCAGGGAAAGAAGGGGCGTCCTTGCAGGAAGTCGTAGTGGTTCTCGATGAGCGCGGCCGGCGGCTGGAACCACTCGAGCGACTCGATCTTCCAGTCGCGCTCGGACGCAAGCCAGCCCCAGATGCCGGCGCGCGGGGCGAGCCGGTAGGCGGAGTCGGGTTTGAAAATCAGAAGCGCGTCAGCCAACGGTTCGTTATTTTCCCGGCTTGCGGTCGCGAGGGTTGGGCGAGTACACCTTCCGGCCCTTCAGCTTCTCGGGCATGTGCACCTGCTCCGAGGCCACGCCACCCTCGTAGTCGTGCGCGTAGCGGTAGCCGCTGCCGTACCCCATCGACTTCATCAAACCGGTCGGCGCATTGCGCAGATGCAGCGGCACCGGCTCGTTGCCCGTCTCCTGGATCAGCTCGCGCGCGGCCCCGTAGGACGTCAGCGCCGAGTTGGACTTGGGCGCCAGGGCGAGGTAAAGCGCAGCCTCGGTCAGAGGCAGGACTGCCTCCGGCATGCCGACGAAATGCGCGGCTTGCTGTGCGGCCATCGCCACCGAGAGCGCCTGCGGGTCGGCGAGGCCGATGTCCTCCGCCGCGAGGATGACCAGGCGCCGCGCGACGAACATCACGTCCTCGCCTGCCTCGAGCATGCGCGCCATCCAGTAGACGGCCGCGTCGGGATCGCTTCCGCGGACACTCTTGATGAGCGCCGACACGATGTCGTAGTGCTGGTCGCCCGCGCGGTCGTACAGGAGGTGGCTTTGCTGCATCGCCTTCTCGACATGGTCGAGGGAGATCGCCGCGTCGCCAGCAAGAGAGGCGGCGGCCTCCAATCCGTTGAGCGCCACGCGCGCGTCGCCGCGCGCGGCCTCCAACAGGCCGTCCATTGCGTCGTCGTCGATCGTCGCATTCAGCTCCTTCAGCCCGCGCTCGACGACCTGCTTCAGCTCGCTCCGGCTCAACTGCTCGAGCCGGAAGACGCGGCTGCGCGACAGCAGCGGCGAGATGACCTCGAACGATGGGTTCTCGGTGGTCGCGCCGATGAGCGTGACCGTGCCGTCCTCGACGTGGGGCAGGATCGCGTCCTGCTGCGCCTTGTTGAAGCGGTGGATCTCGTCGACGAACATGACGGTGCGCAGCCCGGCACGGCGATGGATCTTCGCCTCGGCGACGACCTTGCGCAGGTCGGCCACCCCGGCAGTCACGGCGGACATCGCGACCATGCGTGCGTTCGTCTCGGTGGCAAGAAGCCCGGCCAGGGTCGTCTTGCCGCTGCCGGGCGGGCCCCACAGGACGATGCTCGGCAGGTTGCCCGATCGGGTAAGGCTGCGGAGGACTCCGACCACCTTGGTCTGGCCCACGAGATCGTCGAAGCTCTTCGGCCTCATCCGGGTGGCTAGTGGTGCCTTGGGCTCGGCCCCGGCAGGAAGCGGAAACAGCTCGCCCTGGTCGGTCACCCCCAAATTCTGAACTGGAACGGGTTGAGGGCCCCGAAGCCTAGAATGCCGGGGCATGACCACCTGCTGGTACTGCAATTCCGAGCTTCCGGAAACCTCGCAGTACTGCCCAAGCTGCGGCCACAGCCAGCTCGACCGTACGTCGAGCCCGCTTTTCGGCGTGGTCGACCCGGTCACCGGGATCTGGAACTCGAAGTTCATCAACGCCCTGGTCGGCCAGGAGGCCAACCGCGCGGTGCGCTATCACCGGCCGCTGTCGGTGCTGACGGTCGAGCTGGACCACGCCGAGCACATACACAAGGAGCTGGAGCAGATCCAGATCGAAGGCCTGCTGCGCGAGATGGCGGAGCGGCTCGGCCAGGCCATCCGCGACACGGACACGGTCGCCTTCCTCGACGTCGAGGGGCCGCCGCACTTCGCGATCGTCCTGCCTGAGACCGACAAGGAGGGCGCCGCACTGGCGGCGGACAAGATCCGCCGCTCCATCGCCACGCATGACTTTTCGACCAGCGGCAACTGGCGTCGCATCACCGTCAGCTGCGGTGCGGCCACCATCGACTCGGACTACCGTCCGAAGGATGAGGCCGGCATGGTGAACCGGCGCGAGTACACCGGCAACCTTCTTCGTGAGTCCTACCAGGCACTGGACTCCGGCCGGTCGGCCGGCACGAATCGCACCACGGTCGGCGCCTACCGAAGCTGACCACCTTTTATTTGATCCGGCACGCGGACGTCGAAAACCCGCACCGAATCCTGTACGGGCACCTCGACGGCTTCCCCTTGAGCGCGCTCGGCCGCGCGCAGTCCGTCGCGTTGGGCGAGGTGCTGCGAGAAGCCGGACATGGGATCAACCGCATCGTGCACAGCCCGCTCGAGCGCGCAGCCCAGACGGCGCGGATCATCAACGAGCAACTCGCCGCGCCGGCGGTGCTCGAGGCCGACCCTGAGCTGCGCGAGGCTGAGTTCAGCCGCTACCTTCAGGGCGTGCCGTACTGGCAGATTCCCGTGCGGCGCCCGCTGTGGCTCGTGCACAAGGCACGCCGAGGCATCTTGCCCGGCGACGAATCCATCGAGGCGATGGGCGAGCGCGTGCTTGACGCCATGCGCCGGCAGGCGCGCGCGCATCCGGGCGAGACGATCGCCCTCGTGAGCCACGCGGACCCGCTGAACGCCGCGTGGATCGTGCTCGACGGAAGGCCGCAGAACGAGCGCGAGATGCACCGCTCCAATGTCGGCAAGGCGGGGATGCTGCAGCTCGAGCTCGACGGCGAGACGCCCAAGTCGTGGCACTACATCCCGCCGCCGCAGGTTGGCAAGCCGGCGACCGCAGCGGCATAGCTTGGCCGGACGCGGTTTTCCGGACCGGTTTCTGTGGGGCACCGCGAGCGCCGCCCACCAGATCGAGGGCGACAACCGCAACAACGACTGGTGGGAGTGGGAGCAGCAGCCCGGCCGGATCGCGAACGGCGACTCGTCGGCGGTCGCCTGCGACAGCTACCACCGCTACCGCGAGGACTTCGCCATGCTGCGGGGGCTTGCGCAGAACGCGCACCGGCTTTCAATCGAGTGGTCGCGCATCGAGCCTGTCCAGGGTGAGTTCGACTCGCGCCAGATCCGGCACTACCGAGACGTCCTGGGCGAGCTCCGCGAGCAGGGAATGCTGCCCATGGTCACGCTGCACCACTTCACGAGCCCGCAGTGGTTCGCGCACAAGGGAGGCTGGACCGTGTCGGATTCGCCGCACGCGTTCTTGCCTTTCGTGCACCGCGTGGTGGACGAGCTGGGGGATCTGGTCGGAATGTGGTGCACGATCAACGAGCCCAGCGTGTACGCGGCGAACGGCTGGATCACGGGCGAGTTTCCTCCGGGACACAAGGGCGATCTGATCGGCCAGTACCGCGTCACGCGGAACATGCAGCATGCCCACGAGCTGGCTTACGCGGCGATCAAGCGACGGTGGCCGGACACGCCCGTCGGCCTGTCACATCACAAGTTCCTTTTCATGCCGGCGACGAACACGCGGCGCGACCGCCTGGCCGCCGGCGCGGCGCAGACGGTGGTGGACAGCTGGCCCGTCGGAACCGCGCAGCTGCGTCGCATCGTCCAGGCTTCGAGCGATTACATCGGCATCGCGCATTACTGGGGGCAGATGGCCGCCTTCGATCCGCGCCGGCCGCAGGACCAGTTCGTGCGCCGGTTCACGCCACCCGGCGTCGACGTCACCGAGATGGGCTTCGCCTCCAAGCCCGAGTGGATGCGCGGCGTGCTCAATGAGCTGCGGAATTACGGCAAGCCGGTCTACGTCACCGAGAACGGGATCGCCACAGCGGACGACGCGGCGCGCGAGCTGTTCCTGACCGAGGTGCTATCGAGCGTGCTCGACGCGATCGACGATGGGGTGGACGTCCGGGGCTACTTCCACTGGACCAGCCTGGACAACTTCGAATGGGCCCGGGGCTATACCGCGCACTTCGGTCTGATCGGCGTGGACCGCAAGACTCTTGAGCGCACGGTGAAGCCAAGCGGGCGCCTGTACGCGAGGATCGCGGCCGCGAACACCCTCGCTTAGTTTTCTTTTCGCGCGGAGGGCGTTCGAAGGCGGTGGCACGGTGCATCACACAGTGCTAGAACTGGCACCAAACACATGGATGAATGGACAAAGCTCTCCCAGCTCGTCCTCAACGTCGTCCAGGCGCTGGCCGTTGTCCTGGCTGGAGCGTGGGCCTACTTCAAGTTCATCCGCGGCCGCACCTTTGCGCGTCGGGCGGAACTCGATGTCGATGCGACTGTCGAGACGGCTGCAGATCGACACGTGATTCGACTGAAGGTGACCTTCAGGAATACCGGCTTATCGAAGATTCCGTTCAAAGCGAAGAGGAAGATTGCCTCTCTTTCCGCCACATCGACTTCGCACTTTGCGCCAGGAGCAAACCTGACCTGGCAAGACGTGATGATCACCCCCATTTTCGAAGCAGACGAATTTGTCGAGGCGCAGGAGACAATCCAGGACGAGGTCCTCTTGCCGCTTGATGAAAAGGGCGGACCGTGGCTAGCATTTCGCCTCGAGGTCGAGGTTTGGGCAGAGCCTCGATGGAAACGGAACGCGGGAACAAGGTGGATAGCGACTGCAGTCCTGCCTGTCCAAAGCAGCGCTCAGACGGGAGGTGGCCGACATGGCTCCTAGAGGAAATTGGGGGCGGCCGCAGGACACGCGCATCGAGCGCAAGCTGGAGAAACAGGCTGAGGTCGACCGACTGAAGTCCGAGGGCGGCAAGAGTGCCGAGCCGGCCGGCAAATCAACGCGCAGGAGGTATCGTCCCATGGGTGGCAAGAAAGGAGCTGGAAACTATGGCCAGACTGACGATCGGACGGTCGAGATGAAGCTCGAGGCGCAGGCGAAAGTTGACCGCTCGAGCGCGACCAAATCCGCCGGCCCGAGCGGCAAATCCAGCGAGCCCTCGAAGTCGAAGCGGCGTAAGCGACCCTGACCTGTTGATCCGCCTGGCTCTATAGACTCAGTCGACGTGAGTCGCCGATCTGTGGCGATCGGGTCGATCGTCCTCGTCCTCGGCTCGATCCTGGTGCTCTCGCTCGCCTGGGGGCTGCAGCACGCCGCGCTGCAAAACCCGCCGCTGCTCGGTCGGGCGGCGCCCCATTTGGCGATCCAGACCACCGGGGGAGACCAGGTCCGCGTCTGGGAGCTGCAGGGGCGGCCTGTGGTGCTCAACTTCTGGGCGTCCTGGTGCGGGCCTTGCGTCGAGGAGGGCGGCGTCCTTGCCAGCGGTGCTACATCGCACCCCAATGTCGCGTTCGTCGGCGCTGACAACCGCGACACGGATTCCGGATTCCAGGCCTTCGAGCAGCGCCATCCGCACACCTACCCGGCCGGGCCGATCGTCTCCGGCTCCTATCAGGCGTATGGCGTCGCGGGCTTGCCGGCGACGTTCTTCATCGACTCCAACGGCCTGGTCGTCGCGTCGTTCACCGGTCCGCTCGACGCCAACACGCTGGACCACTACCTGGCTTTGATCGGCCCATGAGGCTGATGCTGAGCTGGGGGCTGCCGGCGGTCGTGGTCGCCGGGTGCGTGGGCTACCTCATCTACACCGCCTCGGGCGGGTCGGCCGAGTACTACGTCACCGTCTCGGATCTTCGCGCGCACACACCCACAGGAGATGTCCGCGTCGCGGGCGTCGTCCAGGGCGACGTGCAGAAGAGCGACGGCGGATTGCACGTCACCTTCACCGAGAAGGACGGCACGGCGTCGATGCCCGTCGATTACACGGGCTCGCTGCCCGACATCTTCCAGCCGGGCATCACCGTCGTAGTCGAGGGGCGGCTGGGCACCGATGGCGTCTTCCACGCGCGGACGCTGCTCGCGAAGTGTCCGTCGCGCTTCTCGACGCAGCCCTACACGCAGTGATGCTCGGTTACCTCGGGGCGGGGGCGCTGCTCGCGGGGCTAGTGATGGGCGGCTTCTCCTCATTTCTTTCGTTCTGGGCGGGGTGGCGGGAGAGCGAGACCCTCGTCCGGGTCGGTCGCCGCGCGTTTTACGCAGCCGCGGCGATGACCGTGATCGCCGGCGTCATTCTCGAGGTCGCCCTGCTCACGCATGACTTCTCCCTTGCCTATGTCGCGGAGCACACCGACCTCTCGACGCCCGTCGCGCTCGTGGCGGCCGGGTTCTACGGCGGCCAGGAGGGATCGCTCCTCTACTGGACGCTGATCCTCGCCATCCTCGGAAGCGCATCTCTTGTAGCGAGCGCAAGGCTCGGTACCCGGCTCGCCGCGTACGCCGCCGGAATCCTCGCGGCGATCTTCGCTTTCTTCCTATTCGTCCTTGCCGTGGTCGCGAGCCCGTTCGACCTGCTGTCGATCACGCCGCCGGACGGCCTCGGCCTGAACCCCGTGCTGCGAGATGGCGGGATGCTCATCCATCCGCCGGTCGTGCTCGCCGGCTTTGCCTCGTTCGCGATCCCGTTCAGCTTTGCGTGCGCGGCGCTGCTCGCGGGTCGGGCTGACTCCGCCTGGATCATGCACACGCGGCGCTTCGCGCTGCTCGCGTGGAGCCTGCAGAGCATGGGCCTGCTGCTCGGCATGTGGTGGGCGTATCACGTGCTCGGTTGGGGCGGCTACTGGGGATGGGACCCGGTGGAGAACGTCGCCCTCATGCCGTGGCTCGCGACCACCGCGTACCTGCATTCCTCGCAGGTCCAGGAGCAGCGCGGACGCCTTCGCGCGTGGAACTTCGGTCTCGTGATCACCGCGTTCTTGCTCGTCGTGTTCGGCACGTTCATCGTGCGCAGCGGCGTGGTGCCGTCGGTGCACACGTTCGCGGTGAGCGCGATCGGTCCGTGGTTCCTCGGCTTCCTCGCGGTGTGCATGGTCTTTTCCGCCGCGCTGCTCGCATTCCGCTCGGGCACGATCGCGGTCGCCAAGGAGGCTTCGCCGCCGATCTCACGCGAGGGCGCGTTCGTCCTGCAGAACCTCCTGTTGATCGGCGTGGTTGCGGTGGTGATGTGGGGGACGGTCCTGCCGCTCGTGTCGGGACTGGCCGGCGCGCAGCGCGTGGTCGGCGCGCCTTACTACGAGCGAGCGGCGGCTCCCTTGTTCGCGGTCTTTCTGGCGCTGCTCGCGGTGGGACCGCTGCTGCCTTGGCGACAGGCCAGTGGGCCGACGATGCGCGCGCTGCGGTGGCCGGCCGCCGCGGCTGTGGTGGCTCTCGTGGTGATGCTCGTCGTTGGCGAGCGGTCGATCGCACCGCTGGTTGCGATTCCGCTGGCCGCGGGCGCGGCCGCCACCGTCTTGAGCATCTTCGCGCGCGCCATCCGAAAGCCCCAGGTGTTCGTTCGCCGCCGCAGGCGCTACGGCGCCTACCTCGCGCACCTCGGCCTTGTGGTCGCCGTCGTGGGCATTGCCACTTCCCACTTCTGGCAGCAGGAGAAGGACGTGACGCTTGCGCCCGGCCAGCAGGTGACCGTCGCCGGCTACACGCTGACGTACATAGGCTCGGACCAGCGGCAGCTCGCCGACCACACCGAGTTCGGCGCCGCGATGAGGTTCGGCGACCAGATCCTGGAGCCCTCGCGTGCGACCTACGCAGGGCTCGGAGGCCAGGCTCTGACCCACGTCGCGATCACCACCACGCCAGTGGCGGACGTCTATGTCGTGCTCGCCGGGACGAACGGCGACGGGTCAGCCTCGTTTCGGGTGTTCGTGAACCCGCTGGTGAGCTGGATCTGGGCGGGCGGGGCGATCATCATCCTCGGCGTCGTGCTGGGCAACGTGGGCCAGAAGATTCCAGTTCCCGAGTTGGCAAGGCGCCGCCAGCCCGTTACTCTGCCTGCGTAAGCGATGGCGATCATCGTCGCGACGCTGCTCCTGTTCCTGGCCGGGCCCTTCGTCCTGTGGCCCCTACTCAAGACGCCGCCTGACGAGAATCCGTGAGCATCCTTGTCGCCGACGGTCTGACCCACTGGTTCGGCAGGGAGCTTGCCCTCGAGGGCGTCGACCTCGTGCTGGACACCGGCGAACACATGGCCGTGCTCGGCGACAACGGCGCCGGCAAGACAACCCTCTTGCGCATCCTGGCCACGGCGCTCCGGCCGACCGCCGGCTGGCTGCAGCTGGCCGGGCTGGACGCATTTCGAGAGCGGCGCCGCCTGCGCCACTACCTCGGCTACGTCGCGCATTCACCTGGGCTGTATCCGGCGCTGACTGCGGCCGAGAACCTCGAGTTCTTCTGCGACCTGCACGACGTGAGCCGGTCACGCGTGGCCGAGGTCCTCGAGACCGTCGGCCTGACGCAAGCGGCGGACAGACGCGCGGACCGGCTGTCGCGGGGCATGCAGCAGCGACTGGCCATCGGCCGCGCGATCCTTCACGAGCCGAAGCTGCTGTTCTTCGACGAGCCCGACGCGAGCCTGGGCGCGGACGCAGGCGACATGCTGATGCGCATCATGGAGGGCCGGACGGTCGTCCTCGCGACGCACGACCACGCGCTTGCCAACCGTCTGTGCGCGCGCACCCTCATCCTGCGGCACGGACGGTCGCTCGGCACGGCGACCCATCTGCGCGTCGTCAAATGAAGAGTCCGCCCTGCGCGCGGCCGGCGAAATGAATCCGTTTCGCGTCGCGGTCGCAGTCGCTCGCAAAGACCTACGGTCGGAATGGAGGACGCGCGAGCTGGTGCCCGCGCTGGCGCAGTTCGTGATCCTTGCGCTGCTCATCGGCAACTTCGGGTTTCAGATCGACTCGCGCAACGCCGCCTCGATCGCGCCGGGCATCCTGTGGCTTGCGCTCGTCTTCGCCGGGCTTGTCGCCTTCGGCCGCGCGTTCGCGGCGGAGCGGGAGCAGGCGTCGCTCGAGGCGATGCTGATGACGCCCGCGTCGCCGGTCGCGGTTTTCGCGGGCAAGGCGGCGGCCGCGTTCGGCCTGCTCCTCCTGTGCGAGGCGGTCATGCTGCCCGCGCTGTCATTGTTCTTCGGCACGCCGCTGTCGATCGAGGTGGTCGCGGCGGTGGTGCTGGCGAGCGTCGGGATGGCTGCGCTCGGCTGCTTGTTCGCGGCGATCGTCGCGCGTGTACGAGCACGCGAGCTGCTGCTGCCACTGCTCACGCTGCCGCTGTGGATACCGTTCATCATCGCGGGCGGATCAGCGGTGCAGTCGGCGATGGGTCTGCCGGGCAACTACCAGGAAGCGATCGGCCTCCTCATTGACTTCGACATACTCTTCCTCGTGCTGACCTCACTCGCTGCCCGTTTCGTACTTGATGAATAGGTACGAGAAGGCGGCCGGCGGCGCGGTCGCGCTGATGCTCCTCGCGGCGGGGGCGATCTTTCTGTACGCGCCTGGCGACTACCTGCACGGCCCGGTGCAGCGGATCTTCTACCTTCACGTGAGCTCCGCGATCACCGCGTTCGGATGCTTCGCCGTGGTTCTGATCGGCGGGATCGTCTACCTGCGCAACGAGAGCCCGTCCGCCGATCGCATCGCGCGCGCGGGTGCGCTGGTCGGAGTCGTGTTCACGACGGTGACGCTTGTCATGGGCATGCTGTGGGCCAAGCCGGTCTGGGGCGCCTACTGGGTGTGGGACGCGCGCCTCACCTCGACGCTGGTCCTATGGATCATCTACGCCGGGTACCTGCTGGTGCGGCGCCTCGCTGAGCCGGGACGCCAATCGGCGCGGTTCGCCGCGGTGGTGGGCATCTTCGGGTTCGCCGACGTGCCGGTGGTGTATTTCAGCGTCTCGTGGTGGAACACGCACCACCCTGGGCCGCTGATCATCAACAACGCGCTCCCGCCCGAGATGCTGGCGACGTTCTTGTTCACGATGCTCTGCACCCTGGTCCTGGCCGGCGTGATGATCGGCGTCCGATACCGGATCGAGACGCTGCTCGACGGGCGCCATGGGGTGACCGAACGGGCGCACGTGGTCGCTTCCCGGCGCCCCGAGGCCAGCCCGGAGCCCGTTCCGTGACCTACCTCGTGCTGGCCTACACGTTTGCGGTCGTCGTGCTGGGCGGCTACCTCGTATGGTCGCTCCGCCGTTTGCGGGAGCTGGAACGCCCAGAGCGCTGATCGCTGGCGCCGGCCCGGCCGGCGACGCGGTCGCGGCCGGTCTGCGCGACGCGGGCTTCGATGGCGAGATCATCCTTTGCGGCGCTGAGCCTGTCGCGCCCTACGAGCGCCCGCATCTGAGCAAGGGGTACCTGCAGGGCACGGTAGCCGTTGACCGGCTGCCGCTGCGACCGCGCGAGCAGTACCGCGAGCTGCACGTCGACCTGATGCTCGGGAAGATGGTCGTGAATCTCGGTCTCGACCGGCGCACCGCAGTGCTCGACAGCGGCCGGGCCGTGCCGTGGGATCGGCTCTGCATCGCCACCGGATCCGACGCGCGCCGCCTCCCCAGCATTCCGGAGGCGATCTACCTTCGCCAGCTGGCGCAGGCGGAGGATCTCCGTGGGCTCATCCAGCGTGGCGAGCGGCTGGACATCATCGGCGCGGGCTTCATCGGCTGCGAGGTGGCTGCGGTCGCTGTCGCGAAGGGATGCGACGTACACGTGCACGAGGCGCTCGAGCAGCCTCTGCTGCGTGTCCTCGGGGCCGAGCTCGGCGCTTTCCTGGCGAAAGTCCACCGCGAGCATGGCGTCGAGCTTGCCTTGAACGTCGAGTCGCTTTCCGACCTGCGCGGAGCCGTGCTTGCCGCCGTCGGCTCAGAACCGCGAGTCGCACTGGCCGAGGCCGCGGGACTGGATGTCGATCGAGGCATCGTGGTCGACGAGCTG
This sequence comes from Candidatus Sulfotelmatobacter sp., assembly GCA_035602465.1. Classification (GTDB taxonomy): domain Bacteria; phylum Chloroflexota; class Dormibacteria; order Dormibacterales; family Dormibacteraceae; genus 40CM-4-65-16. Next base: position 35,894 of record DATNMQ010000153.1, on the reverse strand, counting down.
GGGCGCACTTCCGCTCCGGATGTTTTCGCCGCGGGTGACGTGACGCGTTTCTTCAGCCCGCTTTACGAGACGCACATCCGCGTCGAGCACTTCCAGACCGCGCAGCGCCAGGGCTTCGCGGTGGGCCGCGCGATGGCGGGCTTGAGGGAGCCGTACAGCGAGGTCCCCTGGTTCTGGTCCGACCAGTACGGCCTCAACCTCCAGTACGCGGGCGCCGGCCTGCCGTGGGATGAGACGGTGATCCGAGGCGATTTGGGCAAGCCGCCATTCACTGTGTTCTACCTACGGGGTGGCGAGCTGATCGCCGCGGCGGGCGTGAACGATCACCACACGGTCGCGAGGGCCCGGCACGCGATGCAGGCGCGTGCTCGACTCACGCGCCGGCAGCTGGAGGATCCGACCTTCGACCTTCGGCGAGCGCCTGCCTGAGCTTCACCGCCAGGCCGTAGACGATGCGCTCGGTCAGGCCCCAGACGACACTCTCCTCATGCGCCAGGTAGCGGAATCGCCACGGCTCGTCCGACTGCAGCCATGCGCTGTCGTCGAGCAGGCGGTCGAGCGGGATGGCCAGCACGCCCTCCAGCTCTCGCTCGTCGTGGACGAACGACTCGACAGGGTCCGGCAGGTAGGCGACGAACGGAACGACCGAGAAGTTAGACACGGCGGCGTAGATGGGGTCGCCGGCTCCGAGCGGGACGAGGCGTCCGACCGGGACGCCGATCTCCTCGGCCACCTCGCGCTGGGCCGCGTCCCATGCCGACTCGCCTTCCTCGACGCTCCCGCCGGGCAGAGCCACCTGGCCGGGATGGTCGCGGAGGTCGGCCCGGCGGCGGACAAAAGGGACCATCCACAGACCCGCCTGGCGGTAGAGAATGAATACGACGGCGGCGCGCCGGGCGCCCTTTCTGAACTCACCCCAGGCGTCAACCGGCCTGAACAGGTGTTCGAGCCGGGCGAGAAACACGTTCAAATGGCCCCTGTCTGCCGGTAAGCTAGAAAAGGTAGCTGACCATGATTGACCACACTTCGAACCGGATCGAGAAGCTGGAATCGGCGCTGCGCCGGGAAAACCGCCGCCGCTACGCCTTTCACCGCATGCTCCAGGCCACGGACCGCGTCCTGTGGCGACTGGAAGAGATGAACCGGGACGGGGTCAAGACGGTGCCGTCTCGGGTCCGGGCGGAGATTCGCGGCGTCGCGGGCACGATGCCGAATCACGTCCGCGAGCCGCTCCGCGACACGGGCCACGTCCAGGACACACTCGACAGCCTATTCGAGGTCCAGGAGCGGCTTTTCCGGTGGCGCTTCCCGGACTGGCACGACTGGGACCCTGACGGCGAAGGCGCCCTGGACGTCGTAGCGAGTTAGCTCAGTAGCCCGACTCGTAATCACTGGTGATGAGATCGGAGAACGCGATCCGGTCCAAGGACATATACGGTTCCGGGGCGCAGGTTGCCCCAGGAATCTTCTAGGCGCTGGCCAGGGTCAGAAATAGATCGGTCGCGAAGGCGGTCAGGAATCCGGTGAGCAGGCCCCAGGCGAACGTGGTTGGCGTGCTGATTTTGCGGCCCAGGCTGAACAGCTCGTTCAGCACGTAGAGAATCGCGCCGGCCGCGACGGCGAGAAAGGCGACCGAGAAGTAGTCGGAGTGGGCGAGGTATCCGATCCAGGTGCCGATGAAGGTCGGCCCCCCGCCGATCAGTCCGGCGAGACCGAGGAAGCTCCATGAAGCCGGCTTGTTCTCAGTCGTCATCGGCGCAGCGATGCCGAACCCCTCCGTGATGTTGTGCAGCGCGAAGCCAACCGCCAGAACGCCAGTGAACGCGATGGCGCCGACGTGGGCAGATTCGCCGATGGCAAGACCCTCGGACAGGTTGTGCAGGCCCAGCCCCGTGGCGATGGCGAGGGATAGCGACCGCGCGGTTGGGGCGGCGGCCCCGTGCCTCAGACGACCGAAGATGCTGCGGTTGAAATAGACCAGGCCAAGCAGTCCGGCCGCGATGCCGAACGCAAAGATCACGGCCATGCCCGCAAACGTGGAGCGGTGCCCCTGCCCGATGGCGGCCTCGATGGGACCGGCCGCGTGGCTGATGATGTCCCACAGCAGGAAGACGAGGATGCCTGTCGCGAACGCGTTCAGGAAGCCCTGGACCGGTTTGGGCAGGCGGTGCATGCGGGCGACCGGGAGCCCGAGGAAGATGGTGGCTCCGGCGATGGCTCCCAACCCGACGGCGGCGGCTTGGCTCATGATTTTGTCAACGGATTAGTATCCATAAAGCATGCAATTAGGCGAGTCTAACAGGGACGGTCTGGAGCCTTCCGAGGTCATCTCGCGATACCTCGAGGCGATCTATTACATGTGGGCAGAGAAGGAGACGCTGCGCAGCGCACGGCTCGCCGACTGGCTCGGCGTCAGCCGGCCGACGGTGACCGTGGCGCTGCGGCGAATGACCCGAGATGGGCTCGTGCGCCTGAACGGCCGCAAGGAGATCGAGCTGAGCTCGCGTGGCATGAAGGCGGCGGAGTCGGTCGTCCGGAGGCACCGGATCATGGAACGCTGGCTCACGGATGGCCTGGGCCTCGACTGGGTGACCGCCGACGCGGAAGCGGCGCGCCTCGAGCACGCGGTGTCCGATGTCGTCGAGCAGCGCCTCTATGAGGTGCTCGGCCGCCCGGCGACCTGCCCCCACGGCAACCCAATCCCCGGCTATTCGGAAGCCTCGCCGCGCGAGGTGAGGCTGTCGGCGCTGAAGGGCGGCGACCGGGCGAGCGTGACGCGAGTCTCCGAGGTCGCCGAGCGGGAGGCGCCGGCGCTGCTCGCGTACCTCCACCAGCGCGACCTGACGCCGGGCCGCGAAGTGACGGTCCTGGAGGCTGACGAGGTGGGGAAGATGCTCCGAGTCCGGGTGGCCGGGCGAGACCTGACGCTGAGCCATGAGACGGCGTCAAAAGTGTGGGCGGTGCCCGGGCCCAAGTCGTAAGCGCGCGGTCAGACTAGGGTCACGATTCCGCACCGTCGGATCGAACCGTGCCTATCGGAGCTGGCTATTTTGCTCCGGTGGCGCCAACGGTGCGGAATGCGGCAGGGAGGAGACGCGCTTAGGTCGGCTGCGGTGACGTGCAGAAGGCGCAGCGCCTGGCGTCCTTAGGGATCTCGCTCAGGCACTCGGGGCACTTCTTTACCGTCGGGTCGGCGGGCGGCTCCTTGCGCGACCGCTCGACCATCGCCGTGTACGGAATCACGACCAGGAAGTAGATGACCGCGGCGATGATCAGGAACGCGATCACGGCATTGATGAATTCGCCGTACAGGAACTTGCTGTTGTTGATTGTGAAGGAGAGTGCCGCGAAGTCCGGCTTGCCGCCGATGGCCGCGATAAGCGGCGTCACCAGGTCCTTGACGAAGGCGGTGATGACCACACCGAACGCCACGCCGATGACCACGGCGATGGCCAGCTCCACGACATTGCCCCGCAGCAGAAACACTTTGAACCCTTTCATGGTTCTTCTCCTCTACGACACCGCCAAAACGACTTTGCCGAACTGCTCCGCCGCGTCCAGTCGTGTAAGCGCGGCCTGCACATCGGATAACGGATAGGTCGAGTCAACGACTGGACGCATTCCCGCGTCCATCGCCTTCAACACCGCCTCGAACTCTCCGGCATTGCCCATTGTCGAGCCAAGCAGGTCCATCTGACCGAAAAACATGCGTGGCATGGCGATCTCGGCCTTGACGCCTGAGGTCGACCCGCACGTGACGATGCGTCCGCCGACCACGACGGAGCGCATCGACTCGCTTAGCGTCGCCGGGCCCACGTGCTCGAAGACGACGTCGACGCCGCCGTCGGTCGCCTCGCGCACGGGCTTGCTGAAATCGGTCGAGTCGAACACCTGCTCGGCGCCGAGCTCGAGGGCGCGCGGGCGCTTGGCCTCCGACCGGCTGGTGGCGAACACGCGCGCGCCGAGGTGCTTGGCGATCGTGATCGCTGCCACGGCCACGCCGGCGCCGGCGCCGACGACGAGAACCTTTTCATCCGCCTGCAGCCGGGCGCGAGTCGTGAGCATCCGCCACGCAGTCAGGAAGGTGAGGGGAAACGCAGCGGCCTCCGTCCAGGTCAGGCCCTTCGGCTTGGGAAAAAGGTTGCGCGCGTCGACGTGGAACAGCTCGCAGGCGGTGCCGTCGGAGTGCTCGCCGAGGATGCCGAAGTAGGGGCACTTGACGTTTTGGCCGGAGCGGCACCATTCGCATTCCCAGCAGCAGATGACGGGGTAGATCACCACCTCGTCACCCTCGCGCCACCTGGAGTCGGTGGACGCATGGACGACGCCGGCGCCGTCGGCGGCAATGACCCGGGGCGGCGTCACGCGCTGCGCGCCGTGCGCCATCCAGAGGTCGAGGTGGTTGATCGAGGCGGCGCGGATCGCGACCGCCACGGTGCCTTTCGTGGGCTCGGTCCTGGGCCGGTCGCGCACCCGAACGCCCGCTGGACCAGTCGGCTCCTCGTACACAGCGGCGCGCCCCTGGCTCGAAATAGGGAGGGGTGTTGCCCCGGACCGGGTCATTTGCAAAACTTAACCAAAAGCCGGGCGAGTCGAATGATGTGGAACCGTACCGTCAGCCATCTCGTTCTCAAGGCTATGCGGGTTGTTGCTCTGCTGTTCACCCTCGGCTGTTTGCTTTGGTCTGCGGTTCCCGCGCAGGCGCATTCCGCGCTGCCGCCAGGATCCAGCCCAGGCAAATACTTGCGGTGGGCGTACCCGAGCCAGGTTGCATACGGTCCGATCGAGAACGGCGCGGGCAACACCGGCATGGCGCCGGCTCCGGGTGCGTTCCTGACCCTTCCCTTCATGGGCCCGCACTACATCACCTCGATCTTCGACCACTGCTATCCCGACTACGCCCAGCGTGACAAGATCTGCCGCTACGACGGCACCTCCGCCTCGGTGAAGGTTGGCGGGCCCGACCCGACTTTCGATGCGGGTTACGCCCAGACTCCGGGCGGGCGCGACTACCTCTATTACAGCGGCCACGACGGTTACGACTACGGCCTGTACTACGAGCCGATCGTCGCCGCCGCGCCGGGCCGCGTCATGTACGCGAACTGGTACGTGCCGGGCTGCACGACGTGCCTCAGCGGACAGACCGTTGAGATCAACCATGGCAACGGCCTGCTGACGTTCTATGGCCACATGTCCCACATCTGGGTCGGTAAGGGCGACTACGTATACCGGGGCCAGATCATCGGCATCTCGGGCATGACCGGGACCGCCACCGGCCCGCACCTGCACTTCGGCGTCTACCACATCGGCTGCTATGTCTGCCCAGTCGATCCTTATGGCTGGGGCGGTTCGGGTTCCGACCCCTGGCCCAAGGATGCCGGCGACCTGTGGATCGGCGGCTCGCCGAGATTCGCGAACATCCCGCTGCCGCACGTCACCGTGAGCGCCGTCTCGCAGGTCGACAACCCCAACGTGATCGACGTCGCGTGGTCGAGTCCCGGCACCGGGACGCACTTCACCGTGTACGCGGTCACGCAGGACGGGGTGCGCCGCAGCTGGTCCGGCTCGTTGGGCGACGGCCACGCGACGTACGCCGGAAAGCCTGGCGAGACCGTCTGGTTCTGGTCGACCGTGACCACCGACCTGGGCTGGTGGGACGGCGGCGGATCTGCGGTCGTCCAGGTTCCGCATCTCAGCCACGGAGCCGCCTACTCCTAGAATCAGCCGGTGATTGCCGACGCCCTGAAAGGCAAGACCATCCTGGTCACCGGCAGCACCGGCTTTCTCGGCAAGTCGATCGTCGAGAAATGTCTCCGATCGATCCCCGACATCAAGCGGATCAACCTGGCGATCCGTTCGAGCGCGCGCCGGCCGGCCAGCGAGCGGCTGGAGCGCGAGGTCCTCGCCAGTCCTGCCTTCAAACGGCTCAAGGACCAACTGGGCGAGGAAGCGTTTGTAAAGCTCACCAGAGAGAAGCTCGGCGTGATCGAGATCGACCTGGGCCGCGACGGCCTTGGTTTGAGCGAGGAGTCGCGTGCGCAGCTGCGCGGATGCGACGTCGTCATCCACTCCGCGGCGGCCGTCGAGTTCGACAACCCAGCCGACCTGTCGGCGCAGACCAACCTCCTGGGCGCCGCGCGCCTGGTGGAGGCGTTGAAGGCGAGCGGCGCGAAGATGCACCTCGTGCACATCTCGACCGCGTACGTCGGCGGGATGCTGCGCGGCCTGGTGCGCGAAGAGGCGCCGCACGACCCGGGGCTCAACTGGCGGCACGAGGCGGAGGTGCTGACGAATCTCCGGGCGCCGGTCGAGGAGGAGTCGCGACGGCCCGAGATCCTGAACCGCTTGCGCCGCGAGGCGCGCTCGCGCATGGGACCGGCGGGCACGCCCGCCGTCGCGCGCACGACCGAGCGGCTGCGCGAGCGCTGGGTCAAGGACAAGCTCATCGAGCGCGGCCGCGTGCACGCCACCGCGATGGGGTTCTCCGACATCTACTCGTTCACCAAGGCGATGGCGGAGCAGGCGGTGGTGGAGCTGCATGGCGACATCCCGCTTTCAATCGTTCGCCCATCGATCATCGAGAGCGCGCTCGACGAGCCGTCCCCGGGTTGGCTCGAGGGATTCCGCATGGCGGAGCCGCTGATCCTCGCGTTCGGCCGTGGCGTGCTGCGCGATTTCTCGGGCCTGCCCGATTCGCTGCTCGACATCATCCCCGCCGACTTCGTCGTCAACACGGTGCTTGCGGTCGCGGCCAATCCGCCGCCGGATGCAAAGCCGCGCGTGTATCACGCGGCGTCGGGGTCGCGGAATCCGCTGCGGCTGCGCCGCGTCATGAAGGAGGCGATCGACTACTACGAGGCTCATCCGCTGCGCGATCGGTACGGCCAGGCGATCGGCACCCCCGAGTGGACCTTCCCGACGCGTCAGGAGATGGAGACCCGAGCGCGCCTGGCGCTGCGCGCGGCCGAAGCTGCGCAGTGGGTCGTGGAGCGGCTGCCTCTCGGATCGACCGTGTCGCAGCTTTCGGACAACCTCAACGCGGAGCGCGAACGCCTCGACCGCGGGGTGAACTTGATCCAGCTGTACGGCGTCTACACAGAGGTCGACTGCATCTTCGACACGCGCCACGTGACGGAGCTATGGGAGAAGGTCCCGGCCGCGGAACGCAAGACGTTCCCGTTTGATCCGGCGCTTTACGACTGGACGCACTACTTCCAGGACGTCCACTTTCCGACGGTCGTGCGCATGTCGCGAGTCGAGACCGCGGAGAAGAGGGGCAAGCAGCCGACCGGCAGCACGTCGCCCAAGGCGGAGTCGAGCTCGGTGAGGGCGGCGATCGAACGCCGAGCAGGACGCAAGGACGTGCTCGCGGTGTTCGACGTCGACGGCACGCTCGTCGAGACGAACGTCGTCGAATATTTCCTGTGGATGCGTCTGCGGGCGCAACCTCTCGAGGATTGGCCGACTTTCATGGCTCATATGCTTCGCGAGGCGCCGCGCTGGCTGTATCTCGAGAGGCGCTCGCGAGCGGAGTTCCAGCGCACGTTCTATCGCGAGTACGACGGGCTCGACTATGAGGTGATGAAACGGCTTGGGCGGGAGGCGCTGGACGCGGTGACGCTGCGCCGCGTGTATCCCGAAGGCATGCGGCGGATCCGCGAGCACAAGCGCGCGGGCCATCGCGTGCTGCTGCTGACCGGCGCGCTCGACGTGGTGGTGGAACCCCTCGCCGAGCTGCTCGACGTTGAGGTCGACTGCGCGCACCTCCTGATGAAGGAGGGGCGCTTGACCGGTGACCTGCAGTCGCCTCCGCCGGCGGGCGAGGCGCGGGCGTCGCTGCTCGAGGAGTACGCGGCGCGCGAAGGCGTCGTGCTGGCGGACAGCTTCGCGTACGCCGACTCGCTATCCGACCTGGGAATGCTCGAGATCGTTGGCACCCCGGTGGTGGTGAACCCCGACGCCAGGCTTTCGCAGGTCGCGGGGCAGCGCGGGTGGCGCGTAGAGCGATGGAAGATGGCGCCGGGCAACTGGCGCCTCCCCATGCCCGACCCGCGCTCGCCCGAATACCGGGAGGCTGTCCGACGCTAGCCCTTCAATACGTGCGCTCGATTCCTGCTTTCGCCGTGGTGAAGGCCGCCGGCGGGCGGCCCGACGTGGCGACCAGCGCGCTGTCGATGCTGAAGCTCGGCGACGTGCCGGAGCCCGAGCTGCCCACCCGCGATTGGGTGCGCGTCAGACCCAACCTCAGCGGGATCTGCGGGTCCGACCTCGCCGCGATCAGCGGCCACATCTCGCTGTATCTCGACCCGCTGACCAGCTATCCGTTCGTGCCAGGCCACGAGGTGGTCGGCGAGCTCGAAGACGGGTCGCGGGTCGTCATCGAGCCCGCGCTCGGATGCGTCGTGCGCGGCATCGATCCGCCGTGCCCGCGATGCGCGGAAGGGCGGCCGGGCCTCTGCTACAACGTGACCGAGGGGCCGATCGAGGTGGGCCTGCAGACCGGGTACTGCGCGGACACCGGTGGGGGATGGGGGGAGGTCCTAGTCGCGCATCCCTCGCAGATCCATACCATTCCCGAAGCCCTGTCGGACGAGGCGGCGGTGCTCATCGAGCCCTTCGCGTGCTGCGTGCACGCGGCGCTGCGGGGCGGAGCGACGAAGGACGACGTCGTTGTGGTGTCGGGGGCGGGAACGATCGGCCTGTTGACGGTGGCGGCGGTGAAGCTGTTCACGCCGCCCAAACGATTGATCGCGATCGCCAAGCACCCGACTCAGCGCGATCTCGCGCGCAAGCTGGGCGCGGACCAGGTGATCGCGCCCGCCGACGTCTACCAGCGCGTGCGATTCGCGACCGGGGCGCGGCGCCTGGACGGGATGAACCGCCCGCTGCTGCTGGGCGGGGCGGACGTGACGTTCGAATGCGTCGGGCGCGCCGACAGCCTCAACGACGCGGTGCGCTACACGCGCGAGGGCGGCACCGTCGTCGCGGTCGGTATGCCCGGCGAGGAGAAGGTGGACTGGGCGCCGATCTGGCAGCGTGAGCTGACCATCACAGGCGCGTACGCGTACGGCTCGGAACCGAAGCGCGAGGGGAAGCGCACGTTCGACCTCGCGCTGGAGGCGGCGGCCGAGATGCACCTGCATGAGCTCACGGGGCCGCTTTTCGGTCTAGGCGAGTACCGTGACGCGATCACCTACGCGATGAGCGCCGGGCGGTTAGGGGCCGTGAAGGTCGCGTTTGATCTGCGACGATTGAGGGCCTAGATGCCAAGACCGGGTGCGGTAATCGAAGTCGATCGCAACACGCCGCCGGTGCTTTTTCACTTCGGCGAGGGCATCCGGCTCGAGAAGCTGCCGCTCGGCGCGCGCATCGTCTACCCGCCCGATCCGCTCGACCCCATCGCGCACCCGGAGCGTGCAATCAAGCGCGCGCTGGCGCGGCCGCTCGAGGACGATCCGCTCAAGGCGCTCCTGCGTTCGGGCATGAAGCTGACCATCGCCTTCGACGACCTTTCTCTGCCCCTGCCTCCGATGGCCGCGCCCGACGTCAGGCAACTGGTCATGGAAGAGGTCATCGACATGGCGGCCGAGGCCGGCATCGAGGACCTGCACATCATCGCCGCGCTCGGGCTGCACCGCCGCATGACGGAGGACGAGCTGCGGCACATCGTCGGCGAGAGGATCTTCAGCACGTTCCACCCGGACCGCCTGTACCAGCACGACGGCGAGGACCCGGAGAACAACGTCTACATCGGCAAGACCGCCGAGGGGGAGGACGTCACGCTGAACCGCCGCGCGGCGGAGTCGGACCTGGTGATCTACGTCAACCTGACCCTCGTGCCCATGGACGGAGGGCACAAGTCGATGGCGACCGGGCTCGCCTCATTCCGCAGCATCCGCGCGCATCACAACGCGAAGACCCTGCTCGCCTCGCGCTCGTACATGAATCCGCCCGACTCGGCGCTGCATCACTCGTGCATCCGGCAGGGCCAGATCATCGAGGACACAGTGCGCGTGTTCCACATCGAGACGACTGTGAACAACCACGCGTTTCCCGCGATCGCGAGCTTCATGCAGAAGCGCGAGACGGACTGGACGGCGCAGGACCAGGCCATGTTCCTGGCCACCAAGCAGATGACCGACATCGCGCCGGTCGGGTTCAAGCGCAACGTGTTTCATGCGATGCGCGCGCCCTACGGCCTGACGTCGGTGCAGGCCGGCCAGGTCGACGCCGTGCACGACCAGACGCTTGGTGCCGTGCGCAAGCAGCTCACCGTGCGCGTCGAAGGCCAGACCGACATCGTGACACTCGGGGTCCCGTACCTCGGCCCCTACAACGTCAACTCGGCGATGAACCCGATCCTCGTCGTGTGCATGGGCCTGGGCTATCTCTTCAACTTCTACCGCAACAAGCCGGTGCTGCGGAAGGGCGGCGTGCTCATCCTCACCCACCCCTGCCGCTACGAGTTCGACGCCGTGCAGCACCCGAGCTACATCGACTACTACGACGAGGTCCTGGCCGATACGACCGACCCGATCGAGATCGAGAAGAAGTACGAGATGCGCTTCGCCGAGGACCCGTGGTTCAGGCAGCTGTACCGCAAGTCGCACGCGTACCACGGCATCCACCCGCATTACGCCTGGATTTGGGCCGCCCACGCGATGGAGCACGCGGGCGACGTCATCTTCGTCGGAGCCGACCGCGACGTGGTGCACCGCCTGGGCTTCAAGGCCGCCACGACCCTGGAGGACGCCTTTGAGATGGCGGAGCAGACCGTCGGACGCTACCCGAGCGTTACACATCTACGGATGCCGCCGATCATGCTGGCAGACGTCGAATAGGCGTTGAATGGATATGAAGATCGCTCGCGCTCTACTCGGTCTGGCGGTCCTGGCCACCGCAATCGCATGCAGCGGGTCCGCGACCGCGACGCCGAAGCAAACCGTCACCGCTGAAAGCGTCGCCCTCCAGCAAGGTGACGTGTCGGGCATGCAGAGGTGCGCCGGCAGTGGCGACATCGACACCGTCCTGCTGAGCCAGAAGTCGAGGGACCCCTTCGCCTACGCGGAGAACGCCGCAGTCTGGAATCGCTGGAAGCGGGCGGGCGCAAAAGAGGCCTACCTCGCGGTCTACGGCAGGACCGGCCGCGACTGCGCCGCGATGACGAGCGCCGGCCCCGGCGCCCCAACGGGCGGCCTCGTGGTCGGGCTCGTCGTGAAGTACAGGGACGCGGCCGTCGCCGCGAGCGGCTTCAGGGCCACCTCGACGCTTCTCGGCTTCGGGCCCAAGGACCTGCTCTTCATCCGCCTGGCCGGCGGCAGCGTCGAAACAGGAGTCGTCACGGGCCTCGGTCCGCAGTCCAGGGTCGGCAGCGGCACCGTCGCCGGCTCGACCTACTACTTCGCCTTCTGGCAGAACAAGGACTTCGACGCCGACTTCATGGGCTACAACGTCCCCACGACCGCCGCGAACACGGCCGTGATGGACATGAACGGGAGGATCCGCTAGCGCGATGAGCTGGTATTCAGAGGGTCCGCTGACGCGCGTCACGTCGATGCTCGGCAGCGCCCTCGACGATGTGTGGCGCGTGCGGAGCGGGTGGCACTGGAACTCGCCGCGCCCCCACACCTGGCCGGAGCGCGGCGCCGTCGTGCCCGACAATCCGGCCGACCTGGGCTGGGCGCGCGTCGAGCCAGTCCGATCGATCCGCTACCTCATCCAGCACGGCCTCCTTCTGCCCTTTACCGAGGCGATGGCGCATCCGAAGGTCGAGGGACGCGAGTGGGTCCGCGAGCTCGAGCGCCCCGTGATCTTCGCCGCCAACCACTCCAGTCACGCCGACACCTCGCTGGTCCTGCACTCGCTCACCGACAAAGCACGCGATCGCACCGTGGTCGCGGCGGCGGCGGACTACTGGTTCAAGCGCCCGCTCCTCGGCAACATCGTGAGCCTGTTCCTCAACACATTTCCCTTCTCGCGCACGGGCGGCGCGCAGGCGCAGCTGCACAGCTCGAGCCAATTGCTCAAGTCCGGGTGGAACCTGGTTTTGTTTCCCGAGGGCAGCCGCTCGCCCGACGGCCGCATCCAGGAGTTCAAGCCCGGCGTGGGCTACCTCGCCAAGGAGACGGGCACGCCCGTCGTGCCGATGCACATCCAGGGCGCGTTCCAGGTCATGCCGCGCCACCAGAAGATCCCGCTGCCGGGCCCGATCCGCGTGCGAATCGGCAAGCCCATGACGCCCGACCCGAAGGAAGGCAGCAGGGAGTTCACCGCCCGCGTGGAGAAGGCCGTGCGCACCCTGGCAGCGGCGCCCAAGCAGCCCGCCATCCAGGGCACGTGGGTCGAGCGCTGGAACGCGTCGAAGCCGCGCGAGCTGCGCTACGGCGACGACTGAGTGAGGGGCTCCACCAGAAAGACGGGGTGATCCGGCGCGACCCGGCGCAGCTCCTCGTCTGACGACTCCGCGCTGACGCCTCCGAAGAACACCCCGACCTCGAATTTCCAGCGCCGCAGATAGTCGCGGAGGATCGCCACCTTCTGATCGTCCGGGACCTCGACCGCATTGAACGGGTGCGACTTGCGACCAAGTACGAGCTCGCCGCCACCGGAAACGCGAATGTTGCGAACCCACTGCGTGTGCCCGCGTGGCGCCACGAGGTACAGCTTGTTGTCGTGAGTCAGCACGTTGACCGGAGAGATTCGCCACTCGCCGGACTTGCGGCCCCGCACGCGCAGGATGCGCGACCCCCACACGCTGATACCCAGCCGAGTGAAAAGAGCCACGACGCGGTTGAAGACGTTCTTCGTGAACCAGTCCGGCCGCTGGTAATGCCGCGTCTCCATGCCGACTTACGATAACGAACGCGCAATGACCTACTCGATCGTCGCCCGCGACAAGGAGACAGGCGAGCTCGGCGTCGCCGTCCAGTCGCACTACTTCCAGGTCGGCCCGGTCGTGCCGTGGGCGCTCGCCGGCGTCGGCGCGGTCGCGACCCAGTCGATGGTCAACGTCAGCTTCGGCCCGCTGGGCTTGGACCATCTAAGGGCGGGCTACACCGCCGAGCAGACGCTCAAGGCCCTTCTCGCCGGCGACTCGCTGCCAGAGTCGCGCCAGCTGGCCATCGTCGACGCGAGCGGAAACGTCGCCACGCACACCGGGAGCAAGTGCATCCCCGCCGCCGGCCACCACACCGGTGACAACTTCAGCGTCCAGGCCAACCTCATGGAGAAGGACACGGTGTGGGATGCGATGGCGGCGGCCTACACGAACACCAAAGCGCCGCTCGCGGAGCGCATGCTCGCGGCCCTCGACGCCGCCGAGGCAGAGGGCGGCGACATCCGCGGCAAGCAGTCGGCCGCGATGCTGGTCGTGACCGGCACACCGACCGGCCGCTCGTGGGAGGACCGCATCATCGACATCCGCGTCGAGGACTCGGCCGAGCCACTCGTCGAGTTAAGACGACTCCTGAAGATCAAGCGCGCCTACCAGACGGACGAGGTGGCCGACCGCCTCGAGGAGGCGGGGGACCTGAAAGAAGCGGCAACAAAACGCGAGGAGGGCGTCGCCCTCGCGCCCGAGCTCGAGGAGCTCGCCTTCTGGGCCGGCCTGCAGATCGCGATCAACGGCGACGTCGACCGCGGCACACAGCTGATCGCCCAAGCGGTGAAGAAAGAACCGCGGTGGACCGAAACGCTGCACCGCCTCGTCGCGGTGGATCGCCTGAATGCGGACGTCGCGAAAGCGATCGAGTCGCGCCTCACAACAGAATCGTGGCGCCACTAGACTTCAACAGTCTTGGGCAAGAACAAAGGCCGGCGCGCACCGCGACGCCCTGAAAAGGCACGCAAGCCGGAGCGCGACGACGGTGACCAGAAAGAGCAGGCGGTCGTCATGGACGCCGTGGTGTCGCAGGCGCTGCCCAACGCGATGTTCGAGGTCGAGCTCGAGAACGGCCACAAGCTGATCGCGTACGCGGCGGGCCGCATGCGCCGCTACTTCATCCGCATCACGCCGGGCGACCGCATCCGGGTCGAGCTGTCCCCATACGACCTGACGCGCGGGCGCATCGTCTACCGCTACCGCGATTGACGCAGGATCTCGTCAGCGACCTGACCAAAGCGCGCGTCTTCGACCTCGAGCAAATGCGCCACGCCGGGGCCCCGATCCACCCGTCACACGCGCCCGGCTTCAACTACTTCCTGCACCGCCACCATGCGCGCGGCGCGCCTGAGACGCGAACCAGCGCGTCGGGCATCGTGGTGATGCCCGAGCACTCGGGCACGCACATCGACGCGCTCGTCCACCAGGCCGAGAACCTGACCCTGCACGGCGGCGTGCACGTCGACGAGGGCGTGCAGACCTCGACCGGGTTCAAAAGAATGGGCGTGGAGACGATGGAGCCGATGGTCGGCCGCGGCGTGCTCCTGGACGTGGCGGGAGCGAAACGCCTGCCGCCGGACCACCCCATCACCGACAAAGACCTGCAGCAAACGGCCGCCCAGTCGAAGATCGAAATCCGCGAAGGCGACGTCGTGCTCGTCCGGACCGGCTACGGCGCACTTTGGGACAAGCCCGACGAGTATCTCCACGCCGCGGGCGTCACGGCCGCAGGCTCGCGCTGGCTCGCCGGAAAGAAGGTCAAGGCCGTCGGCGCCGACAACATGGCCTTCGACATCGCGTTCGCGCCGCCCGACCCCGAGCTGAAGGTGACGATCCCCGGCCACCTCATCCTGCTGGTCCGCGCGGGCATCCCGATCATCGAGAACCTGAACCTCGAGGAGCTGGCGGCGGCGAACGCGCACGAGTTCGTGTTCGTCTGCCTGCCGCTCAAGATGCGGGGCGCCACGGGCTCGCCGGTGAGGCCGATTGCGATAGTCGCCTAGCCGACCCCGCTGGGACTCCCAGCAAGCGCCTCAGGCGGATTCTTGCTATTTCCGGCGGCCGGAGAAGGCGAAGACGACCAAGCCCAGCAGGAGCAGAAACACGGCCCCGGCCGACGGTGCCGTGCCTAGATTCGCGTGACCCAAGATGAACAACAGGAGGAATAGGGCCGGAAACGCCAACATGGCAGCGAGCTCGATGCGGCTGAGGCGGCGGTGGTCCGTATTGACTCGATAGAACTGGATTCCGCCCCGCTCCTCCGGCGGAGGCTCGTGAGGCGGGCTCTCGCCTGGGTCGAGGGGAGGAAAAGCGCTTACATCGTCAAGCGTTCGAGATTCTGGAGGGCGCTGCTCCGCCATCACGCCACGGAATCCTGCGGTCGATCACGCCGGCTCATATTCCCACATATGTTCTACGGCAAAAAGACCTGAAGCGTGTCACTGGCCACAAGAAACCCGTCGGCCAGGCCTGGCACGCCAAGGCGCAGTTCGAGTCGGCCTACCTCACGTTCGACGACATGGCGGTCGTGGTGGCCCCTCCGGCCCTGCGGGCCACCTCCCCATAAATGGGGAGGAAAACCTGAGCTAGCGGCGCCCCACCGTCTGGAAGCAGTCCAGGCAGTAGACCGGCCGCGCGCCGGTCGGCACGAACGGCACCTGGGTCGGCTTCCCACAGTTCGAGCAGACCACGTCGTGCATCACGCGAGCCCTGCCGTTGCCGTCCGACTGGCGCCTTGCCGCCCTGCACTCCGGGCAGCGCCGGGGCTCGTTCTGAAGCCCCCGAGACTGGTAGAACTCCTGCTCCCCCGCCGTAAAGAGAAACTCACGCCCACAGTCGCGACAGGTCAATGTCCGATCCACGAAGCTCACCGTCTGGCCTCCCCTCTGAAGATCGCGCCGAGGCCCGGACGATGGCGACCGGTCTTCCCTCCGCGTGCGCGGCGATTCTAGCGCGGTTGGCGTGAATTTGGAGCCGAAGCTGTTGCGCCCCGTCCTTCTTCCCCCTCCCCGCAGGGGAGAGGGCCAGGGTGAGGGCAGAGGAAGGGCCTAGGCGCTCGCCCGGACTCGCTCCGCCTCGGCCTCCGCCTCCACGTCTTCGACCGGCTCCTCGACACTCATGCCGGGTCGGGCCCCGGTCAGCGGGACCTCATTCATGAAGACCGTCGCAACGAGCGCCAGGACCAGCACCGCACCGGCGAACAGGTAGATGTCGTGCAGGGTGTCGGACAGGGCGAACCGGATCGCGCTGACGAACGCGGGCGGCAGCTTGGCGAGCGTGGCCGGGTCCAGGATCGCGTTGGCGTTGCCCTTCGGGAAGTTGTTCAGCGCCGCGGGCGGGATGTGCAGCGCGGTCACGTGCGTGGTGATGTAGCCGGGCAGCCGGTTGGCGAGCACGGCGCCGAGGATGGCGCTGCCCACGGTCCCACCGAGGTTCCGCCAGAACTGGATCTGGCTCGAGGCAACGCCCAGGTACTCGCGCGGGAGCGCGGTCTGGACCGCGGTCAGGTACAGGGGGAAGGTCGTACCGATCCCAAGCCCGACGATGATCAGGTCGACGACGACGTGCCACTGGGGCACCGACGGGGTGATCTGCGACAGCAGATACATGCCGAAGATCATCACGATCACGCCCAGCGTGCCCAGGAACCGGTAGTACTTGATGCGGCGCATCACGAAGCCGGTGACTGTGCTCGCGCCCAGGAGGCCGAACATCATCGGGGTGATCAGGGCCCCCGAGTTGGTGGCGCTGACACCCAGCACGCCCTGGAACACCAGCGGCGTGAACAGGATCGAGCCGAACATGCCGAACGCCGTAAGGAAGCCGACGATCATGCTGACGCTGAACGTCGAGTTCTTGAACAGGTGCAGGGGCACGATGGGGTGCTCGACCCGCGACTCGATGAACACGAAAGCGGCCAGCATCACGGCGGCGAGGGCGAGGAGGCCCATGACTTCGGGCGAAGTCCACGCGTGGTCGCGCGTGATGGTCAAGGCGATAAGCAAGGGCACGATCCCGGCCGCCAGCGTGAACGCGCCGAAGAAGTCGATGTCGCGCCAAGAGGCCTTGGAGCGGACGTAGGGCAAGCCGGCCAGGACGACGATCACCGCGATGATGCCGACCGGGATGTTCACCTCGAACACCCAGCGCCAGCTCCAGTGGTCGGTGATGAAGCCGCCGGCGGTCGGACCGACGATCGAGCTCAAACCGAAGACGCCGCCGAACACCCCGGCGAGGCGGCCCCGCTGATCCGGCGGGAACAGGTCGCCGATGATCGTGAAGACAGTGGCAAACAGCACCCCACCGAAGATGCCCTGGATGCCGCGGAACACGATCAGCTGCGTCATGTCCTGGGACAGGCCGCAGAGAGCCGACGCGGCGACGAACCCGATCATGCCCGCGAGCAGGAACGGCTTGCGCCCGAACAGGTCGCCGAGCTTGCCGGCGATGGGGGTCATGGTCGTGGACGTCACGAGGTAGGCGGTCGTCACCCAGGCGAGGCGGTCGAGGCCGTTGAGGTCGGCAACGATGCGCGGGATGGCCGTGCCGACGATGGTCTGATCCAACGCGGCCAGCAGCAGCGCGAGCATCGTGCCGGCGGTGGCGAGGATGACTCGTCGCCGAGAGAGTCCTGTCGTGATCATTTACCCAGCTCCTTCCTGGCGTTCTCCACCAGCAACAGGCACAGGTGTCGCAGCTGCGCCAGGTCTTCTTTCGTCATTCCTTTAACCAGCTCCAGCTGGTGCTCCATCCCGACTTTCCAGATGGAGTCGATTCGCGCCCGGCCGGCTTCCGTGAGGCTGGCGCGGACCGAGCGGCGGTCTTCGCGATCCGGGACGCGCGTGACTAGGCCGTCTTTTTCCAGGTGATCGACCAGCCCGGTCACGTTGCGGGGTGTCATGTCCAGGTCGTCGGCCAGCTCGCCCAGCGGCATGTCCCCGCAGCGGGACAGGCGGAACAGGACGCCCATCCGGCCCTCACTCAGGTCGTGCTTGGCGCCCCACCGCTCCTGCATGAGGTGCAGGGATCGGCCTGCGATGCGAAGCGCGGCGAGCGCCTCGAGCGCGCTGGTGTCTGTGCTGAGCGGGGCCAGCATGTCGCGCATCCGGCGCATGAACAGCCGCCCGGCCTCATCGGTTTCGAGATCCCAGCCCTTTCCAGGTTCGGGGAACTTCACTTCGGTGTCTTTCATATTGAAGGACTTCATTATTCCTACATACAGGGTTAGGTTGCAAGTTATTCTCGGCCCGGACAAAAAATGATCGTCGACGCTCACCTGGACATCGGCTGGAACGCGATCTCGGCCGGCCGGCCCTTCCTGGGCCCGCCTGCGCCGGGCTACGTGGTGAGCCGGCCGTCCCTGGTGGCGGCGGGGGTCGGCCTGGTGTTCGCCACTCTGTACACGGCGCCGGTCCGGGCGAAGCGGCCGATGCGGACGCGGTTCGTGTACGAGAACCCCCACGAGGCCTACCTCATGGCCACCGCCCAGGTCAACTTCTACCGGTCGAGCGGCCTGCAGCTGATCCGGGACCGCGCCGAGCTGGCGGCCTACGCCGGTAGTTGGCGACGCGGCCACTTGGCCGCAGTGCTCTTGATGGAGGGAGCGGACCCCATCGAGACACCCTCCCAGCTCGGCGCCTGGGTCGACCGCGGCGTCCGGATCATCGGCCCGGCTTGGGGCGGCACGCGCTACAGCGGCGGCACCGGCGCGCCGGGCGGGCTGACCGAGCTGGGCCGCCAGCTGCTCAAGGCGATGCGCCGCAAGCACGTGATCCTCGACCTCAGCCACATGGCGGACCAGGCGGTCGCCGACGCCTTCAAGCTGTGGCGAGGGCCGATCATGGCCTCGCACAGCAACTCGCGCGACCTCGTGCCCGCCGACCGCCAGGTGACCGACGAGACGGTGGCCGAGATCGCGCGCCGAGGCGGGGTGGTGGGGGTGAGCTTCTACGCGCACCACCTGCGCCGCAAGGCACCGGCCACCCTCGACGACGTGGTGAAGCACATCGTCTACCACGCAAAAGCAGCGGGAGGACCAGAGCACGTAGGAATCGGCTCCGACCTGGACGGAGGCTTCGACGCGCGCTACGCCCCGATCAAAAACCTCGAAAAACTGAAAGAGCTGCCACCCCGCCTACGCCGGCACTTCAACAAAACGCAGGCGGAAGGAATCATGGGCAACAACTGGCTAGCGTTCCTGGAAAGATCCTTGCCCTAAATCTCCTCCCCATCGTGTGGGGAGGTGTTCGGCGAAGCCCGACGGGGGGGCGAGCCCTGCCCTAATGCAACTAAAGCGGTTGCTGGCGACGTAGATGAGTCGTTAATCCTCTAGAAGTTAGAACTTCGAGGTTTCGAACTGGTACAGCCGCCAACCGAAATCACCGATCCAGCCGAGGATCCAGATGGCGCTGATTAACGCGACCAAGACCAGGCCTCGCCTCCCGACGGCCACGTGGACCTCGCCCGGACGCAATGGGAGCGCGCGGGTGAACAGGGCCCCAACCGCCGCAAGAACCCAAACCGCAAGGCAGGCCAGGATCACGAGTTGACTTCCTGGAAGCCCGAAGTTGTTCGCGAGCAACGGCACACCGCCGAGCATGGTGAACGGAGCGAGCGCAGCGGTTAGACCGTCAGTCGGCGCGCCTTGCTGCCGAGCCATGCCGTAAAGCCGGACCGCCGAGACAAGGGCCACCCCGAGTCCGGCGACAAGTCCGATCAGAGCCAGGTAGCTGAGCCACAGCCATTGGTGAAAGCGCTGACCAGCGTGGGTCATGTATGTGGTGCTGCCGGGGGTGCCGGGAGCAACTGTCACCGACAGCACAACTCGTTCACTGAGGTGGTCCAGGTACTCGACACGTACCTGCACGCCGTCTGGCGGGTCGACAGGCTGGTCCAGGTATTCGATCGATTTGCCGGCGACTTCTATCTCGGCCGAGTTGAGATAGGTCACGGGCCCTTCAACCGACGATGTGAGCGGCGGGTCCACAAAGCAGCAGATCATCACGAGAACCACGGCGCCGAGCTCGATCAAGAACGCTGTCTGCATGAAGCGGGCTTTCAAAATGCGTTCAAATCATGTTCGCGAGACTCTTCGCAGTGATGAACGCGAAGCCCATCCCGTGCCCCGTGAATCCCGCGCAGATGTAGACGTTCGGCATCCCCTCCAGCAATCCCGCCAGCGGCAGCCCATCCTCCGTGAACCCCATCGTCCCCGCCCAGCGATGCGTGACCTCGCGCTTCACTCGCAGCTCCTCCAGCCCGCGGTCGAGGTGCTCCTGGATCTCAGTGGTGGGCTCGGCGTCATAAGTCTCTTCCGACTCGGGCGATGTATCCCGCCAACCCCCGACGAGCACCTCACCCGAAGCAAGCTGCCGCCAGTACCGAAACCCGTAGTGCGAGTAGACCGGCAGGTCGGTTACGCGGCTCGGTTCCGGCGCAGTGGCGAGCATCTGCGCGCGGATCGGCCGAATCCGGACCGACGGCACGAGCTGAGGCGAGTAAGCGTTGGTGGCGAGGACGACGACGCCTGCCACGCACATCTCCTCACCCGCGGTCACGACCACTCCGGAGCGCCGCGCCGTTACCGAAGTGACATTCACGCCCTCGCGGATCGCGCCGGCGCGAGCCTGCCGCGCCAGGGCGCCGACAATCCGCGAAGGATCCGCCTCACCGTCGCGCGGGTTGACCAGCCGCGTCCCGTCCCACCGCGCCTGGAACCCATCCTCGGTCAAAAGCTGCTCCGACTCGATCAACAAAGCGCGCTCGGTCTCGTCGCCCGGCAGGATCGCGGTACCGAGGCGCCGATACCCGACGTCCTGCCCGCGCACCGCCTCGATCATCCGGTCGTGGTTCTCATTCGTGAGCTCCCACACCTTGCGCGCCTTCTCGCGCCCATAGGTGCGCACCGCCTCCGCATACGACGAAGCGACCCCCGTGAGCAAAAACCCAGCGTTGCGCCCGCTCGCCCCCGAAGCCAAACGAAAGCGCTCCACCAGCACCGCATCGATGCGCCGCGACGCAAGCCAGTGCAGCAGCGAGACCCCCGCGATGCCCCCTCCGATCACGAGCACATCGCACTTCTCCGGCAGCGAACCCGGATATTTCTCCGCCGGCGGCGCCCAGAACGGCGTGTTCACGACCCCAATAGAATCAGAAGGCAAGTGGAGTTCGAAAGCTATGACGTCCTGATCGTCGGCGGGGGCCTCGCCGGCATCAGAGCAGCCATAGCCGCCGCGGAGGCCAATCCGAGAGCAAGAGTCGGGATGGTCTCCAAGGTCTACCCGATGCGCAGCCACACCGTCTCCGCCGAGGGCGGAGCCGCGGCCGTGCTGCGCCCAGAGGACTCGTACGAGAACCACGCATTCGACACCATCAAGGGCTCCGACTACCTCGCCGACCAGGACGTGGTCGAGGCCTTCGTGCGCGAGGCGCCCGTCGAGATCATCCAGATGGAGCACTGGGGCTGCCCGTGGAGCCGCGACCCCGACGGCAAGATCAGCGCGCGCCCCTTCGGCGGTATGACCACGTGGCGCACCTGCTTCGCCGCCGATAAGACGGGCTTCTACATGCTGCACACGGTCTTTCAAACCTCGCTCAAGTACCCGCAGATCACGCGCCACGACGAGGCTTTCGTGACCAAGCTGCTGGTCGAGGACAGCCGATGCGTCGGCGTCGTGGCACTGGACATCCGCACCGGGCGCATCGACGCGATCACCGCAAAGTCCGTCATCCTCGCGACCGGCGGCCTGGGTCGCGTCTACGCCTTCACCACCAACGGCAACATCTGCACCGGCGACGGCATGGCGCTCGCGTATCGTGCGGGCGTCGGGCTGAAGGACATGGAGATGGTTCAGTTCCATCCCACCGGCCTTCCGTTCACGGGCATCCTCATCACCGAGGCGGTGAGGGGAGAGGGGGGATACCTCCTCAACAACGAGGGCGAGCGCTTCCTGAAGCGCTACCTGCCGAATAAGATGGAGCTCGGGCCGCGCGACATCATCTCGCGCGCGATGCTCACGGAGTTCGAAGCGGGACGCGGCTTCGAGGGACCGCACGGCAAGTACATGCACCTCGACGTGCGCCACCTCGGCGAGAAGGTCATCGACCGCAAGCTGCCCTTCATGCGCGAGCTGGGTCGCGAGTTCATGGGCATCGACATCGTGAAGGACCCCATTCCGGTGCGCCCCGTGCAGCACTACATGATGGGCGGCGTCGCCGCGGACATCTCCGGCGAGACGGAGATCCTCGGCCTGTACGCCGCCGGCGAGTGCGCGAACGTCGGTCTGAACGGCGGCAACCGCCTCGGCTCGAACTCGCTGTCCGAGTGCCTGGTGTTCGGCGCGGCCTCCGGTCGCGCGGCAGCGCACTACGCGGCCTCGGCCAAACCCGTGACCGCGAACCCCGTCGACGCGATGCTGTGGGACGAGGCGCGACGCGTCGAGTCGGACTACCTGGAGAAGAAGGGCGGCGACGAGAGGATCGGCCCCATCCGCGAGGAGATGCAGCGCGAGATGGACGCTGGCGCGGGCGTGTTCCGCACCAAGGAGGGCCTGGAGAAGCTCATTCAGCAGCTCGGCGGCCTTCGCGATCGCTTCGACCGGGTGAAGATCGACGACACGAGCAAGACCTTCAACACCGAGGTCGTCGCCGCGCTCGAGCTCGACTACATGCTCGAGGTCTCGCAGGCGATCGCCGTTTCGGCCCTGGCCCGCGAAGAGTCGCGCGGCGCCCACGCGCGGCGAGATTTCCCGGAGCGCGACGACGAGAAGTTCCTGAAGCACACGATTGCCTACCGCAAGGAGGGCGCGCGCCCGCGACTCGAGTACCGAGACGTCAAGATCACCAACTTCCAGCCCAAAGCGAGGACGTACTAGAAATGCCCGACAAGAAGGTCACCATCCGCGCGACGCGCTACGACCCGGACAAGGACGAGAAGCCCCGCCTGCAGGTGTACGAGATCCCCTTCTACGACGAGAGCATGGTCGTCCTCGACGCCCTGAACTACATCAAGGCGAACGTCGACGGAAGCCTCAGCTATCGCTGGTCGTGCCGCATGGGTATCTGCGGTAGCTGCGGGATGATGGTCAACGGCACGCCCAAGCTCACGTGCAACGCGTTTCTGCGCGACTACTGGCCGCGGCCCATCGTCGTCCAGCCCCTCAACAACTTCCCGGTCATCCGCGACCTGGTGATCGACATGGACGATTTCATGCACAAGCTGAAGTCGGTCCAGCCGTGGATCATCCGCAAGCAGGAGATCCCGCTCGGCGCGGGCGAGCACCGCCAGACCAATGAGCAGATCGACGACTTCCGCCAGTTCAGCCAGTGCATCAACTGCATGCTGTGCTACGCGGCGTGCCCGGTGTACGGGTTGAACGATGAGTTCCTGGGCCCGGCCGCGACGGCGCTGGCGAGGCGCTACAACCTGGACTCGCGCGACCAGGGCCTGAAGCAGCGGCTGCCGGTCCTGGCAGACCCGGACGGAGTGTGGGAGTGCAGCTTCGTAGGCGAGTGCTCGGTGGTATGCCCGAAAGGAGTCGATCCGGCCAAAGCAATCCAACAAACAAAGCTGGACACGACAATGCGCTTCGTCCTCCCCTACGGAAATCGCGAATGACCGAGGCAACTTCCGCGCACGTTCCCTCTCCGCATAACCTTGCGGGTCTTCCCTCTCCCCGCAGGGGAGAGGGTCAGGGTGAGGGCTCGAAGGAATACCCCTGGCGCATGCCGGCGGCCTGGTGGACCCGCAACCGCCACTACTTCTTCTACGTAGTCCGCGAGTTCACCGCCGTGCCGCTAGCGCTGTGGCTGCTGTGGCTGCTGGTCGAGATCAAGCGCGGAGGCGACGGCCCCGGACGCTACGCGCCACACCAATCGACGGCCTTCGTCCTGTTCAGCTTCATCGTCCTGCTCTTCGCGCTGTACCACAGCTACACGTTCCTCAGCCTGACCGGCGTGATCATCCGCCTGAAGGCCTTCGACCGGCCGGTGCCGCCGCGACTGATCACCCTTGCGATGTTCGGCCTGTGGGCCGGCGCGTCGGTGGTGGTCGGCTTCGTCCTGATCTGGTTCGCAAGATGAGCGCGGAAGTGCAGCACCGCCCCGCCTACACCCACCTGATCTTCTGGTTCCTCTTCTCGCAGGGCGGGGTGATCGCAGCGCTGCTGATCCCCGTCCACGTCCTCATCCAGGGCATCCTCGGCCCGCTCACCGTCGTCCCCGTCGTCGACCGCCACTACGACACTTGGGTCCAGGTCCTTGGCAACCCGCTGGTGAAGCTCTACCTGCTGGTGTTGATCGCAGTGCCGTTCTTCCACTTCGCCCACCGCATCCGTTACCTGCTCGTCGACTTCGGCGTGCACGCCGCGAAGGGCACCCCCGCGCAGGTCGTGTTCTACGGCGGCGCGGTGGCCGTCACGCTCGTCACGATCTGGGTGCTTCTCACAACCGTCCCCATCCGATTGGGCTAGGCCATGTACACGGTCGAGGCCGTCCCGGCGTCTGAGCTAGGCAACACCAGCTTTTTCGTCGCGGACGATGAGCGTGGGGTCGCCTTCGTGGTGGACCCGTTGCGCGACATCGAGCGCTACGTCAACATCGCGAAGGACCGCAACGTCCGGATCACGCACGCCCTCGACACGCACCTGCACAACGACTTCGTCTCAGGCCGGCGCGAGCTGGCCGCAGAGGCAGGCTCGGATGTCGCCGAGCTCGACCCGGGCGCGGAGATGACGATCGGTGACATGACCATCAAAGCGATCCACACGCCCGGCCACACCCCGGACCACAAGAGCTACCTGCTGACCGAGGGCGGCCGCGCGCGAGCGCTGTTCTCGGGCGGCGCGGTGATGCTCGGCGCGATCGCTCGAACGGACCTCTTCGGCCCGCACCTCGCCGTGCATCTGGCGCTCGAGGCGCTGACGACCTTGCAGGTCAGGCTGCGCGGGCTGCCCGACCACATCCGCGTGTTCCCCACGCACGGGGGCGGCTCGTTCTGCGGCGTGGGCGGGCGCAGCGGCCACGAAACGACGCTCGGCCACGAGCGCCAGACGAACCCGTTCTTCCTGACCACGGAGCTGATGCCGTTCCTCGCGCGCGTGCTGAACCAGAATCGCTACCCGACGTACTACCGTGACATGGCCGCGATCAACCGAGGCGGCGCGCCACTGATCGGGATCACCATCCCGCCCCTTACGAAGCTCACTGCCGATGAGGCCGCGCGCATCGTCGACGCGGGAGCGGCGATCGTCGACATCCGCCAGGGCCGCGACTACGACCGCGAGCACATCCCAGGCAGCTACAGCGTCGGCATCGACGGACCGGTCAGCGCGTGGGTGGGATGGCTGGTCGCGCGGGGGCGGCCGCTCGTGCTCGTCGGAGGGTCAGAAGCCCAGCTGGGCAAGGCGCAGCGGCAGCTGCTGCGGATCGGCTTCGACACCGTCGCCGGCGCGCTGGACGGCGGCATCGACGCGTGGAGGTCGAGCGGGCGCGAGGTGTCGAGCTTCGAGACGGTGGACGTGGAGGACATGGCGGCCTGGGTCCTGAGCGCGGAGCCGATGACGGTGATCGACGCCCGTGACGAGCACGAGTGGGTGGCAGGCCACGTTCCTGGCGCGGTGCACATGTACGTGCCGGACATCCCGCACCGCGCGAGCGAAATCCCAAATGAAGCACCGGTAGCGGTGCACTGCGCCAGCGGCTACCGCGCGGGTATCGCAGCGAGCCTGCTGGAACAAGCAGGCCTAAAACGAATCATCCACGTAAACGGCGAATACAGCGACTGGGACCGCCTACACCTGGCTGAGACGATCCCGTGAGCGCCGGCCACTCCCACTCGTCCTCGCACTATGGCAACAAGGACGCCGTCAGGGCGGTCGTGGTCAGCGCCGTCGCCCTGGGCATCGCCGCCTTGGCGGAGATCACCGCCTCGCTCGCAAGCGGATCCGCAAGCGTCCTCGCGGACGGCCTCCACAACTCGGGCGACGTGCTGACGAGCTTCATCCTTCTATTCACCTTCGCCCTCGTCCGCCGGCCGGCCACCAGACGATTCTCTTCCGGCTATGGCCGCTTCGAAGACGTGGCCACCCTTCTCATCATCGTCGTGATCATCGCGACAGCGGCCGTGGCCGCGGCCGAGTCGGTTGCCAAACTCATCCACCCCGCGACCTACTCCAACATTCCGCTCAGCCTGGCGGCCGCCCTCGTCGGCGTGATCGCCAACCTGGGCGTCTCCGAATACAAGATCAGGGTCGGCCGGGGCGTGGGCTCGGAGTCTCTGTCGGCGGATGGCATCCATTCGCGCATCGACGCCGTGGTGTCGGCCGGCGCTTTTGTCGGCATCGGACTCGCCGGCCTCGGCCTGCCGATCGCCGACCCGGTGGTCGGCATCCTGATCACCTTCGCCATCGTCTATGTCCTGGCCGGAACCGTGAAGCAGCTCTTCTACCGGATGATGGATGCGGTCGATCCCACCATCGTCGACGAGATCACGAACTCCGCCCAATCCGTCAGCGGCGTGCTCCAGGTTCACGATGTCAGGGTGCGCTGGGTTGGTCGCGAGCTGGTCGCGGTGATGCACGTTGCCACCGACCCCAAGTCCACGCTCGAAGAGGCTCATGCCCTGTCGATGCGCGTCGAGGACGCCGTTTGTCACGAGGTGCCGGCGGCCCGGCTGGAGATCCACATGGACCCAGGCACCGCCCCTCACAAGCACGTCGTCGTAGGTACCCCACTCGATGACCATCATCAACACACGGAGGATGAACAATGAGCAGCCCGCAGGACCCCACCCCGCAGCGCTTTGTACCGCGCCTGGTTCTCAGCCATGACGTGCACGCGCAGATCCATGGAACAGGGCCAATGGCTCGCTTGAACACCTGGCTCGCCGTGAAGATCACCAAGACGGTTGGTTCGATGTGGATGGCATATGCCTTTGCCGCCATCACCCTGATCTCTTTGCCCGCCGCAATCGCATCGCGCAACGTCATCGTCATCGTGTCCTGGATCGCCCAGACCTTTCTCCAGCTCGTGCTCTTGCCGATCATCATCGTCGGTCAAAACGTGATCCAAGCCGCGAACGACGCGCGCGCGGAAGCCGACCACGAAACGCTGACGGCAGTCCACTCGTTGACGGTCGAGGTCCATGCAATCAACGAGGCGCAAACGAAGATCCTCCAACAGCTGCAAATCGCAACCGCGTAGCGGGCAAATCTCCTCCCCACCGTGTGGGGAGGTGGCGGCGAAGCCGCCGGAGGGGGTCCCGCGCTTGGCTGTTACGCCTCCGCCGTCAGATCGTTAAGTCGCGCATGAGGGTCTGGACGATCACCCTCGCCGTCTTGATCACCTTCAGCTGGTCGGGCGGGGGCGCGGCCGCCTTGGCGCCGTCTCCCCAAGTGATGCCGAGCGCCTCCGCCGCTTGGGCTTCTTAGCCCGCCAGATCTCCTCCGACGGCCACTGCCGAGCCCACTCCGCCGACACGTACTGGTAGTAGGGATGGTCGACCGCATCGTCCGGCGCGTACAGCTCGCGGAAGTCCAGCACGTCGAACCCCGCCCGGCGCAGGACTTGGAACAGCTCCGAGTGGCTGACGTGGAACTCGGTGCTGGCCCCGACCTCGTCGTCGGTCCAGTCCAGGCGGTGCATCCCCTTCAGCGGCCGGACGAGCTTCGTCCCGATGTGCTCGGTGTCCGCCGAGCACACCATCTCGAGGTCCGTCGACCGCATGAACACCAGCTCGCCCCCAGGCCGCAACAAACGAGCGGCCTCCGGGATCCAGCGATCCGGGTCGCACCACAGCGACGCTCCGTATTCGGAGAACGCCATGTCGAACGACTCGTCGGGCAGCGGCACGGCCTCGGCGTTGGCTTTCAAAAACTCGAGGCCGAGGCCGAACTTCACGTTCATCTCGCGCGCCGTGTCGAGCTGCGCCGGCGTGATGTCGACGCCGAGCACGCGCCGCGCGCCATGCTTCTTCAGCCACGCCCCGAAGTAGGCCGTGCCGCAGCCCAGCTCGATGACCTCGAGCCCGCGCAGGTCCGGCAGCACCTTGATCGCGGACTCCGGCGTGTGCCACCTGCCCCACGTGATCTCGTCCTGCGCCCACGACGCCTCCGCGCTGCCGGCGGTGTAGTTGGCGTTCGACACCGTCCACACCTCGCGGTTGCGCACGGCGTAGTCGGGAAGGCGGCTAGGCATCGGTGGTCGCGGCCTCCAGCAAAGCAGCGAACTTCCGCCGCGCGGCCTCGCGGCGCGTGGGCACGTGCTCGCGCGGCCACTGACCCGAGGGCGGCTGGTAACCCGCCAGGACCTGCCGCGCCACCGACACCCGGTGCACCTCGTCCGGCCCGTCGTAGATCCGCGCCGCCCGCGCGTGTCGATACATCTCCTCCAACGGTAGGTCGGCCGAGAAACCGAGCGAGCCGTGGATCTGGATCGCGCGGTCGATCACGTCGTGCAGCACCTTCGCGCCGAAGAACTTGATCATCGAAATTTCGCGCCGCGCGGCGGACGCGCCCTGCGTGTCGATGACCCACGCGGCGTGCAGCGTCATCAAACGCGCGGCCTGCATCTCCGCGGCGGAGTCCGCGATCCAGTTCTGCACCGTCTCGTGGCTCGCGAGCTTCTTGCCGAACGCCTCGCGCTGCAGCGCCCTCTCGCACAGCATGTCGAACGCGCGCCGCGCCTGGCCCAGCCAGCGCATGCAGTGGTGGATGCGCCCCGGACCGAGCCGCGCCTGCGCGATGAGAAAGCCCTGGCCGCGCTCGCCTAGCAAATTCGAAACGGGCACGCGCACGTTCTCGTAGAGGACCTCTGCGTGGCCGTAGCCGAACTTCTCGTGCTCGCCGCCGAGCGTCGGGATGTTGCGCACCTTCTTCAGGCCGGGCGCATCTCCGGGCACGATGATCATCGACGCGCGCTCGTACGAATCTGCGTCGGGCTCCGTCACGACCATCGCGATCAGGACGTCCGCGATCATCCCGTTCGACGTGAACCACTTGTGCCCGTTGATGACCCACTCGTCGCCGTCGAGCTCGGCGGTCGACGACAGCAAAGTCGGGTCCGAGCCGGCCGTGAAGGGCTCGGTCATGGAAAAAGCCGACCGGATCTTGCCGTCCAACAGAGGATGCAGCCAGCGCGACTTCTGCTCGTCAGTGCCAAATTGCGCGAGGATCTCGGAGTTCCCCGAGTCCGGCGCCTGGTTGCCGAAGATGATCGGCCCCCACATCGACGCGCCCTCGATCTCGTGCATCAGCCCCAGCTTCACCTGCCCGTAACCCTGGCCGCCCAGGTCGGGCGGCAGGTGCGTCGCCCACAGCTTCTGCCGCTTCACCTCTTCCTGCAGCGGCTTGATGGCGCGCATGAACCCGCGCTCGTTCGTGTCGAGCACCTCGAGCGGATACACCTCGTCGTGCATGAACCGCCGCATCCACTCGAGCTTTTTCTCGAACTCGGGCTCGGTCGAAAAATCCCAGGTCACAGCAGCTCGATTCCTTCGTCGATCATGCCGCTGATGGTAGAGGTCATCCCTTCGTACATGGGGTCGGGCCGCCGGCCGCGGCGGTGCAGCATGAGGTTGTAACCGAGGATGGCGGCGTACTTGTAGAGGCTCAGCGCGACGTACCAGCGCATCTCGCCCGCGTCGACGCCATACATTCGAAACAGCTCGTCCATCTCGATGGCCACCGCGCCACCGGGGCTTGGCGCGTCCTTGTATTGGCGGCGGATCGTCATCGCGCAAAGGCAGCCGAGGTCGAGCAGGGGCTGGCCCAGCTCAGCGATCTCCCAGTCCAGCAGCGCGACCACCTCGGAGCCGCGGAAGAGCATGTTTCCGTAGTGGTAGTCGCCGTGGACGAGCGTCGTTGCTCGCTCCGCAGGGATCGAAGCCGCAAGCAGGCCGCCGAGCTCGCCCGCGCGCGTGGTCAGCTCCTCGGGCGCGCGCTGCATGAGCATCGCCCAGCGCATCATCTCGACCTTCAGGCTGATCGGCTCCTCGTCGCCGATGCCCGTTTTGTCCATTGATACCGCCTGCAGGCGCTTCAGCACCTCGATTGCGCAGCGCGAGATGTCCGCCGCGGGCTGCTCGAGCGCCGTCTTCTCGATCCGCGCGCCGTCGACGTGCTGCATCAGGATGAACGGCCGGCCGTCGACGATCGGGTCACTGCAAATGATCGGCACCGCGGGAGTGGGGAGGCCCGCGTCGCCCAGCGCGGCCATGATCCGGCCCTGGCGCATGACGTCCGCCGTGCCCGCAATGCGCGCGTTGGGCGGCGGCAGGCGCAGCACGTAGCGGGTGGAAACGCCGCCGTCCTCGATGGTGACGAAGTAAGTGAATCCGGAGTGACCCTCCGGAATCGGTCTGACGTCCTCAACGCGAAGATGTGGCCGCCGCAGCAATGAACGGCATGCGGCCTCGAGGTCGGACGGAATCTGCTCGGTCACTCCAGGTGCGCCACGTCGCCCAGGCCGCCGAGAATGCGCCGGTCGCCCAGCACGCGCACCGTGCTGATGCTCGTGTAGTACGGAAGGATGCGCAGCTGCCCGGCCTCCAGCCGCATCACGTCGGTCAACAAAGCGACGATGGCCGCGGCGTGAGCAACCGCGATGACGCGCTCGCTTGGATGCGCGGCCACCATGTCGTCCAAAGCCCCGCGCATGCGCGCCACCGCAGATTCGGTCGTCTCCTTGAAATCGAGCGTTCCATCCTCGTCGATCTCCAGCGCCATCTCGACAAGTCGGTCATCAACGACCACGTCATCGGAAATCGCCCGCGCGGTCTCCATCGCGCGGCGCAGAGGGCTCGAATAAACGGCCGCGTGCTTCATACGCCGCACGCGCTCACCAAGCCGCCGCGCCTGCTCGCGCCCCACCGAGCTCAAAGCAGGATCGACCGTGTCGGTCATCTCGTGATAGCTGTCCCCGTGGCGCACGAGCCAGATCTCGGTCACGCCCTCGACGCCGATCAAGAAGATGGCCTCGAGAGATCGCATGGCCCGGGTGAGGTGCTCCGAGCCTGCGGCCACGGCTAGTATTCGACCACATGCTCCGGGTTGTGGGCATCGTCGCCCTCTTCGTCCTAGCAGCCTGCGACCAGACAGCCGCCAAGGTGGGACCGTCGCCCTCACCTGTCATCGCGCAAGGCAACTGGACTCAGAGCCTCACGTTCACGGGTGAGGTGCCGGGCCAGATGACCTCCATCCTGGCCGACACCGCCGCGCAGCAGAGCACGTGCTCGGGGGCCAAAGCGCGCAACGGCGAGGTGTGGTCGGACAGCTTCTTCGGCAACGTCGACACGAGCGGCAACACGTGGCAGGTCACCTTCGTGATCGACAACTTCCGCGGCCCCGGCACCTACATGAATAAGGAAGTGGCCGTCGTCTTTCAGTCGCCCGACAACACGAAGACGTGGCTGAGGCAGGACCCGGACAACGTGACGTTCACGATCGACCGCAGCCAGCAATCGGGCACGATCGACGCGCTGCTCACCAACGCGACCTCGGGCAAGAACGGGACGGAGCACATCACCGGCCGCTGGAACTGCAAGGGCTGAGTGGGGTGGAGGTCCACTTCGACGGCCACTGCTTCGGGTGCGGCCAGCTCAACCAAGAAGGATTACGCCTGAAGTTCGAACCGGGCCCCGAAGGCTCGGCCGCAGCGGACTACGACGTGCCCGAACGGTTTCAGAGCTGGGCGGGAATGGCGCACGGAGGGATAGTCGCCCTGATGTTGGACGAGGCGGTCGGCTGGGCAGGATGGCACGCAGGCCACCCGGGCGTAACAGGCCGCCTACAAGTGAGCTACCGCCGCCCAATGAAGCTGGGCGAACAAGTAAGGATCGTTGGCAAGGTGGAAAAAGTCCGCCGAACCCTCGTGTACGTAAGCGCGTACATAGAAAACCGAAACGACCACACCCGAGTAGCAGACGCGACAGCCACCCTGATGGAAGTGAAGACAGTCATCGACTAGATTCCCTCTCCCCTCTCCCGCCGTGATCGGCCTTCCCCAAATTCCCTCTCCCGCTGTGCGGCCTTCCCCAAATTCCCTCTCCCGCCGTGCGGGAGAGGGTCAGGGTGAGGGCTAGAGGAAAGGCCCCCGGCGGCAAAAAAAGAAGGGCGGGCGTAGGGGCGCCCGCCCTCACGGAAGGGAGGAGGTTTACTCCTGGCCGTCGAACTGGTGGTCGGCGTTAGGGTCGCTCGGGTTGTCTGCGTGACCGGCCTGCGTACCGGTGGTGGTTCCGGCAGCCCCCGCGGGCTCAGCCGGATCGGCGGTCTCGGCCGGCTCGACTGCCCCCGGCGTCTCCGCCGGCTCAGAAGCCGCGGGCTTGGGCTGGTTCGGACTCGGCGTAGCGGCGACGACAGTTGCGGCGCCCAGAAGGAGCACCGCCGGGACGGTGAGAAGGAGAAGCTTGCGTTTCATCATGTGCCCAAGCATGGGAGGCGGACCTGAACCCTCCCTAAACCGACGGGCGCCCAATCTTTAGAAATTCTTTAGGAAAGTCGGGCATTCTTGACGATGTGAAGGTGCTCCTCGTGGAGGACGACCGCCGCCTGGCGGAGAGCCTCCGCCGCTCCCTGGTCGAAGCGCGGGTGACCGTCGACGTGACCCACAACGGAGAGGACGGCCTGGCTGCCGCCGCCGCCAACCAGTACGACGCAGTAGTGCTCGACGTGATGCTGCCCCGCCTCAACGGCCTCGAGGTGGCAAGACGACTGCGAGAGCAGAGCGTCGAAACCCCCATCCTCATGCTCACGGCAAGAGACTCGGTCGACGACCGCGTCAACGGCCTCGAAGCCGGCGCCGACGACTACCTCGTCAAGCCCTTCGCCTTCCGCGAGGTGCTGGCAAGGCTAAGGGCGCTGGCAAGAAGGCATCTACCCAATAGAAAAGCCACGCTGCAGGCCGGCGCCGTCGTGCTCGACACCGCGGCGCACATCCTCAAAGTGAACGGAAACGAGGTCGAGCTGACGGCCAAGGAGTTCGTCGTCCTCGAATACTTCCTCCTCAACCAGGGCCGCCTGCTGACGCGCAGCCAGATCCTCGAGCATGCGTGGGACTACGACTTCGACGGCGGCCGCAACCTCATCGAGGTCTACATCGGCCGGCTGCGCAAGAAGCTCATCGAGGCGGGGGCGGGCGACCCGTTCGTCACCGTTCGCGGATCGGGCTATCGATTCACGGCGAGCGGCGCGTGATGTCGATCCTCCGCAGCACGCGGGGCCGCATCGTCCTGGTGGCGGTGGGCCTGTTCGCGCTCGCGCTTCTGCTGGCCGACGGCATCGTGCTGGCCTCCGTCACGGTCTCGCAATCCAAGCAGGCGGACGCCGTCCTGGTCGCGCAGGCGAACCTCATCGCGTCTAACACGCAGGACACAGGCGGCGGCCAGATCTCGCTCACCTTCGACGAGACGCAGGGCGGGGTGGCGGTCGATGCCGCGATCGTCTCCGGCACCACGGTGGCCGCCCAGACCGCGAACCAACCACTGCCCCAGGGCACGATCCTCAATCTGGCAACCCGGGCCATCAACGCCAACGGACCGGTCTTCGCCGACGTGACGGACTCACACCACGTGCCGCGCCGGGCCTACGCGATCCCCATCACCGGCGGCAACGGCGCGCAGGCACTGGTCGTGAGCAGGTCAGTGGCGGAGATGCTCGCGGTGCAGGGCCAGGCGCTGGTGTCCCTTGTCCTGGTCTCGGTCGTTCTCCTCTTTATGGGAGGCGGGCTGGCGTACTGGCTCGCCGGCCGGGCGCTGCGCCCGGTCCGCATCATCGCCGGCACCGCGAGGTCGATCAGCGAGCACGACCTGCACCGGCGCGTCGAGGTGAAGGTCCCGCCCGACGAGCTCGGCGAGCTGGTGGACACCTTCAACGCGATGCTCGACCGCCTCGAGGCGGGCTACCAGAGCATGGGCAGGTTCACCGCCGACGCGTCGCACGAGCTGCGCGCGCCGCTGGCGCTGATGCGGAGCGAGATCGAAGGAACGCTGAGCAGAGCCCGCACCAAGGAGGAATACCGCCACGCTCTCGAATCGGTGCAGGGAGAGGTCGGGCACCTGAGCCGGCTGGCCGACCAGCTGCTGATCCTCGCCCGAGCCGACGCGGGGGCCCTCGTCCCGGCGAAGGAGAAGGTCGACGTTGCGGACTTCCTGCACGAGACGGCCGCGCGCTGGGAGGCGACCGCCGAGGCGCGGGGCGCCCGGATCGAGGTGAGCGCGCCGGCCTCGGGATACGTGGAGGCGGATCCCGCGCTGCTGCGCCGGGTCATCGACAACCTGGTCGATAACGCGGTTCGACACACAAACGCGGGGACTTCGGTGGATGTGCGGGCGTACGCTGCGGACGGTGGCTGGAACCTTGAAGTGGAAGACCACGGACCGGGCGTGCCCGCGGAGTTCCGCGGGCGGCTGTTCGGCCGCTTCTCCCGCTCGGACAGCGCGCGCTCGCCCGAGGACGGCGGCGCGGGCCTGGGGCTGGCGTTGAGCGAGGCGATCGCCCGGGCGCATGGGGGAGACCTCGAGCTGGCCGGCGAGGACGGCCCGGGCGCGGTGTTCCGCCTCCACCTGCCGCGCTCAAGGAAGGATGCGGCATGAGCACGAGCGAAATGTCGTTGGGGCAGCGGGTCATGAGGACGATGCGCTCAGGACGACCGCTGCACTACATCTCGATCGGCCTTGTCGGGCTG
This sequence comes from Candidatus Sulfotelmatobacter sp., assembly GCA_035602465.1. GTDB lineage: Bacteria > Chloroflexota > Dormibacteria > Dormibacterales > Dormibacteraceae > 40CM-4-65-16. The sequence goes on along the minus strand of DATNMQ010000153.1, from coordinate 1,339 downwards.
GCCGTGCTCATCGTGCTGGCGGTTCTCTATGGAGACCTGCCCGAGTTCGTCCGCGACGGCACCGGAGTCATGCGCAACCTGATACGCCAGTACTCGTACGCGCCGGGCTTCGCCCTGCTCTACATCGAGGAATCAGGCATCCCGCTGCCGGCGCCGGGCGACGTATTCGTGATGTACGTCGGCATCCACGTGCCGCACAACGTGTTCGCATGGATCGCGGCGTGGCTTGGCCTGGTCCTCGCGGTCGTCCTGGGCGCGACCAACCTGTTTCTGATCGCGCGGAAGTTCGGCCGGCGCCTGGTCGAGAGCCAGCTCGCCGAGTACGTTCACCTGAGCCCGGAGCGCCTGGAGAAGGCCGAGCGGTGGTTCAAGCGCTACGGGGTGCTGGCGATCATCTTCGGCCGGCACATCCCGGGCTTCCGGATCCCGATCACGGTCGTGGCGGGCATCTTCCGGGTCCGGTATTCGGTGTTCGCGGCGAGCGTCGCGGTGTCGACCGCGATCTGGGCGGGGGTGGTGCTGATCATCGGGATCAACTTTGGACCGCGCCTGACGAATCTGCTCCAGGCGCACACCTTTCTCTACTTCGTCTGGGGGGCGATCGTCGTGGCACTGGTGCTGAGCATCTTCATCCGGCAGCGCCTGAGGGCGTCGCAGGCGCGACCGCGTTCGGGTGGAAAGAGCGACCGGCCGGTAGAATCACCGAGTTCCTAAGTCGGGAGCTTCGCGAGCGCGGCTCGGGTCTGTTCGTCGTGTCGGGGGCTGGCGCAGTTTGGCAGCGCGCACGGTTCGGGACCGTGAGGCCCCGGGTTCAAATCCCGGGCCCCCGACCAAAACTTGAACTCAGAAATGTCTCGACCGCGGAAGGAACGTGATAGTCCCGCTGTAGCACTGCACAAATTGTGTACAAATCTCTCGGACTGCTATCGACCACGCACTCGCTCAAGCTCGTCGTTCTCGACGACAACCACCAGTGGCTACAGGCTGGTACGGCTTTTCGGCCCGATTCCAGATTTGTGGCCGCGTAGTCTGTCTGACTCTGGATCAAGAAGGTTGAAGGTTCGAATCCTTCCTCCCCAGCCAACGATATGTGGTACCCAACAGCTTGCTCCCCTACTACATATGGGCAGTCGGTGAAACGACTGACTCCGTTAGCCTGAGGGTGCGCGCGGCAAGGATGCGCAGCGCTGCCGCGCAGTCCAAGTATCAGATGCGCTACGCGGAGCGTATTGGGCGACACCGCTGCCGAAGGAAACAATTCGCTCGATGCTTACGGCCGATCCGCTCCTACTGCGTCGTTGGGACCGCAGTCGAAGCCCTTGGTGCGGTTGCCTGCCGC
>DATNMQ010000146.1:0-2070 GCA_035602465.1 Candidatus Sulfotelmatobacter sp. | reverse complement strand
AAGAGCGTCGTGAGTACTTAAGGTCGCTGATCAATAGTTACCGTCGAGACAGCGCTTTCTTGCAGCGTTTGTGCTGCCGCGGTGGAGTCCGTTCCACGTCAATCGCGTCAATTTTGCAATGTCCGCTACGAGTTCGCTCCGGGTCCAGGCCGTGTGAAAACGTTTTTTATTCTCCAAAAACTGCACGCAGCCGGGCGTGATCCACGTCGGCGCGACCATCTGAGCATATTTTGGCTGTATCGAGTCTTGAGTCAATCCGGGCGCAACCTCGGGCCCCGCTGAGCGACCTGAACGGTCACACGGCGCGCATAGCAGTACACGCTCCTCACGCCCGGACCGCCGCGAGAAGTGGTTTGATACCGACGATGTTCATCACGCGCGTGAGGTTGTAGGCGAGGACGTGCAGCGCCATCTCGGTCGCCACCTTCGGCAGCGTCTTCATCAGAAAGTGCGTCGCACCCATCCGCATCTTCAGCGTGCCAAACGGATGCTCGACGGTTTCGCGGCGCACACGCATGGCTTGCGGGTTCTGATTGAGCCGCGTCTGCGCGGCCTCGACAACGTGTTCGTGTTCCCAGCGTTTGATGCGGCGCTCGTTGGACGTTGTGCACTGATCCTTGAGCGGGCATGTACGGCACGCCTTGGTCAAGTAAATCCGCATTTTCTGGCCATCTTCATCAGCGGTGAAGTGGTGCGCCAGCTTCTCGCCGGCCGGGCAGCGATAGACATCGTCCTTGGCCAAATAAACAAAATCAGGTTTCCCAAAGCGGCCTGCCGACTTGGCGCCCGAGGTTTGCGGCTTGGGCAGCGTGACCGCGACGCCGGCCTGTTCGCATGCCAGGATTTCCTCACCTTTATAGTAGCCCCGATCCGCAACGACGTCCAAGCTATCGCTGCGCAGCGCGGCTTTCGCCGCCTGCGCCATCGTCGCCAGTTGCGATCTATCGGTGCCGACGTTGGTGACCTCGTGCGCGACAATCAGATGGTTCGTGGTGTCGACCGCACTTTGTACGTTGTAGGCGACCATGCCGGAGCCGCGCCCGCTCGTTGCCATCGAGCGGCAATCGGGATCGGTCAGCGATATCTGCTTGTCGGGCGAGGCGAGCAATGCCTTTTCAATCGCGGCCAGCCGTTTCACTTCTTCTTCGAGCTTCGCCAGCTTTTCCCTAAGCCGCGTCTTGGTCAGCAGCACCGTTTCCGACGGCTCTTCTCCTGCGGCAGTCTGACGGTCGGCGGTGTCCAGTTGACTCATGTAGCGCGCCACGCTCTCTTCGATCTGCTTCTGGCGGCGCTGGATCTTGCCTTGCGTGAAGTTGTTGTCGCGACTGTTCACGGCCTTGAACTTGCTGCCGTCGATGGCAACGCTGGCCTTCGTCAGCAGGCCCATCTTGCGGCACAACTCGACGAATTGCGCGCAAACCTTCTTGATCGCTGGGCCATTGTCCTTGCGGAAGTCGGCGATGGTTTTGTGATCCGGCGCGAGCCGTCCGGTCAGCCACATCACCTCGAGATTGCGGCCAGCCTCGCGCTCCAGCCGCCGGCTCGATTGGACCCGGTTGAGATAGCCGTAAATGTAGAGCTTGAGCATCGGCGAAGGATGGTACGCCGGCCGGCCGGTCGCTGCAGGATCAACGCCATCGAACCCGAGGTCGCGCAGTTCCAACGCATCCACGAAAACATCGACCGCGCGAATAGAATTGCCCTCGTCGACCCAATCATCGAGGCATTCCGGCAACAGCGTCGTCTGCTGGCGATCCGCCCCTCGAACGAAACCCTGCATCACTTCCCCCGCCGATTCAGCAAGAGAATCATAGCATCGACCAGGTTTTCACACAGCCTGGGTCAAAACCGGAAATACTCACCGCGAGTAGATGTTTTCTGCTGTTCTCCCAACAACGGACATTCGGCAGTGCATTTGCCGATCTCCTAGGGGCTACGCGCGGGCGCCGTAGCCTAGCGTTGTTCAAAGGGAGGGCTGTCTCACTGTCTCATGTCCCGAATCAAATCAGTGAATCGGACAGCAAAGGAGCGTTCGCCGTTGTTTCACAGCTAAGCTTGCTGCAAGCTCGG
>DATNMQ010000114.1:0-8417 GCA_035602465.1 Candidatus Sulfotelmatobacter sp. | reverse complement strand
GGCGATCTGGTCATCTACAACCGGCTCGCCGTCCTACGGGCCGAGCGGGGGATGTCCCGCCTGGACCTCGCCCGCGCCGTCGGCGTCAACTACCAGACCATCGGATACCTGGAGCGCGGCGATTACAGCCCGAGTCTCGAGCTCACGTTGAAGCTGAGCGAGGTGTTCGGGCTGCCGGTGGAAGCGATTTTCTCGACGCGGTCATTCGAGCCGCTGTCGGAGCAGGTTTATAGGAGCTCACAGCCCAAGGAGGTGTCCCGATGAAGCCCCAGATCCCCGCAGGCCGTGCAGAGCGAAGGGATTTCTTCCGGAGGTGGATTCGAGAACGGCGAGCGGACGAGCCCGGCTTTCGATTGTCCCAGCGCCGGCGCCGGATCATCGTCGCCGCGCTCTACCTCTTCCTGCTCGCGACGGTCTCGGCCCTTGCGGGCGGCCCGGGTGCGATGCCATCAGTCCTCGGCGCCACGCCGGTGACGTTCCTGATCTGGCTCGCGACCGCACAGCTCGGATGTTTCATGCTGCTCAACTACTCGGTCCGCGGCCTGCTCCTGGGCGATGCGTATATCGACGAGCGCGAGAGAGGGCTGCGTGATCGGGCGACCGCTCTCGCGTATAGGATCCTCACCGGCGCGCTGGGGCTCCTCAGCTTCTACGTCATCCTCGCGCTGCTCTGGAACGTTGGGTTGCCACTGCCTTCGACCGCGATGCAGCTGCTCCTGGCGCTCATTCCTCTGGGCTGGCTCGCCACAAGCCTGCCGCAGTCAGTTCTCGCGTGGACGTTGCCGGACCCCGAGTCTGGGCTCTAGCAGGCTGACAATTGGGGTTGAGTCGTGCCTGCAAAGCTGATCTACTCGGCCATTACCTCGCTCGACGGTTTCGTCGCCGACGAGGAAGGCAACTTCGACTGGGCCGCACCGGACGAGGAGCTCCACGCTTTCGTCAACGAGCTCGAGCGCCACGCCGGCACCTACCTGTACGGCCGCCGGATGTACGAGGTGATGGTCGCGTGGGAAACGATGGCCGCATCCGCCGCTGAAGCGCCCGTCCTGCGGGACTACGCGAGCATCTGGCGGGCGGCCGACAAGGTCGTCTACTCCAGGACGCTGGAGACCGTATCCAGCTCACGGACACGTCTCGAGCGCGACTTCGACCCCGACGCCGTTCGGCGGATGAAGGCGGACGCAGAGCGCAACATCACTGTGGGCGGACCCCAGCTAGCCGCCCAGGCGATCAGAGCAGGCCTGGTCGACGAGATCCATCTTTTCGTGACGCCGGTGCTGGTGGGAGGCGGCAATCGCGCCCTGCCGAGCGACTTCGGAGTAAAACTCCACCTGCTCGACGAGCGACGCTTCGGCAACGGCGTGGTTCACGTTCACTACCGCATCGGAGACGTCGATGAAGAAACCGGTTGAGATCACCGAGGAGGAGCTAGCGCTGCTCCTGGACGCGCTGGGGGACGCCACCTTCTATCGCGACACCCGCGCGCGCGTCCTCAAGGTGGCCGTTCGCAGAGCAGCCCGCCGAGGGCCCCCGACCGAGTCCGACAGGGAGGACCACCAGGCCAAGGCGCGTGCCTATGAGGCGCTCGCGATCAAGCTGCGATCGAATCGCGCCTGAGCCCGTCACATTTGCGCGCCAGGCATACGTCAGCACAAATAGATGGACGAGCACGACCTGGCTAGCGGCTGGCCAGGCGCCGCTCGAGCAGAGCGCGCTCAGCTGGATTCGCGGACGCCAGATCGACACATGTCGATTTCAGCCGTCGCGCGATCGTCTGATTGACAAAGGAGGTTTGCAAATGAATGAGACGGTTGAGGCCGCTCGGCGCATGGTGAAGGCGATCGCCCCGGGCGCGGAGGAGATCGCCTACCACATGGAGCGCCCGCGCTCGAAAAGCATGATGTGGAAGATCGTCCGATTTGCCGATGGCAGGGGGGACGTGGTCGGGATCGGCGAGTTCGCCAAGCACTCGACGATCTATTTCTACCGCGGCACAGAGCTCGATGACGGGACCGGCTTGCTTCAGGGCGGCGGAAAGCAGATGAGGTTCATCACGCTGCGGTCGCCGGCCGACGCGGAACGGGCGGACGTGAAGAGGATGGTGCGCAAGGCGTTCAAGCTGGGTGGCGCGGCGCCTCGCGCCGCGAAAGGCGGGCCCAAGTCTCTGACAGGACGGCCGTAGAATCAGGCTCCGCCGAAAGTACGGGTGTGGGCGACCGTATTTCGCGGCAGGGGGGACCGCTATGAGCGCACCAGCGACGACGCCGACCATCAGCGAGCACGAGGCGGCGCAGGTCGATCGTGCAAACGACTCGGGCAAGACTCCCGTCGTCTTCATCCATGGGCTCTGGTTGCTCCCGAGCAGCTGGGAGCGCTGGGCGAAGCTCTTCGAAGACGCCGGCTACATCGCGGCGACGCCCGGCTGGCCCGATGATCCCGAGACCGTCGCCGAGGCAAAGGCGCATCCCGACGTCTTCGCGGGCAAGGGTGTCGGCCAGGTCGCCGATCACATGTCTGCATTCATTCGCAAGCTCAACAAGAAGCCGGCCGTGATCGGCCATTCGTTCGGCGGCCTGATGGCCCAGATCGTCGCCGGGCGCGGTCTCGCGGCGGCTTCGGTCGCGATCGACCCAGCGCCATTCCGGGGCGTCCTGCCGTTGCCCTTCTCCGCCCTGAAGTCAGCCAGCCCCGTCCTGGGCAACCCGGCGAACTTCAACCGGGCGGTCCCGCTCACATACGAGCAGTTCCGCTACGGCTTCGCGAACGCGGTCGGGGAGGATGAGGCGAAAGAGCTTTACAACACCTTCGCGGTGCCCGCGCCTGGCGAGCCGCTGTTCCAGGCCGCGGCGGCGAACCTCAACCCGTGGAGCGTGGTGAAGGTGGATACGAAGAATCCCGAGAGGGGACCGATGCTGTTGATCTCCGGCGAGAAGGACAACACGGTGCCCTGGTCGATCGTCAACGCTTCCTACAAGCTGCAGAAGCGCAACCCCGGCGTCACCGAGGTGGCCAGGATCCCGAACCGTGGCCACGCGCTGGTGATCGACAGCGGATGGCGCGACGTCGCGCAGACCAGCCTCGACTTTGTCCGCCGATTCGCGGAGCCGTGAAGAAGCTGGAGGCGGAGACCGAGCGGCTGACCAGCACGCCGCAGGCGGGCATCTTCGCCCTCGGCACCGCCTCCCACGCATATCTCGAGTTCGACATCAAAGCCGGGGTGGCACGCCGAGCCCTTGTTGAAGCCGTGGCCGGCCTGCGCGAGCCGCGGACGACGATGGGCGGCGTGAATCTCGTCGCGGGGTTCAGGCCGGAGCTCTGGCGGTCGGTCGCGCCGAAGGAGGCTCCGGATGAGGTGGCCGGGTTCAACCAGGACATCACCGGTGCCGGCGGCTATCGGATCCCGGCGACTCAGCACGACGCGGTGCTGTGGATCTCAGGGAGCGCCTATGACGTCGTGTTCGACGTCTCGCGGCAAGTGATCGCGGCGCTCTACGGCGTCGCGCGCATCGCGGAGGAGACGTCCAGCTGGCCGTACCACCATGACCGCGACCTCACCGGGTTCATCGATGGGACCGAGAACCCGACCCTCATCGAGGCGCCGGAGATTGCCCTCATCCCGGAGTCCGCCCGCGGGGGCGGCGGCTCGATCCTGTTGCTGCAGAGGTGGAGTCACGACGCGGCTGAGTGGGAGTCGCAAAGTGTCGCTCGGCAGGAGGCGGTCATCGGCCGCACCAAACCCGACAGCGTCGAGCTCGACAACCGTCCCGCCGACTCGCACGCCGCGCGGACCGACCAGGACGACTTCGGCAAGATCTTTCGCCGCAACATGCCATACGGGACCGTCGCCGACCACGGCACGATGTTCGTCGGGTTCACCGCGGTGCAGGACCGCCTCGTCGGAATGCTCGAGAACATGGCCGGGCTGAAGGATGGCGTGCGCGACGCGCTGACCTATTTCGCGAAGCCGCTGACCGGCGCCTACTACTTCATCCCGTCGATCGAATCACTCAGGCGATACACGTCCTAGCTCACGGGCGGTAGCCCTCGCCCACGCCTCTACAGTGGAGCGGGTGAAGGTCAGCCCGGCGAGGCCGCCCGTCGCCCCCCAACGCCCGCGGATCCTCGAGGCGCACGGCGACCGGCGCGTCGACCCCTACTACTGGATGCGGGACCGGCAGGACCCGGAGGTCATCGCCTATCTCGAGGCAGAGAACGCCCACGCCGAGGCGGTCATGGCCTCCTCGGCGGAGCTCCAGGACACGCTGTACCGCGAGATCGTCGGCCGGGTCCAGGAGACCGACACCTCGGCGCCGACCTTCTACCAAGGCTGGTGGACGTACACCCGCACGGTCCAGGGCCTCGACTACGAGATCTACTGTCGCCGGCTCAGCTCGATGGACGCCGCCGAGCAGGTGATTCTGGATGGCAATGAGCTGGCCAAGGGACACGAGTATTTCGACCTCGGCTACGTCGAGCGGAGCCCCGACGAGACGCTTGTCGCATACGCCGCGGACGTCAATGGGTCGGAACTGCACGAGCTGCGCTTTCGCGACCTCGCGACCGGGACGGATCTCGACGACGCGGTGCAGGGGGTGCACTACGGCGCCGCGTGGTCAGCCGACAGCAGAACGTTCTTCTACGTCAAGCCGGACCATTCGCTGCGGCCGTACCAGGTTTGGCGCCACGCCATCGGCACCCCGGTCGACCGCGACGTCCTCGTCCTCGAGGAGGCCGACGAGCGCTTCGAGGTGAGCGTCGAGCTCTCCAAGAGCGAGCGATACATCTTCATCACCACATCGAGCGAGGTGACGAGCGAAGCACGCTTCGTGCCCGGCGACAAGCCGGATGCCGAGCCGCTTCTGATCGAGGCGCGCCGCGAGAGCATCGAATACTCGGTGGAGCACCAGGCGGACCGATTCCTCATCCTCACCAACGACGCCGCGCGGAACTTCCGACTCATGGCCGCGCCGGTCTCGGTCCCAGGCCGGTCCTCGTGGACGGAGGTCGTTCCGGAGCGGCCGGGCGTGCGCCTCAACTCCACCGACGTGCACCTGAACCATGTCGTTCTGGGCCAGCGCTCCGACGGCCTCCAGCGTCTCGAGATCCTAGACACCGCGAGCGGTGAGATGCACGTCGTCGATCAGCCTGACGCCACTTACACCGCGTTCCCCGGATCCAACCCCGACTACGACAGCCACGTCACGCGCTTTTTCTACACGTCGCTGAACGCGCCCTGGTCGGCCGTCGACTACGACATGCGCACGCGCGAGAGGACGATCGTCAAAGAGCAGCCGGTGCGGGGTGGCTACGACCGGGCGCAGTACGCGACCGAGCGTTTGTGGGCAAAGGCTGCGGACGGCGCCGAGGTGCCGATCTCGCTGGTGTACCGGCGAGGTACTGCGAAGCCGGCGCCGCTTCTCCTCAACGGCTACGGCGCGTACGAGGCTTCCACCGACCCGATGTTCGACCCCGCACGTCTCAGCCTTCTCGACCGCGGCTTCGTCTTCGCGATCGCTCACGTGCGAGGCGGTGGCGAGATGGGGAGGGAGTGGTACGAAAACGGCAGGCTGCTGCACAAGCGCAACACGTTCGACGATTTCGTCGCGTGCGCCGAGCACCTCATCAACGAGGGCTACACGGGGCGACGCACGCTCGCGATCCGCGGACGGAGCGCCGGCGGCCTCCTCATCGGCGCGGTGATCAACCAGCGCCCCGAGCTCTTCGGCGTAGCGGTGGCGCAGGTGCCCTTCGTGGACGCGTTGACCACGATGCTGGATGACAAGCTGCCGCTGACGGTCAGCGAGTACGACGAGTGGGGCAATCCGAAGGAGCCCGAGTACTACCGCTACATCAAGAGCTACTCGCCGTACGACAACGTGCGCCGTGCCGGCTACCCAGCCTTGTTCGTGATGGGCGGGCTGAACGACCCGCGGGTCTCGTACTGGGAGCCGGCCAAGTGGGTGGCGAAGCTGCGAGGCATGAACCCCGACAGCTGCGTGGTGCTCAAAACCCAGATGGGGTCCGGTCACTCGGGACCTTCCGGGCGCTACGAGTCATGGCGCGAGGAGGCCCAGGTGATGGCTTTCATCGTCGACCACCTCGGTCTTGACTTGGCGGCCGAAGCCGGATAGTCTAGGTCTCAGCGCACACCCATCCGGGTGTGTCCATTCGTGCTTCGGAGTGTGTTAATGGGCGACATCAACAAAACCCGCTTCACCGTCAAGGGTGAAGTGCGCCCATCCGCACACTATTGAGTCTGGTCCGGTAGCCGAAAACTAGAAACCAGAAACTCAAGCAAGGACCGTGCGGTTGTCGGGCACCGCCACGGTCCTTTTCTTTTGCCTCGAGAAACCAGGAGTGAGCCATGACCACCGCAGCGATCGAAATCAAAGGAGTCACGAAGAGCTTCCGGCGCCGCGAGCGCGGACCAGGCACGTCCTGGTGGCGGCGCGACTGGAAGGACAAGGTCGCCCTGCACGAGCTCGACCTGACCGTCGACGCCGGAGGCGTGACCGGCATCCTCGGGCCCAACGGGAGCGGCAAGTCGACCGTGATCCGAATCCTCGCCACGCTGCTCACACCCGACGCGGGCAGCGCGAAGGTGTTCGGCTGGAATGTCGTGACCGAGGCCCGAGAGGTCCGGCGTCACGTGAACCGGGTCTCGGTCGAGGCGTCGTTCTTCAAGGAGCTGAGCCCCTGGGAGAACATGATCTACGCCGCGCGGCTCTACGGCGGCGGCATGTCGGGCACCCGCGAGCAGGTGGTGGCGATCCTCGAACGCCTTGGCCTGCCGCTCGACGCGATGGACGAGCCGATGAAGCAGCTGTCCCGCGGACAGCAGCAGAAGGTTGCGATCGCGCGGAGCTTCCTGACCGCGCCGTCCCTGCTCCTGATGGACGAGCCGACGACCGGGCTCGACCCGCGCTCGAAGAAAGAGGTCCAGGCGATGCTCGAGATCCTGCGGGCGGAGCGCGAGGTCACCGTCCTGCTTTGCACGCACGACATGGACGAGGCCGCGGCGCTCTGCGACCGCGTGCTGATGATGGACGGCGGGCGGGTGCTGGCCGATGGCACGCCTGCCGAGCTCTGCCGACGGCACGGCGGAGCGACGCTCGAGGACGTCTTCATGCACCTCACCGGCAAGACGCTCGAGGCACAAGACCAGGAGGCGGCCGAGGAGGTCGAGGCGTGAACGTGAAGGTCCAGGCACAGCGCGGCGAGCTGAATGCGCTGTTCGGATTTGCCGAGCGGTCGATGCACTCGGTCCGGCGGTACTGGGTCTGGGAGGTGGTCTGGCTCTTCTACAGCATGGTCAGCGTGCTCTCGATCGGCTTCCTCGCATCCGGGCTTGGCACCCTGGGCGGCAACGGGTCGTTCGACCTGCACCGGACGCAGCTGTACCTGCTGATCGGCTCGCTGCTCTGGGGCTACCTGTCGCTCGTCTTCATGGAGGCGGCGTTCGCCATCGCGTGGGAGCGATGGGAGGGAACCATCGAGTACACGTTCATGGCGCCGATCCGCCGGGTGACGCACCTGATGGGCATCTGCCTTTTCGCGATCGGCTACGGCCTGGTCCGGACCTTCGTCGTGCTGCTCGCGGCGATCGCCATGTTCAAGCTCGACTTCTCCCACGCCGACATCGGCGCGGCCGTCGCCGTCCTGGCGGCGTCGACTCTTCCCCTCATCGGGCTCGCCATCTTCACCTCGGTGTTGCCGATGGTCTCGCCGCAGAAGGGCGAGCAGATGTCGTTCGCGGTCCAGGGCTTCCTGCTCCTGGTCTCCGGCGTCTACTACCCGCTGACCGTCCTGCCGATCCCGCTGCAGCTGGCGGGCTACGCGAGCCCCCTCACGTACGCCCTCGACGGGATGCGCAGGAGCCTCTTGAACGGCGCGAGCCTGGCCGACGTCCTGCCGGCGGTTGCCATCCTCCTGGCGATGGGTGCGGTCATGATTCCCGCCGCCGTCTGGGTCTTCAGCTGGGCGGAAAGGCGGGCCAAGCGTCTCGGCCTCTTGAAGCGCAGCGGGTAAAGGGAAGTAAGCAACCCCGAAGCAGAAAGAGGGCGATACCCAAACTAATGTTTGGTGATATCACATTCCGGCCCAAGATCTAGGGCTCGCCATGGGTCAGGGCGCAACATGATGCGCTAGGTACCACCTTGTGCCTGTTTGGGCTCTCCACATCTTGTGGTAAAGGTATTGACAGGCTTAGGGCGGGGGGTTACTGTCTGCGGCGAATCGCGGTGATCAGTGGGGAGAAGTGGTGAATCCATCAAACATAGAACCATACGTCGCACCCTACGTCCAAGTAAGGCACGCCATACACCTTCTCTACGCCACTTCTCCCCGCAGCCGCGATGGGGCCTCTGACCTCGGTGTCAACCACCGGTTCGACAAGCACGGAAACCGCCTCCCGCTCG
>DATNMQ010000112.1:0-34751 GCA_035602465.1 Candidatus Sulfotelmatobacter sp. | reverse complement strand
GGCGAATTTATGATCCATGTCACGCTGGCGATTCAGAATCTCGCGGCGCTCATCGCCGTCGCGCTGCTTTCTCCGCCAACGCATCGAAAGTGCCTGATCCAGCTGCGGGATCAGCTCAAGGGTCTCAATCGATCCGAGCTGGCGGAAAGAGCCCTCGCCGCTTATGGCGACTCAGACATGAGCGCCGGCAGGGTTCAGATGTACGCGGATATGGCCGCAGCTGCCTTTGACCGCGCATTGCAGGTCAAGCGCTCCCCGTCCCCGTTCGACTTCAAGCTTCGCCCGCACTTGCGCCCTTACCTGGTCGACGGACCGCAAGCGATGATAGACAAAGGAGACCATCGGGAAGCGATGCCATGGATCGGGGCCGGGATCTGGGTCTCGACAATGGCGCTCCTCAATGACGCTCCGGAAAGCGAGCACCCTCGGTACCAACAGCTCTTGGATGACCTGCTCGAGGACCTCGGGTTCGCAAGCGCCGAATCGCGTGCCGAACGCCTCCACGAGTTGGTCGAGCTCGGGGATGCGCTGTTCACGGTAGCCGACGAGGTGGTCGCGAGCCGACCCGACTCGCTCGTCACGGCATAACAAAAAAGAGCCCCGGACAGAGTCCGGGGCTCATCTGGTTAACGAACCTAGGCTACGCGGACGCTCTTGGCGCGCGGGCCCTTGGGGCTCGACTCGATTTCGAACGAAACCTTCTCGCCACCCTGGAGGCCGTCGAAGTCACCCTCGGTGCCACTGCGGTGGAAAAAGTATTCCTGTCCGTCCTCGGCCTTGATAAATCCAAAGCCACGATCCGAAACCAGCTTCTTGATGGTGCCAGTAGGCATTTCCATCTCCTATCTCTCGAACGGCGGGGCCAACTCATCTAGCTAGGCCCGTTCGAGAAGATAGAAGCCTGCGGTGAGCGCCGGCGCTTCGCCAGCTAAGACTGAGTATACCCGGATTCCGCCGGGACTAACTTCGGGCCGCCTCGGTGACCCGCCGGGCCCTCGACTGATCGACCTCCGTCAGGTGCCGCTTGCGAAGCCGGAGGTGCTTCGGGGTGACCTCGAGGAGCTCGTCGTCGGCCAGAAAGTCCAGCGACTGCTCCAGGCTCAACCTCGAGGCTGGAGTGAGCCGGACCGAGATGTCCGAGGTCGACGAGCGGACGTTCGATTGCTTCTTCTCGCGGCACACGTTGACGCGGATGTCGCCCGGCCGCTTTTGGATCCCAACGATCATCCCCTCGTAGACCTCCTCCCCAGGCTCGATGAAGGTCGTGCCCCGCTCCTGCGCGGCAGCAAGCCCGTAAGCGAGCGAAGTGCCGGGCGAGGAGGCGGTCAGGGCGCCGTTGCGCTGTTCGCGAAACTCGCCAACCCATGGCCGGTAACCGATGCCGATCGAGCTCATCAATCCCGTGCCGGCGGTCAGCGTGAGGAAGGTGTTGCGAAAGCCGATCAGGCCGCGAGTCGGGATTATGTACTCCAGACGCACGCTGCCTTTCTTGTCGTAGTTGATCTCGATCATCTCTCCGCGCCGCTTGCCCAGCGCCTCGGTCACCCCGCCCACGTTCTCTTCCCGGACGTCGACGGTGAGACGCTCGACCGGCTCCATGCGCTGGCCGTTGATGACCTTGATGATGGCCTCCGGTCGCGACACCTCGAACTCATAGCCCTCGCGACGCATCGTCTCGATGAGGACCGCGAGATGGAGCTCGCCACGACCACTGAGGAGAAATCGCTCCGCAACGTCGGTGTCGGCCACATGCAGCCCGAGGTTGGTGTCGAGCTCTTTGTACAGGCGCGCGCGCAGCTGGCGCGTCGTCGAGAACTTGCTTTCGCGCCCGCCAAATGGCGAGGTGTTGACGCCAAACGTCATCCGGACGGTCGGCTCTTCGATCTCGATCCGGGGAAGCGCGACCTGCGCCTCCGGGTCGGCGAGCGTGTCGCCGATCGCCACGTCCTCCATGCCGGTCAGGACCACGATGTCGCCTGCGCTCGCCCGCGGGACGGCAACCCGATCGAGACCGCGGTACAGCAGAACCTGCACGACCTTGACCCGTCGAGCCTCGCCCTCCCCGGTTAGAACGGCCACCGTGTCGCCTGGCGCGATGCTGCCGCGAGAGATGCGTCCGATGGCCATCGTGCCCGTGTAGTCGTCATAGGCGCGGTTGGCCACCAGCATCTGGAATCCGCCCTGCTCAGCGACCGGCGGCGGGACCTGATCGATGATCGTCTTGAACAACGGTTCGAGGTCCGGGCCGAGCTCATCAGGTTTCAGGCCGGCACGACCCTCCTTGGCGATCGAGTAGATCACCGGCGCCTCCAGCTGGTCGGCGTCTTCGGCGAGCTCGAGGAACAGGTCGTGCACCCGCTCCAGGGTCTGCGCCGGGTCGGCATTGGCGCGGTCGACCTTGTTGATCACGATGACGATCCGTAGGCCCGCCTCGAACGCCTTGCGCAGCACGAAACGGGTCTGGGCCATGGGACCTTCCGCCGCGTCCACGAGCAGGAGGCAGCCATCCGCCATGTTCACGACCCGCTCCACCTCGCCGCCGAAGTCGGCGTGGCCGGGGGTGTCGATGATGTTGATCGTCACGTCGCCGTGGCGGACGGACGTGTTCTTGGCCAGGATCGTGATGCCCTTCTCCCGCTCGAGGTCGTTGCTGTCCATGATCAGAGTGCCCACCTCCTGGTTGTCGCGGAACGTATGGCTCTGCTTCAGGAGGGCATCGACGAGCGTGGTCTTGCCATGGTCGACGTGGGCGATGATCGCCACGTTGCGGATGTCGTGCCGGAGGTTGGCGAGCGTCATTGGGGGCCGCGAGGCACTATACGGAGCGGTCCCGGGGCGTCGCTTGCAAACCGTGCTCGATTCGGATTGAATTGACGGCAGCTTCGGCACGCTTCTTATAAGGGGGGAGGCGATGGACGTCTTTCTGACGTTTCATCAGAGCTACCAGCCGGTGCTGGGGAGCACTTTGCTGTCGGCTTTGGTGGCCGGTCTGCCGCTCTATGTGCTCTTCGTCATGCTCGCGGTCCTCAGGCTGCCGGCGTGGCTCTGCGCCCTGGCGGCGATGCTCACGGCACTCGTCCTGGGCTGGATCGTATGGGGCATGCCGTTCACCATTACGATCGGGGCCGCCACCTACGGCATGGCTTACGGGCTGTGGCCGATCAGCTGGATCGTGCTGAACGCAGTCTTCTTCCACAACCTGACCGTAGCGAGCGGCGACTTCGACGTCATCAAGCGCGCGCTGGCCAGGCTGACCACCGACCGCCGGCTGCAGACCTTGCTCGTGGCCTTTTCCTTCGGGGCCCTCCTCGAGGGGATCGCCGGCTTCGGCGCACCGGTGGCCATCACGGCTTCCATCCTTGCGAGCCTCGGGTTTGAGCCCATCACGGCCGCCGTCCTGGCACTGCTCGCCAACACCGCGCCGGTCGCCTTTGGCTCGATCGGCATCCCCGTCACGACCCTCGGCATCCTCGTGGCGCCCATCATCGGCCACCCGGTTACCAATACAACCCTTGCGCTGTCGGCCATGGTCGGGCGCCAGCTTCCTGTGTTCTCGATCCTGATTCCCGCGTATCTCGTCGTGGTGCTGGCAGGCTGGCACCGGATGACCCAGATCTTGCCGGCTGTCCTGGTCACCGGCATCTCGTTCGCGGTCGTCCAGTTCCTGGTCTCGAACTTCGTGGGTCCCGAGCTGACCGACATCATCGCTGCGCTGGTGTCGATGGGCTGCCTGGCGACGCTTCTACGGTTCTGGAGGCCCAAGGAGACTTGGCAGTTTGCCCACGAGGCTGCAGGACCGCCCGCATCCGGAGCGGCGCCGCGCCGAGTCATGGGCGGTTCCGATCTGCCCGGGCAAGCGGCCGCGATCTCCACGAGATCGCCGTTCGAGGCCGTCGACCCCCCGAGCCGTGTCGCGTCAGCCTTCGCGGTGTACGTGGTGCTCGTGATCGTGATCCTCATCGGCCAGATGGGCAACCTGCCCTGGTGGTCGGGCCACCCGGTTGGCGATGCGAAAACCGCGCTCGCGGCGCCCGCGAACATAACCGCCGATCTCAAATGCGGAACGCCTTCGTACCCTCTCTGCCCGCAGCCGTGGATCGGGCCAAAGCCTGCGACGGATCGCCAGGCGTTCAAGTTCCCGGACTGGAACTTCTACTGGCCCGGGATGTACGAGATCGTCAAGGGCAAACCCGTGTCATTGATCTTTCGCGAGAAGCCGCTCGTGGCCAAATCGACCGAGTACGCCACGAACTTCGACTGGAACTTCCTCGCCGCCGCAGGTTCGCTCGTCCTATATGCCGGCGTCGTCGCATGGCTTTTCATGCGCGCCCGGCGGTTGAAGGTGAACTTCGGGACTGTTTACGCTCGCACGCTTCGCCAGCTCGGTCTGCCGGTCATCACGATCGCGTTCATGTTGTCGATCGCGTATTTGATGAACTACTCAGGCATGACCTCTAGCCTGGCGCTCGCTTTCGCCAAGACCGGATTCGTGTTTCCGTTCGTTGCTGCTTTCCTCGGCTGGCTCGGCGTGTTCCTCACCGGCAGCGATACCTCATCCAACACGCTGTTCGGGTCACTACAGGCACAGACGGCTCAGCAACTGCACAACGTCAGCCCAATCCTCACGGCCGCGACGAACTCCTCCGGCGGCGTCATGGGCAAGATGATCAGCCCGCAAAACCTGTCGGTGGGCGCGGCCGGCGTCAACAAGGTGGGCTCGGAAGGCGAGATCTTCCGCCGGGTGATCCGCTACAGCCTAATCCTGACCGCAGGGGTGGGCGTCGTGGCGATGATCGAGGCCTACGTCATTCCGGGGATCGTCCCCTCACCGTAACCCCTTAACCGCGGCCGGTCGTTCAATGCGGCATGGTGCCGAGAGCGGGAATCGAACCCGCACGTCCTTGCGGACATCGGTTTTTGAGACCGACGCGTCTGCCTGTTCCGCCACCTCGGCGCACGACCGGCGGTTCACGACCATACCATTGGCCGGTGCGCCTCGCCTTGACCGCGGTATTGATCTCGATTCTGACCGCCTGCGGACCGAGCCTGGCCCCGAGCGCTGCTGTCAGCCCGGCCGATACCCCCACCTCGATCGCCTCGGCCCCCAGGATCTCGGTCTCGGAGCCACCCATCAGCCCGCCCACGCCACCGGGCACCAACCTCCCCGCCTTCGCCTGTGCCGACGCCAGCGGCGGTAAGACCGGGGTCGCGAACACGATCACCGCGCGCGTGGGCGAGCAACCGGGCTACGACCGCTTCGTCCTGCAGATGGATTCGATCGTCCCGCAATACACGGTGAAGCGGCAGGCCACGGCGGTCTTCACGCAAGGCGCCAGCGGGCAGACGGTCCAGCTCAGCGGCTCGGCGGGCATCTTGATCACAGTCAAGTCGGCGACCGGCGCCTCGACCTTTACCGGGCCTAGGTACTTCGTCCAGGCCGACTACCAGGTGCTGAAAGAGGCCCGCGAGACACAGGACTTCGAGGGAACCGTGTCATGGGGGCTCGGCCTGAGCAGGTCCGTCTGCATGCGCGTCTTCACCCTCAACGATCCCGCTCGCTTAATCGTCGATTTGCAGACGACTTAGAGCTAATCTTCCCCGGCGATGGCGTCCGACCGCCCGGTTGCGGCCCCCTCGGATGTGCCGCAGCAGGTGCCATCTTCCACGGCACCACAGAAATCTTCCGGCTGTTTGGGGCGAGGTTGCGGCTTTGGTTGCGGCGGGTGCCTTGTGGCTTTGCTCCTGGCAGCGCTGCTCGTCATCGGCGGCGGCTACTGGTTTTTCGTGGTCCAGGCGTCGGCGCCCATCACGGCTCCCGCGACGCTCGTCCTGATCAATCAGCCGGTGAAGGTGAACGGCAACCCGGGCACGCCCGGGCAGTCGCTGGTCGCGAACGACGACGTCGCGACCGAAGCTTCCGGCCACGCCGCGATCGACTTTCCCGACGGCTCGTTGATCCGCATGGCGCCCAACACGGACGTGAAAATCTCAGGGGTGCTGCTGCAGAAGAACGGAAACCTGCAGTCGGCCGAGGTCACGCAGAAGGTCGGCCGCACATTCATCAACGTCGCGCACCTCGCGACAGGTGCCTCTTTCAAGGTCGACGGCCACTCCGTCAGCGCCACGGTCCGCGGCACTCAGTACGAGGTCCTCGTGCGGCAGAACCACACCAACCTGATCAAGGTCTTCGACGGAACCGTCCACGTGAGCGCCCAGACGTCCGTCGACGTCAAGACCAACCAGGAGGTTGACGTGGACGCAAACGGCAAGGTCTCCGCCGTACGCACGATCCAGCGCGACCCGCAAGACCCCTTTGCGCTGATGTCGCAGTGCGCAAAGGCGGTATCGAGCGGCACCACGGCGGGAACGGTGCAGGTCTCGAGCGGCGACAGCATCTCGACGGGCCAGACGGCCGAGGTCGATTACAACTCACCGGGTGGCGTCGTGAGCGTGGCCCTCTGTTACCCGGGCAGCTTCATGACGCTGTCGGTGATCGACCCGAACAGCGTCGAGCACGCGTCGCGCAATGGCGGATCACCGGTCGAGGGCAATGTGAGCGGGCCGGCGGGTCTTTACAAGGCCATCGTCCACGCGATCGACGTGGCCGGTGGCGAAGCGTATGCCGTCGCGTTCGCGACCAATGCACCATGCTCGTCGGACAACGTCGACAGCGGCGGCGCCGTTCGCCAGACGCTGAGCAACTCGCAGATCGCCAAGTCC
The DNA here is from genome assembly GCA_035602465.1 of Candidatus Sulfotelmatobacter sp. Taxonomy (GTDB): domain Bacteria; phylum Chloroflexota; class Dormibacteria; order Dormibacterales; family Dormibacteraceae; genus 40CM-4-65-16. The sequence goes on along the minus strand of DATNMQ010000112.1, from coordinate 28,031 downwards.
CTCTCCGAATCGGGCGCCAGCGGGGTCACGATCTACGTGGACGGCACGTCCGCTACCTCCGCCCGGATCGTCTACTACTCGACCGTCGGCGGCGTCCCCATCTCGTGGACCATCGACTTCTACGCCGCGACCCCGAACCTCGGGGCGGTCATCACCCAGGTCACCGTGCGAGGCATCAACGTGACGACCCAGGTCGTGACCAACCTGAGCTCTTTCGGCGGGCAGTCGATCAGCTCGATCCCTTCCGGCTACATCGTCGACCGCGTGTACTCATGTGCCGCGGCAAACGGCGACGGGATGATGGTCGTCGAGGGACACCGGTAGCCGGAAACCTAAGCCGCGGCCGTTAAGCAACCATTGAGCTATCTTTCGCGGGCAACATGGGAACCGTAGCCGCGAAGGCCCCGCCCAAGCGTCGTGGTGGGCGTCGCTTTCTAATCGTCCTCGCCATCCTGATCCTGATCATCGCCGGCGTGGTCGTGTGGCTGAACGTGGCCGCACAGGCGGCGGTCAACGCCACCGCCACGCTCACGGTTTACCAGCCGGCCACCTCGACGTCGCACAACGGCACCGACTACTCCCCTGCCACGACCGGCGCGGTCATCCAGGCCGGCGAGTGGGTGCAGACCGACACCAAGGGGCGCGCCTCGATCACCCTCCCAGACGGCACCATCACACGCCTGGCGAGCGACACCCAGCTCCAGCTCAGCTCGGCGCATTTCACCAAGCAAGGCAACCTCCACGACGTGAAGCTCGTCCAGCAGGTCGGGCGCACGTTCACGAACGTGCAGCACCTGGTGTCGGGGTCGACATTCGACGTTCAGGGCAAGTCGGCGACCGCGAGCGTGCGCGGCACGAAGTTCGAGATCTTCCTCAAGGCCGACGGGACGATGCTGGTCAAGGTCTTCGATGGGACCGTGATCCTTCACAACAGCTCGGGCGTGAGCGTGACCATCAACAAAGGCCAACAGGCGACCGCCAGCCCGAATGGAACGATCAGCGCGCCCGTCACCATCGTGCCCGACCCCAACGACCCGTTCGGCCCGGCGCTCGACGCAACGAACGCAGTCGCGGTCGGCACCACGGCCGGCACCGAGCAGGACTATGTCGGTGCGCCGCTGCACAACGGCGAGCAGCAGACGTACACGTACAGCTACGCGGGAGGCAAGACTGTCAAGGCTTCCCTCGGCTATCCCGGTAGCGCGATGAAGCTGACGGTCACGGCGCCTGACAACACGCAGTATTTCGGGACCGGCAAGTCGCCCATCACGGTGGTGATCAACAGCGCCCCCACCGGGATCTACACGATCATCGTCACCGGGATCAGCGGTCTCGGAACCACCGGTGAAGAGCCGTTTGTGGCGGTAGCGTCCGTCGAGGACTGCAAGAGCGCGGACATCGAATCGAATAAAGCAGTCCATCGCGGCTACACGTCGACCGACCTCGTCAAAGCCGTCCAGGACTCCGGCGGCGTCTCGGGCATGACGAATCTCAAGCTCAGCCTCTCCGACAGCTCCGCGGCCGGCGCGATCATCACCGGCAGCGGCACCTACAACGGCGTCGGCTGGAGCGGCTCGGTCGTGCTGGTCGCCCACAGCGGCGCCATCGACCTGATGCCTACGTCCGGCAACGTGTTCGGCATGAACATCCCGGCACAGCAGCTTGTGCAGCAGATCGCGGCCACGATCGGCCAGGACCCGTCGAACGTGAACCCCGGCTTTTCCGTCGACCGGCTGTTCACGTGCAGCTCGGTGCTGATGCTCGACGGCCACGCCGGCTGACCCCCGGTGGTATCAGCCTCCGAACAGGCGGTGCATCCCCCGCGTAAGCACTGACAGGCCCGACCCCTCGACCAGCCACACGATCTCGGAGACGCCGACCACGACGAGGACGATGACGCCGACGCCGATGCCGCCTCGCCCCCGCCGAGCGACAGGTTCCAACCAGCGCTTGCTCTCCACGCTTCCGTTCGGTGAGACGAGCGCCGACTGCAGTCGGTCGAGGAGCTCGCCCGCAGTGGACGGACGGCGGTTCGGATCGCGATCCATGGCCTGCTGAAGCACGGTGGCAAACGCAACGGGCAGGTCCGGTGTCACCTCGCGGACGTTCGGCGGCGGTTCATAGAGGCGCCTGCTCAACGTTTCGATCCAGCTCTTCGACGAGAAGGGACGGCGGCCGGTGGTCGCTTCGAAGATCACCGCGGCGAGCGAGTAGACGTCGGCCCGCCCGTCGACCTCGCGGCCGACCAGGCGCTCTGGCGCGACGTAATCAGGTGCGACCTGACCGGTCGCGCCGGGCCCGGTGTTGAACGAGGCGACGGTGCCCAACCCGAATCCCGCAAGCATGGTGCGGCCGTCGTCGGCGAGGAGGATGTTCGCGGGCTTGACGTCGCGATGGACCGTGGCACGCGAGTGCGCGTAGTCGAGGGCGCTTGCGATGGGCCGGAGCAGGGCGATGATGCCGAGCGGCTCGTAGCGCTGGCCATCGCCCAAAACCGCGTCGAGGTTGCGGCCCGGGACCAGCTCGGTGACGAGATAGGGCGATTCTCCGTCGTAGGCGAGCTCGTAAAGCTTGGGGATCGCCTCGTGCTCCAGGGCGGTATACGAGCGCAGCTCGAGGAGAAACCGGCGCGAAAAGCTGACGTCGCGCGCGACGCCCGTGCCTATCGTGCGAAGCGCGACGCGACGGTGCAGCCGGGGATGCTCGGCTTCGTAGACGGAGCCAAGGCTGTCGGTCTCGAGCTCGCGCAAAAGCCGGTACCCACCGACGCTCTGATGCCCATTGCTTTCGGATTTCGGCCGCGAGCCGTTCTCGTGCGGGGCTTCTTGTCCCACGAAACCTGAACTTTAGGCCACCCGCACGGGTTCGGGCGCCTGAACGACGAACGGATATTCCCCACAGTAGGTGTCGGCGAGAGGATTTGAACCTCCACGCCCTTTCGGGCACCAGCTCCTAAGGCTGACGCGTCTGCCGTTCCGCCACGCCGACTACGGAAAAGATACGGCTCCCTTCACGCGCGACCCGGGGGTGAAGTTCTCGATCACGACCGGCTCGATGTCGTCCGCCGTCTGGAACCCGAACACCTGAGACAGGAAGTACAGCTCGCCCTCGAATGCACGGCGGATGTTCTTGTCCTGCCGGAAGCCGTGCTGCTCGCCCTCGAAACGGACGTAGGCGTAGGGCAGCTTCTTCGCCCTGCAGACCGCGATGAAAGTCTCGGCCTGGCTCGGCGGCACGACCTTGTCCTCGAGGCCCTGAAAAAGGATCACCGGGCAGCTCATGTCGTCGGCGAAGTAGATCGCCGACCGGGCGCGGTAGAGGTCGGCGCGCTCCGGATACGGACCGACCAACGTGTCGAGGTAGCGCGACTCGAACTTGTGGGTTTCTTTGGCGAACAGCTCGAGGTCGCCGATTCCGAAGTGGCTCGCGCCCGCGTTGTAGAAGTCGCGCTGGGTGAGCGAGAGCAGCACCGTGAACCCTCCCGCCGAGCCGCCGGTGATCGACACGCGGCGCGGATCGGCCAGACCCTGATCGACGAGGTAGCGCGCCGCGTTGACGCAGTCCTCGACGTCGACGACTCCCCAGTTGCCGTTCAAGCGCATTCGATATGCCCGGCCGTAGCCGGACGATCCTCCGTAGTTCACGTCAACCAATCCAAACCCGCGGCTCGTCCAATACTGGAACTCGAAAGGCCACGTCGGGCCCGCGCTTCCCGTCGGTCCGCCGTGACAGTGCACGATGAGAGGTGGGCGCTCGCCCGACGGCGCCTCGTGGTCCTGGTTGCGCGGTGGGTAGTAGAAGGCGTGCGCATTCTTCCCGCCTTCAGTTGGAAACTCGATCGGCTTGGGAACGCTGAAATAGCCCGACTCGACGTGCGCCGGGTTGGCGACCTTGACGATCTTCTCAGCGCCGGAGGCGAGATCGACGATCAGAACTCGTTCGGCCAGCGTCGAGGAGCCCGCATACACCGCCGCCTTGCCGCGTGAAACCTGGACGTTGAAGAGCGCCGAGTAGAACAGGTTGATCGGGGTCAGCTTGCCCGTGTTCAGGTCGATCCTGCCCAGCTTGCTTCCGCCCGAGTCCGAGAAGACGCACACGATCTCGTCCGCGCCGTTGAAGGCGTAGAAGCGCTGCCCAAACACCCACTGCGGCGCGCCGAACTCGGCGTCGCGCCTGCATACAGGCTCATCGCCTTCGCCGCGAGCCCGGTAGATGTTCCACCAGTCGTTCCGGTCGGACACGAAGTAAAGCTCGCCGCCCGGCGACCATTCGGGCTGGAGGACGGACTCGTTCGGTCCGCCGGCCAGCCTTCGCGACGATGTGACTCTCCCGTTGCGGTCGAGCTCCCCGACCCAGATCTCGCTGCCGTCCCACGGCATGTTCGGGTGATTCCACGTCTGCCACGCGAGGCGGCTCCCGTCGGGACTCAGCTTCGGGGACGAATAGAAGTCGTTGCCCGAGGCGAGAACGAACGCGTCGCCGTCACCGCGGGCCTCGATGGACACGAGCGTGTTGACGGCTTCGGACGCGCCCGCCGTGTGGTCTTCACGGACAGCGATGACGCGAGCGCGCGGACCGTCGACGAGCATGTCCGCGTGGCGGATGTCCGCGTCTGGCGTGATAGGCCGCGGCGCGGCTCCGCGATCCTGCCGGTACAGGCGCTGGTCCTTGTAGTTCGTGAAGAACACCGTGCCGTCACGCACCGCGTAATGCCCGCCCCCGTATTCGTGCACTCGCGACCGCGCGTTGAAGCCTTGCGGCGTCACGTCGCTGATGGTTCCGTCGCTCGCGCGCCTGCAGACGACGATGCGACCGGCCTCGTATGGACGCAGCTCCGACCAGTACAGGTCGTCACCGTCCCAACGCAACATCTGGTTGCGCATGTGCACGGTGCCCTTGAGCAACAGATCTGGCGTGATGGGCGAAGCCCAGGAGCCGTAAGGAGCCGTCTGGCGCGCGCTCACGATCGAGGGCGGCGGACGATCGTCTTGGCGGGAACAGTCTTGAAAGGGCCTCCGAACTTGCCAAACGGGGTGCGCGCGCCCGCTACTATCACGGAGGCCATCAGGGCCAGTCTAAATAACCGCTAAAGAAGGCGCGAATAGGCATGAGAAACGCGTTGCTTGTGGTCGACGTCCAGGTCGACTTTGTCGAGGGCGGAAGCCTTGGGGTCAACGGAGGCCTGGCGGTCGCGGCGATGATCGCCCGCCACGTTCGGCACTTCAAGTACGAATATCAGTTCGTCGTCGCCTCGCGCGACTACCACGAGAGCGCCCCCGACCACATCTCCGACCACCCCGATTTCACCACCACCTGGCCGCCGCACTGCATGGTCGGCACCCCGGGTGCCGCGTTTGTGCCGACCATCCAGAACCTGGTGCGCGAGAAATACATCCAGGTCGTGGTCACCAAGGGACGCAACGCCGCCGCCTACTCGGCATTCGACGGGGTCGACACCCGCGGCCACAAGCTCCTCGACGTGCTCAAGGAGCAGCGCATCGACCACATCGACGTATGCGGCATCGCCACCGACTACTGCGTGCGGGCGAGCGCCCTCGACGCGCGCAAGAACCAGTTCCAGGTGCGCGTCCTGGTGAACCTCTGCGCGGCGGTCAACGAGGCAACCGGAAAGCTGGCCCTCGACGAGATGAAGGCTGCCGGCTGTCAGCTCCAGGCGGCGACGGCCCCCTGAGCCTCTAGCGCTTCTTGCTCGCGGTTCGGCTCCGACTTGTGCCGGCTTCCGGCAAGTACTTGAACGACACGTTGAGCCTCACCCGATAACTCGTCACCTTGCCGTTCTCGATCGTCAGGTCCTGCTCCACCACCTCAGCCACGCGAAGGTCGCGCAGCGACTTGGCCGCGGTCTCCACGGCGGTCTTCGCCGCCGACTCCCAGGACTGGCTGCTGGTCCCTATCAGCTCTGTCACGCGGTAAACGCTGTCGGCCATATGTTTCTCCTTTCCTAAAGAGCCCTCACCCTGGCCCTCTCCCCTGCGGGGAGAGGGAAAGCGTCGGGGAAGACGTCGGCGTTTATTCTCGCCTTTTCTGGAGAACCTCGGCTAGCCTTCGCAGCTCGCTTTCTCGGCCCATCACCGCCAGCTGTGTCCATCGGTCGTCGTGCATCGACTCGAATGTCAGGACCATGCGGACACCGTTGGGCACCTCTGAGAGCTCGACCACCGTCTCGACCTCATACGCCTCGACGTCGGGGATGAAGTCGACTTTTTCCATGTAGGCAAGCCGTCGCGGCGGGTCGACCTCTGTGAACCTGAGACTGTGCTGGTTCGAAACCGGCATGCCCGCCTTCTTCATGTAGTCGATCATCTCGGGCGCGATCGCGCTCATGGTGTAGGTGAGCCGGCCACCCGGGTGGAGATTCAGGTCGCTCACCGCGACGCTGAATCCCTCCGGGCCCCACCACGATTCGATTCCTTCCTTGGTCGTCCAGAGCTCCCACACGTCGTCGATGTGGGCGTGGAACGTCCGCTCGAGGGTGAGCTTGGGCCGCTCCGTCACGCGACGGCGCTGCCCCGGTAAGCCTTCTCGAGCGTCGCGATGTCGAGCTTCTTCATCTTCAGCATGGCCTGCATCGCAGCCGCGGAGTTGCCGGACCTCGAGTCGCTGAGCATCTGGCCGAGCACCTCGGGCACGATCTGCCACGAAACGCCGAACCGATCCTTGAGCCAGCCGCAGGGTCCTTCTTCACCGCCGCCTTCCGTCAGCTTGGTCCAGTACCTGTCGACTTCCTCCTGCGTCTTGCAGGTCACCATCAGGGACATCCCTTCCGAGAAGCTGAAGGTTGGGCCGCCGTCGAACGCGAGGTACTCGCGGCCGTCGAGCTCAAAGGTGGCGTGCAGGAGCTTGCCCTTGGCGATCGGCCCGTCGCTTTCGCTGCGCTGCATGCTCACGATCTTCGAGTTCGGAAAGATCGAGACGTAGAGCTTGATCGCCTCCTCGGCTCGGTCGACGAACACCAAACATGGTCTGATCATCTGCGCTTCTCCTTGTTGTTCTTCTGCTTGCGCCGCCGGTCGAGCTCGGCGGCAAACCTGTCGAGTCGTCCCTCCCAGATCGCGCGGTATCCGGTCACGAACTGCGACAGCTCGCGAAACGGCTCAGGGCGCAGGGAGTACAGCCGTCTCCGGCCTTCGGGCCGGACGATTACGAAGTCGGCGTCCTCCAGGATGGCCAGCTGCCTGGAGACGCCCGGCTGCCCGATGTCGACCGCTTCGACCAGCTCGCCGACCGACCGCTCGCCCTCGCGAAGGGCGTCGATCAGGCGGCGTCGGGTCGGGTCCGCCAGGATCTGGAAAACATCGGGCATACGCACATATTACTGCAGCGACATATGTCGTGTCAACGATATGTTCTTGTTGGGGCTCCTAGGAGTGCACCTTTTGCAGGCGGCGCAGCTCGGGCAGCGTTTCGCCGATCTTCTCGGCGAGCTCTACGGGCTGATCGCCGCGCACGTAGACAACCAGCTCGGTGATGCCAAGCTCGAGCAGGCTGCCGGAGAGGTCGATCAGCTTGCTGCGATCCTTGCCGTCCCAGTCGAACTGGAGCGACCGCCGGATCTCACGCGGATCCCGCCCGACCGCGTCGCATGCCTCCTCGAATTTCGCGATCAGGGGCTTGATCTCTTCGGGACCGCCGCCCGAGATGTTCCAGACGTCGGCGTGGCGCGCGGTCAGCCGCAGGGTGCTCTCGCCCGAGGCGCCGATCCACAGCGGCGGGTAGGGCTTCTGGATCGGTTTCGGGTTCGCGATCGCGTCGGTGAAGCGGTAGTACCGGCCCTCGAAGTTGGTGCGCTCCTCCGTGAACAGCGACTTGATCACCTGAAGCGACTCGCTCAGCCGTCCGACCCTGTGGTCGAGGCCCTCGATGCCGTACATCTGGTGCTCGATCTCGGCCCACGCGGCGCCGATGCCGAACTCCAGCCGGCCGCCGGACAGGTGGTCGACGGTCACGGCGAGCTTCGCCAGGACGGCCGGGTGGCGGTAGGTGTTGCCGGTCACCAGGCAGCCGATGCGCACGCGCTTGGTCGCCTCGGCGATCGCCGCCTGCAGCGCCCACCCCTCGTAGATCGGACGGTCCGGACCGTTGGGGCCGATGGACGCGAGGTGGTCGAAGTCCCACAGGTGGTCGAAGTCGCCTTCGTCGGCGATCCGCCAGACGGCGCGCAGCTGCTCGACGATGATGGACTGGCCCGATGCCTTGATGCCGAACCGAAGTGGATGCGTCATTGCCAGGGTTGTCCTCCTAGTGGAAACGGAGCCGCCGGACGCGGATCGCGTTGTGATACTTCTCGGCGAACTGCTCGGCCGTCATGCCAATCCCGAGGATCTGGCTTCGGTACTTGCGCAGGTACGCGGGATTCTTGTGCGCGGGCGGCTCCGACTTCGGGATGGTGGCATAGCCCGACACGCGGACGACGTCCTCCCCCGCCTCGTCCGTGTTGAGGTGCAGCTCGACATAAGGGTTCGCCCTGAGGTGCCGCACCTTCACTCCATCCTGCGCATAGATAAGGAAGGACAAGGGCTCGTGTTGATAGATGTACCAGACCGGCACGGCCTGAGGCCGCGCCTCGCGCCCCGCCGTCACCAGCCAGATCACGTTGTCGCGCTTGAGCCGAGACTCGGTGTGCTTGTCCACCCCGTCTCTTAGTTTGGCGCTTCCCCGAATGTGGGAGATTGAAGGCGATGAAGAAGAGCGAAGTCCAGAAGAGCGAAGCCGAGTGGAAGCGAGACCTGACCCCGATGCAGTACCACGTGCTGCGTGAGAAGGGCACGGAGAGGCCCTTCACGGGCGCGTACTGGGAGACCAAGACGCCGGGCGCTTACCTGTGCGCCGGATGCGGAGCCAAGCTGTTCGAGTCGGAAACGAAGTTCGACGCTCACTGCGGCTGGCCGAGCTTCTACGCCGCGGCCGACGGCGCGCCCATCGAGCAGTCGGTCGACGACTCGCTGTTCATGGAACGGACCGAGGTCACGTGCGCGAGCTGCGGCGGGCACCTGGGGCATGTCTTCGACGACGGCCCCCAGCCGACCGGGCTGCGCTACTGCATCAACTCGGCGTCGATCAAGCTCGAACCGAAGGCCTGACTAGACTCCGATCGGCTCCCGGACCAGGACGATCGTCGTTCTGCCTGGCATGAAGTCCTGCTCGAGGATCAGCGTGCGCGTGATCTTCGTCCCAATGCCAATCGTCTCGCGCAGCCGCGCGTCCTCATAAGGAAATACGTAGTCCTTGATCCGGCGAAACGCCGCGTCGAGGTCGGGCACGATCTTCTGGCTGCCGACAACCAGGATCAGCTTGCCGGCGCCGGACGCGATCGGCCCGATCTGGCTTCCGCTCGCCGAGGTGATGACGATCTGGCCGTCCTGGGTCACGGCATGAGCGCTGTTGACCATGAAGTCCGGCGCGGCGCCGAGCTTCCGCATCGCGTCACGCTGCGTGTTGCGGTCCATCTTCATGGTCGCCTTGCGCACGAAGTCGTACCGCCCGCTCTCCATGAACTCGGTGAAGATGCCCGCGTCCTCGAGGGTCTTCGACTTGCCCGAGTGCACCATCGCGCCTTCCGGGATCCGCTTCAGGACCTCGGCCTTCGCCTCGGCGCCGTCCTGGACGATCACCACCTCGAAGTTCCGGGCCCGCAGCTTCTCCGCCAGCGCCTCCAGCTCCGTGGCGGGCGCGGCGGATGTGAAATCAAGCGTCATCTCCATCTCCATCTCCAAACCTTCTCCCATCAATACTTGCGTAAGCAACTGTATGTTGGAACAAGGTTGCCGGGTCAACATATTCCAGATAGCGTGAGCCAGGTGAAGGTCAAGCCCAAAGCAGCGTCACAGGACCAGGTCACGACCTGGATCAACCTGCATCAGACGGCCCGCGTCATCCAGCGCCTGCTGGAAGACCGCCTGCGGGCCGAGACGGACCTCTCGTGGCCCGAGTTCGAGCTTCTGATGCGGCTGCAGGTCCCGGCCGCGCACCCGCTCCAGATGAGCGAGATCGCGGCCCAGCTCGTCGGCAGCCCGAGCGGGACGACCCGCATCGCCGACCGCCTCGAGAAGGACGGCTTGATCTTGCGCGAGACGCCGCGCGAGAATCGCCGCATCGTCCGCGTCCTGCTCACCGACCGCGGGCGAAAGGTGCTGGCCGAGGCGGACGAGACTTTTCGAGCCGCGCTGCATGAGACCTTCGGCGAGCACCTCAGCGACGGCGAGGTGGCCGAGCTGCGCGGCTCGCTGCGCAAGCTGCTCGAGCGCAACGGTGCGTGGCAGGAAGCGCGCTGCGACCCGACCCTGACCAAAAAGGGCTAGGACGTAGCTCTCGCCTCGAGCATCTTCTTGACGATCGGGCTCGGTTCCTTGGGCTGCCAGGCGCGGTAAGCCTCGCGGAGCGGTACCGGCCACTCGACGTCGAGGTCGACTCGCGTGCCGAACACGGACGCGCCGGCCAGCACACGCAGCGCGAGCTCGAGCACGCGCCGCTGCATCACCCGGTCGTTCGGCATGCCGAACGCGTGGCCGAACGGAAACTCGACCCCGACGATCCGCGCGGCGCGCCGCTCCTCGGCGACCGAGGGCATCATCGTCACCACGACGGTCGGAATCCCCGCGGCCTCGATCCACCGTGCCAGCACGGGCACGTTAGTGCAGCAGTCGGGTCAAGCAGGGGCGAGGACGAGCGCATCCGCACCCTGTTCGCGGAGGTGGGCGACGATCGCCGGCGCCGTGGTCTGCCGCCAATCGCTCAAGGCGCGCTCCTGGAATCCCATCACCGAGACGTGATTTGCCACGGCGCCTCCGACCACGCCCTCGCCGGCCAGCTGCTCGAGCAACCGCGTCGGCAACGCGATCTCGGGGTCGGCCAGGATGTCCGCGCCATTTATGTGCAGGTGGCCGACGCCCAGCTCGCCCTTTTCGGCGACCGCAGGGATCGAGCGCCATGACGGGTCACCCCAATCGGGACGCGCCCGCTCGCCATCGAGGTCGAATGGCGGCTGGCTTCGTTTCAGGTAGATGCCCGCCGAGGTGAGCAGAGCGATCCTCGATTCGGAGAGCCGTTTCTCGAACGGCGTCCATACCGGATCTTCCTCGCCGGGAAAAGGACCGCGACCCTCGTACAGGGGGCGAAACGTGCGAGGCAGGAACCTGTAGCTGTCGACGATCAAGGCGTGAAGTCCGACAGCGTCCCGCTGAGCACCGGCCTGACGGAACCGCCGACTTCGATGCGGGCCGGGGTGTCGGAGAGCTCGCGGTACTCGAGCTCGATGTGGAGGAAGCTCTGACGGCCCATCTTGGTGCCCTGCTCGCTAACGATCGACACCTTCGGTGCACGTTCGATGAGCCCGCATTTCACGGCAAATGCGCCTAGCGGTCCGCTTCCGGAACCCGTGGCGGGGTCCTCGGGGATGGCCGGCGAGAACATGCGGCTGTAGAGCCGGTTTGGGCCGGCCGGCGCGAACAGGAAGACTCCAAACGCGTCGCCGTCGAGCACCGTGCTCAAGCGGGCCGCATCCGATACCGCCTCGTCGACAGCGGCTGGATCGCGAAGCGCGGCGAAAAGCAATGGGTTGCCCGTGCTGACAACCTGACACGGAACGTCGGGGACGAAGGCGGCCTCTTCGACTCCGACGGCGGAGGCCACCACGGCGCGTTCGAGCGTCCGTCCGTAGGTGAGCTGCGGGTGGGTCATCCAGAAGGTGAGGCGGCCGTCGTGGTTGATACCGCGCACCGGGACGGGGCCGACGTTCTCTTCGAGCGTGAACTCGAGCGCGCCGCCTGGGACCATCCCTTCTTCGGCCAGGACCCAGGCGGTGCCGATCGTCGGATGGCCGGCGAACGGCATCTCGACCGTCGGCGAGAAGATCCGCAACCTGGCCGCATGCTTAGGGTCGTCGGGCGGCAGGATGAACGTCGTCTCGGAGAAGTTCATCTCGCGAGCGATGCGCTGCATCAGCTCTTCAGGGATGCCGCGTCCGTCAAGCACGACAGCGAGCTGATTGCCCGCGAGCGGCCGCTCCGTGAACACGTCGACGATCCGAATCTCGTGCGCCATGAAGATGAAAGGTATACGGAGCGGGTTACGCGATGCTCACGAGCGCATGACCAGGCATGTGGTGGTCCCGTGCGCGAGCAGCTTGCCCGATTCGATCGCGATCACCTTGCCCTCGGCCGTCGCGATCCGGCCTCCGCGATGGATCACCGTGCCCTCGCAGCGCACGCGGCCGGTGTCGGTGTTCATCGGCCGGATGAAATTCACCTTCACCTCCAACGTGGTGTAGAGCTCGCCCACGCCCAGCGTGCTGTGTATCGCGCAGCCCATCGCCGAGTCGAGAAGGGTCATGGCAAAGCCTCCATGCACCACGCCGATGGGGTTGTACAGGTATTCGGCCGCATCACCTTCGAAGACCGCGCGGCCCTCAGCCACTTCGACCCCGATGAAGCCCATCGTCATCGCGATCGGCGGTGGTGGCAGCCGTCCCTCGAAGAGTTCGGTGAGGATCTCCAGGCCCGTCTTTCCGACCGCCGCTCGGGGGATCGTAAAGGGGTCGTCCCAGGTGATCGTCCTCGTGCGCTCGGCCGGCTCAGCTTTCATGGCCGCAATCTAACATGGGTGCGTTCAGTAGTGCAACTGACTAGAATCAGACCCGCATGAAGCGCACCTCCTTCGCCAGGTTTCCCTGCTCGATCGCCCGCACCGTCGACCTGGTCGGCGACTGGTGGACGCCGCTCGTCCTGCGCGAGGCCTATTACGGCATGCGCCGCTTCGATGACTTCGAGGCGGGACTCGGCATCGGCCGGAACATTCTCACGGAGCGCCTGAAGCGCCTGGTCGGCGAAGGCCTGATGGAGCGGCGCAAATACGAGGACCGCCCCCCGCGCTACGAGTACCGGCTGACCGACAAGGGCAAGGACTTCTTCCCCGTGCTGGCAGCGATGGTCGCGTGGGGCGACCGCTGGCTTGACCGCGGCAAGGGCGCGCCGGTGCTCCTACGTCATCGGGCGTGCGGCAAGGTTTCGCACGCGGAGGTCGTGTGCTCGGAGTGCGGCGAGCCGATCCATGTGCGCGACGTCCGACCGGAGATCGGACCGGGGTTTCCCGTCAGGCTGCTCAACGACCCGGTCGTCCAGAAGCGCTACGCGAAGGCCGAGTAGAGAGACGCCAGGCTCAGCGCAAAGATCGCCATACCGCTGAAGATGCTGATCCCGCGCAAGACCGGCGCAGTCAGGCGCGGGCGAAGCCACGACGCGGCCAGGACCAGCAGGCACCACCATGCCATCGATCCGATGGACACACCAGCCGCGACCAGCGCCGGGCGCCACCCCGAGCCGCCGGTTCCCACGCCCAGGGTCGCCGCAAGGGCTGCGAACGACAGGATGGTCGCGGGGTTGGCGAGCGTCACGCCGGCAGTCGACAGGTAGGCCCAAGCAAGCCCTCGCGCGGACGGCGCCGCCTGCGCATCATCGGGCCGGGGCCGCTGCAGGATGATCGTCGTTCCGAGGGCAGCCAGCCCCACAAATCCGATGACCTCGAGCGGCCGCCGGATCTCCAGAAACACCGTCATCGCGGCGGCCACCCCGAACGTGGCCACCGTTGCGTAGAAACCGTCAGCCGTCGCGACTCCGAGACCAGAAAGCAGGCCGTGCGCGCGGCCTTGGACGAGGGTGCGCCTAAGGCAGAGGAAGAAGACGGGTCCGGGCGCGGCGGCGATGGCAAACCCGAAAACGAAGCCCCGGAGCAGCAGGCTGAACACCGCATCCCCTCATGGCGATGGCAATTCTATGAGGAATCGGCGGCCCCATCTGCTATACCCCCGCCATGCTCATCGGCCGGTACAACTGGATCCTCCTCGCGTTCGCGATTCCGATGGCTCTGTTCATGCTCCACCAGGCTTTCGGAACCGCCTGGAGCAACCGGTGCGATCCCGGCAACGCGAGCTTCTACCTGATCAAGAACGACCCGGTGACGAGCTTCTGGGCCCAGGGACAGCTGTTCACCTGGGAGAACAACGGCCCCGACAACAGCTGGCTGTGCGACACGCCCACCCTGTCCGTCAGCCATGTCGGTCCGGAGGTCAACAAGATGTTCGACGAGACCAGGGCCAACATGACCGCGAATGGATGGATCGGCGGCGACATCATCCCGGAGGCTCCAGATTTCACGACCTATCAAAAGACGGTCGACGGCGCCCACCTGGACGCCATCGTGCGCAAGGAGGTGTTCTGGGTGGAGGTCGACTTGAGCGCGCCCGGCCTCCACCTCGGCGAGTTCGGCTTCTCGAGCTAGGGGAAGTAGGGGTCGGGTTTGCCTGACTCCGCATACTTCTTAAGGCGCCCGACCACGCGTCCCCACGTGTAGTTGACCGACGCCAGGTCGCTGGCCGGCTTCTCCTTCGACCACCCCTCGTGGTTGAACCAGACCTCGTTGCCTCCGTCCTTGGCCGGCTTGATCTCCCATGTCACCGTCGTGCCGTTCCAGTCGTCGAATCCCCCCGCGGTCGACCAACTCACGAGCTTGCCGGGAGCCAACTTGTCCACCTTCATCTCGAGAACTGGCCCGTGGAAGCCGAACTTCGCGGTCGAGCCCTCGCGCGGATCGGCATGGCTGTCCGCGGTCCAGAAGCTCGCGAGCCCCTTGGTGGTCGACAGCGCCTCGTAAATCTTGCCTGCCTCGGCATCGATCAGAACCATATGCATCAGCGGCCCAGCCATCCCAACTCCTCCATGAAAGACACGTGATCTAAAGATCGCGCTTAATTAAGCAACATCTTAGAATAACTGGTGATGGCTCCGCAACCGGCAACTCGAGATCCTCTGCTCGCCCTCGCCAGCCCGCGTCGTCGCGAGATCGTTCGCATGGTCTGGAGCGACGAGCACGCGGCGGGTGACATCGCCCGCGCCTTCGACGTCACGTGGCCCGCCATCTCCCAGAACCTTCGCGTCCTGAAAGAAGCGGGCCTGGTCAGGGAGCGGCGCGAGGGGACGAGCCGCCTGTACCGCGCCGACCGCGCGGCTCTGCGGCCGTTCGAGTCCTATCTTCGACGCATGTGGTCGCGCAACATCGATCGACTTCGCCTGCTGGCGGAGGCTGAAGAGAGGACGAGATCGAAGAGCTGATCAGCGGCGATGTCGAAGTCGAGCGGCGGATCGCCGCGTCACCGGAGACGGTCTTTTCGTATCTCGTCGAGCCGGCCAAGTTCGTGCAGTGGATGGGCGCGCGGGCCAGCCTGGACCCGCGGCGGGGTGGCGCGTTTCGGATCGACGTCGACGGCGTGCACATCGCGGGCGGCGAGTACCGGGCGGTCGACCCGCCGCGGCGCATCGTGATGAGCTGGGGTTGGGAGGGCAGCGAGTCAGTTCCTCCCGGCTCGACGACGGTCGAGATCACGCTCGAGCCGGATGGAGACGGGACGCTGCTGCGACTTCGGCACAGCGGCCTTCCCTCGGCAGATGAGCGGAACAGCCACCGCGACGGCTGGTCGCTTTACACGGGCAGGCTGGCGGCCGTCATCTCGTAGGCGGCTCGCAGGGGATCCTTTACCCGCCTTTAGCCGGGCATTGCGTATCCTCAACATCGCCCCATGGAAATCATCCGTAACGTCTTGCGCCACAAGCTGCGCAGCTTTCTCACCATCTCGGGAATCCTCATCGGCGTGCTCGCCCTCACGACAATGGGCGCGCTCGCCGAAAACTTCAACGCGCTTCTCGACGGCGGCGTGAAGTACTACGGCGGCAGCATCCAGGTCGGTCCGCCCGACGGCCAGGCCGCCGCGCTGCTTCCGCTGAGCAAGATCGACGAGATCAAGCAGGTGCCTGGCGTGGCCGCGGCGTTCCCCGCCTACCAGTTCTCGGTCAAGCCGGGCCAGATCACGACTGTGAGCTTTGGCATCCCCGACCTGATCATCGCCGGCGACCCCGCCGAGAATTCGTGGAGCTCGCTCAAGACCACCTACGCGCAGGGCAATGCGATCGATGCGGGCTCGCAGGGCGAGGTCGTGCTCGGCTCGACGATCGACAAGGAGTTCAACAAGAACATCGGCGACACGATCGACCTGCCGGTCAAGCCACCTGACGCCAAGCCCGACTTCGTCAACCACCCGTTCAAGGTGATAGGCATCCTGAATCCGACACGCACGGCGCCCGACACGTTCGCCTACATCGGCATCGCCGACGGCCAGATGCTGCTCCAGGACAGTATTCCGGCGGCGATCCGTAGCAACGTCGACGTCACACAGATCACCGAGGGCATCGACGTCTACGGCACGCCAGGCACTTCGCTCAGCAGCCTGGACAAGATCGCGACCCAGATCAACGCCCAGGTCACCGGCGTCAAGGCGATCAAGCCCAGCGTCCTGGTCGACAGTTTCAAGTCCGGTGGCGCTGTCTTCACCGCGATCACGACAGCCGCCGCCCTGCTGGCGCTGATCATCGGCGGCCTTTCGGTGGTGAACACGATGTTCATGGCGGTCGCCGAGCGCGTGCGTGAGATCGGCCTGAAGAAGGCGGTTGGCGCGACCACGTTGAACGTGATGCGCGAATTTCTGCTCGAGGCAACGTTCATAGGCCTTGTCGGAGGGCTGCTCGGCTATGGAATCGGGGCGGCGATCACCATCATCATCAATGCGACCACGCCCCCCGGGCAGTCGACCCTGTTCTTGATCACGCCCAACCTGACCATCCTCGCGATCGGTTTCGCGACCGCGCTCGGCGCTGTGGCGGGCGTCCTGCCGGCCTGGCGCGCGGCCCGGATGGACCCCGTGATCGCGCTGAGGATGGAGTAGTCATGGCCGGCGTCCGCCTGCAAGAGCTGACCAAGCACTACCGGCGCGGCTCGGAGACCATCCGCGCCCTCGACGGCGTGACGCTCGACATCGCTCCAGGCGAGTTCGTCGCGGTGGTCGGCCGGTCGGGCAGCGGGAAGACGACGATGCTCGACCTGCTCGGCCTGCTTCTGAAGCCAACGTCGGGCGCCCTGTTCATCGACGACGTCGAGACCACAAAGCTCAACGATCGCGACCGCGCGCACATGCGGGCGCGGAAGGTCGGGTTCGTGTTCCAGGAGTACAACCTGCTGTCGGGCCTGAACGTGCTCGAGAACGTGACTCTGCCGCTGCGCTACGTCAAGGAGCGGAACGACGGCCGCACGCGGGCCGTGGACCTGATCGAGCGGGTCGGCCTGAGCGACCGGATCAAGCACCGGCCGACCGAGCTGTCCGGCGGACAGATGCAGCGCGCCGCCATCGCGCGGTCGATGGTCAACCGCCCCTCTTTGATCCTTCTCGACGAGCCGACCGGCGCTGTGGACACCGAGACCGCGCAGCAGCTTGTGGACCTGTTGAAGACGCTGAACCGCGAGGAGAACGTCACGATCGTGATCGTCACGCACGACCTGGACGTGGCGGGCGAGGCGAGGCGCCAGATCCGCCTGAAGGACGGCAAGGTGCTCAGCGACCAGCGAACCGGCCAAGAGGTTTCGGTCGCCTAACGACTTGACAAATTGAAGATCGGACTCGGGCTCCCCAACGCGGACAAGAGCCTGGCAAATGGACGCTTGCTGGTCGAGATCGCCCGCCGGGCCGACGCGCTCGGCTTCTCGACGCTCGGCACGATCGGGAGGGTTGCCTTCCCGACCTACGAGGAGCTTGTCGTCCTTGCCGCCGCCGCCGGCGCGACCGAACGGATCGGGCTCATGACGGACGTTCTGCTCGCCACGACGCGGGAGCCCGTGATGCTCGCCAAACAGGCGGCGACGCTGGACCAGGTTTCGCACGGACGGTTCGTGCTCGGCCTTGGCGTGGGCCAGCGGCCCGACGACTTCGAGGTCTCGGGGTTCGATCTCCACGACCGCGGCAAGCGGATGGACGCGATGCTCGACCTGGTGCACAGCGCCTGGAGAGGCGAGCCGGTCCCAGGCTCCGCCCAGCCCATCGCGCCGCGCCCCGTCAACGGCCATTCGGTGCCGATCATGATCGGCGGGCATTCGGAGCGGGCGCTCGGGCGCCTCGCCAGGTATGGCATCGGCTACACGCTTGGCGGTGGCACGCCCGAGAACTTGAAAGCGATGATGGAGCGCGTCGACAGCATCTGGAAGCAGGCGGGGCGCGGGGGCAAGCCGCGATACATGGCGCTGCGGTACTTCGCGCTCGGGGAGGAGGTCGCGGCCGAGGCCGAGCAGAACATCAAGGCCTACTACGGCGACTGGGGTTCCAGAGTCTGGGCGGGGACCGCCAAGACGGCAGACGAGGCGAGGCAGCGAGTGAAGGAGTTTGAGGCGGTGGGGACCGACGAGCTGATCCTGTTCATGGCCGCGCCGGCAGTCGAGCAGGCGGAGCGCCTGGCCGAGGCGGTTCTGTAAAGACCGGCTTCCCCCACTGCTGAGAGGATGGCGACCGATACCCCTCTCGGTTAATCTCCGTTAGCTAGACATGGGTCGCCGTGTGCTTACCAGCCTGGGCATCTTCGGCGGCCTGATCGCGGCGGCCGTCGTCGCCGCCGGTGCCTACGCGGCGCTGAAGGCGCCCGTGCCGGCTCTTCCCAACACCAACCTTCAGCCGCAGAACTGCTCGCCCGGGCCGTGCACCAGCCTTGGCGGCTACACGCTGTGGGTCTCCAACATCCACGTCGACAACGACCTTGTGCACATGACCGTAAAGTTCCAGAACTCGAGCAGCTCCACGCACGCCTCGCCGGAGGACCTGCAGCTGATCGATGCGAGCAGGCGGTCGTCGATCCCGCTCTCCGACGTGACGGGGTGCAACACGTGGACGCGTCATGAGTTCACGAAACGCGGCGAGACGTTTGGGCCGATCGACATCTGCTTCCGCGTGACGAACACGGCGGCGCCATTTCTGCTCCGCTGGTCGCCGGACGAGGGCGCGTTTTGCTGCGAAACCTCGCTCAAGCTGTACCCGACCTGATCCGAAGCGCGAGATCCGGCCGGTTGGTGATGACCGCCTCGATCCTCTGGTCTCTCAGGTAGTGCCTCAGTCGACGTTCATCGTCGACGGTCCACACCCAGATCGGCCCCGGCGCGGGATCGAACCAGCGGACATAAGGCTCGTCCACCGCGATGAAATCCGCACGGCATCGCTCGATCCGCTGGAGCGTCGAGCTGGTGAGCCGCTCACCGAGCGTCAGCCCCGCCCTGACCTGGGGAAAGCGCTCCTTCACCGACCGGACCGATTCGTCGTTCGCCGTCGTGATGACAAGCTCGGCGGCACGATGCGTCCGCAGCGCCTGCCCCATCAGCTCAATCTCATAGCCGGGCTCCTTCAGGTCGAGCTGCAGCATGGACCCGGACTGGAGCGCCTCATCGAGGGTGGTGTGGGCCGCACCTGGCAGCAGCTCGTCATGAGAGAGAACGATCGTGCCGTCCGCCGCGCGGCGTATGTCGATCTCCAGGAAATCGGCGCCCGACTCCAGCCATCGTGGATAGCCATCGTGTGCGCTGACTAGCACCACACTTACAGCATGCCAACAGTCGTGGTGACAGGAGCGCACGGCACCATCGGATCCGCCACGGTGGCCGTGCTGGAGAAACGGGGCGTGCGCGTGATCCCGTTGACAAGGCCCTCGTTCGACCTGTCTTCTGCGCAGTCGGTCCGTGCCACGGCACGCGAGCTCCACCGTGCCGGCGGCCACATCGACGCGCTCTTGAACATCGCCGCGGTCTTCACCCTCAAATATCAGCGGTCCGCCGACGGGCTCGAGCTCATGCTCGCGACGAACCATCTGGGGCCGTTTCTGCTCACCAACCTCCTGCGCGAGCGATTGATCGGCGGTGGGCGCGTGATCACCGTCACGGCGCCGTCCACGACGCGAGTCGACGTCGACCGGCTCCTCGACCGATACCGGTTCAATGCAATGCACTCGTTCGGCGCGAGCAAGGCCGCCAACCTGCTGTTCACGTTCGAGCTGGCACGGCGGGCGAAACGGTGGGACATCCGCGCCAACGCGTTTCATCCCGGCCTGGTGCGCTCTGAGCTGATGCGCGAAGCGCCTGCGCCGGTCCAGTTCCTGACGCGCCTGGTTTCGCGCAATCCAGCGCGGACCGCCCAGGACCTGGCCGACCTCGCCATCTCGCCGGCGTTCGCCGGCACGACGGGGTGGTTTTTCAAGGGAACGCGGCAGATCGATGCCCCGAAGGCGTCGCAAGACGTCGAGGCGCAGAGCGCCCTGTGGCAGCGAAGCGCGGCGCTCGTCGAGCTGGAAGGCGGCTTCTAACAAATTTCCCTCTCCCCTGTAGGGGAGAGGGTCAGGGTGAGGGGAGAGGAAGAAGGATTCTCCACTGTCCAATCGCAAGTCATTCACAACTCCCTCACAACTCCCGTGAAGGATGGGAGATGCAAAAGCGCAAATCCCGTTCAACACAAAGGAGTGGATCGACATGAGACGCGGTTTCGGTTTCATCGGATTGCTGGTGACGGTGATCGTGCTCGTCATCGTGGGCGCGATCGCCTACAACGTCGGCTGGTCGGATGGGGTGAACACCCACCTGCCGGCTGTCACCCAGGCCGGCGACGGCACGCCCACCTACTACTACGGCGGCCCGCACAACTGGGGCGGAGGCTTCGGCTTCTTCGGGATCTTCTGGTTCCTGCTGGTCCTGTTCGGAATCTTCTGGCTGTTCCGCCTCGCCTTCTTCGGACGGCGCATGTGGGGCGGCGGCGGCTGGGGCGGCGGCTGGGGTTACGGCCACAAGGGTGGCTACGGCCCTGGGATCCCTCCCGGAATCGACGAGCGGATGCAGGAGTGGCACCGGAAGGCGCACGGCGAGCAGGGCTCGTCCGGCACTACGCCTCCCCCGCCACCGCCTGACACTCGCGCCGTCTGATTCCAATGTCTGCACCTAGGATGGTCGCCGTGGCGACCATCCTGGTCGTGGACGACGAGCCCCGGATCGTACAGCTCGTCCGCGACTATCTCGAGCACGGTGGGTTCAATGTGCTCACCGCTTCCGACGGCGAGACGGCGCTGCGCACCGCGCGCACGGGCCGCCCGGACCTGGTTGTGCTGGACCTAGGGCTGCCGGGGTTGGACGGTCTCGACGTGGCGCGGTCGCTCCGCCGCGACGGAGAGATGCCGATCATCATGCTGACCGCGCGGACCGAGGAGTCGGACAAGCTCGTCGGGCTGGAGCTCGGCGCGGACGACTACCTGACCAAGCCGTTCAGCCCCAAGGAGCTCGTGGCCCGCGTGCGCGCAGTGCTGCGGCGGGTCGAAGGCATGCAGACCCCGGCGGACGTGATCCGCGTCGGATCGGACGTCGAGCTTGATGTGCCCCGGATGGAAGCACGATTCGGTGGCCGCCGTGTGGACTTGACCAAAACCGAGTTCCAGATCGTGGCCGCAATGGCGCGGCAGCCCGGACGCGTGTTCACGCGAGCTCAGCTGCTTGACGCCGTGCGTGGCGTGGCGATCGAGTCCTACGAGCGCGCGATCGACGCGCACATCAAAAACATCCGAAAGAAGATCGGCCAGCGCCACATCGAGACGGTGTTCGGCGTCGGCTACCGCTTCGCCGACCCGGCCGAGAAATGAGCCGCGGCTGGGAGCCGGCGCCGGGCCGCCGGCCACCATGGTGGCCGGAAGGCGAACCGTTTCCGCCACGCCGTTGGGGCCGAGGCTACGGGCCTCCCACCTTCATTCGCTGGATCGGCTGCTTCGTCCTGACGGCGCTCTTCCTGGCGCTGCTCGTTGGGGGCTTCATCGGAGCTGTGTTCGGAAGGGAAGGCGGTCAGCACCCCTCCTTTCCATTCTTTCTGTTCCCGATCTTTTTGGTGGTCTTGATCGTGATCGCGGTCGGCGGCGGGGTGCGGCGAATGACACGGCCGATGAATAACCTGATCGAGGCCGCGCGACGGATCGAGTCGGGCGACTACTCGGCGCAGGTGCCGGAATGGGGCTCCTCGGACATCCGGTCGGTGGCCCGCGCCTTCAACTCGATGTCGGCGCGGCTGAAGACGATGGACGAGCAGCGACGCTCATTCCTGGCCGACGTGACCCACGAGCTGCGCACGCCGCTGTCGGTGATCCGGGGCCAGGCGGAAGCGATCGCGGACGGCGTCTACCCGGCCGACGCCGCCCACCTGGCGCCGATCCTCGATGCAACGGAGGCACTGAATCGACTGGTCGAGGACCTGCGGACGCTGGTTCTCACCGACGCCGGCAGCCTCGCCCTGCACAAGGAGCCGACCGATCTCGGAGCACTCGTCCACGACACGGTAGAGTCGTTCCGATCGCAGGCCGGGTCTGCGGGCGTGGCGCTCACGACCGACATCGCCGACAAGGTTCCTATTGTCGACATTGACCCGGCGCGGGTCCGTCAGGTGATCGGCAACCTGCTTTCCAACGCGATCCGCCACACGCCGTCAGGGGGATCGGTCAAGGTGGCGGTGACCGCCTCGGGCAATCAGGCGACGATCACGATCACGGACACGGGCGAAGGGATTCCCGCGGATCTTCTGCCGCACGTGTTCGAACGATTTGTGAAAGGCCCAGGCTCCAAGGGAAGTGGCCTGGGCCTGGCGATCGCACGAGACATCGTCAACGCCCACTCCGGTCGCGTGGAAATAAGCTCTGGCGAATCGGGCACGACGCTCAGGGTGCTGCTGCCAACTCTGCGGCCATAGTCATGAGTGAGCCCAACAGCCCTCGGCATCAGCTGGTAAAGAGGGACCCATAGGGCGATCTGAGCGGATCGCTCGATGCGACACTGGATGCATGCTCGACTCTTTTCCCAAATTCATCGCCGTGCCGCCTGCCGAGGTCCTGATCGTCACCGACTACGACGGCACGATCGCCCCAATCGTCTCGGACCCCGCGCACGCGCTGCCCGTGCCCGAAGTGGTGGAACTCCTGGGCGCGTTGGTGCCGCTGGTCAGAGGCGTCGCGGTCCTCAGCGCGCGCAGCCAAAAGAGCCTGCGAAGCGTCCTCCCGGTCCCGGGCGTCCTTCTGATCGGCGAGAACGGGATCGAGGCGTTGACGCCTGACGAACATGCGCACCTTCGAGACTTCACGGAACGAGCGATCGTCGCCGTCGCCCGCTGGCCCGGCGTGGTGATCGAAGCCAAGCCGGCATCGCTCAGCGTTCATTTCCGCTCTCGGCCCGAGATTGCCGCCGAGTTGGAGCAAGTCCTCACGGACTTGATCGCAGGCTCGGGCTTGATGATGGTCGCCAACCGAATGGTCTTCGACGTCCAGTCCCGACGCGGCACCAAGGTCCGGACCATGCGCCGCTTGATCGGAGAGATGAGGCCCGGCGCCGTTCTGTCCGCGGGGGACAGCCGCGCTGATGCGCATGTCCACCGCTGCCTCAAAGCCGCTCGCATTGAAACGCTCTGCATCGGCATGAAGTCGACCGAGATGCCGGCCTACCTCTTCAAGAATGCAGATCTGATCCTGGATGGACCCCTGGAAATGGCAGCCTTGTTGAAGAGGCTCGTTCGTCGCTGGAGCCAGCGGCCGCCTGGACTCCGCCACCTCCCGGATACTGTGGCCACCTGAAATTCCATGCCGATCTCGCGATACCTGGATCGCTCCCTGCCCCTAAGCCGGAACCCCCGCGAGTCCGAGCTCCGAATTCTGGTGCCGATCGTGCGGGCACAGGCAGTGCAGACGTTGATCGCCGTCGGGGACGCGCTTGCCAAACCCCTGGACGCGGACGGCAAGGTGCTCGGGTTGGTGGAAGTGCCGCGAAATCCGGATTCGAACGTGGCCAACCAGGTCGTTCATCGGCGGCGTGAGCTCCTCAGGTGGATCGCCGACCAGGAGAGCGTCTTGGGCTCTCCCGCCAGGCTTGGCATCCTCGTCCGGGTCGTGCACAACGTCCCGCTGGGTATTCGCGAAGCGGTGTACGAAACAGGCGCCAACCTCGTGGTCATCGAATGGCCGGGACCCACCAGCCCAAGGGCGGGAACGCTGGCCTCCGTTCTCGACGACCTCAGCTCATCGCCGCCTGCCGACCTCGTTTTCGTGCGGCCCTCCAGCCATGGCCTGGAGGTGTCCGGCCGTCCCATCAGGATCGTCGTGCCCATACGCGGCGGCGTCAACGCTCGGCTGGCTCTCAAAGTGGCCACGCGGCTCTCCGCGGCGTGGGGTGGCGTCATGTCGCTGCTTCACGTAGTCGACGCGAACCACCACCCGGACCGCCGAGCCCACGACCTGGCGACGGCACGTGCCATCGCATCCACCCAGCCGTCGGCAACCTTGATCGTCAACGAGACGGCGGGGACCGGCCAGGCCATAGTCTCTGCGGCCGCCGAGGCGGACGTCGTCGTCCTGGGTGCCTACTCGGAGGCGGGACGGTACCCGGTCCTGATGCGACCAGAGCTCGCCGAGGCGTTGTCCGCCATCGAAGGCATGTTGATCCTCGTCCGCTCGCCTCAGCTGGACACAGAAGTACCCGCTGACGGCGAGCCCGTCGAGACTACCCGGCAGGCTGAGCCAACAGATCCTTGAGGTCATAGAGCTGCTGCTGCACCCAGCGCGTTATGTCGCGCTCGCGCACGGCGGCCCTGAGCCTCGAAGCCATTTCGGATCGCGAATCTTTCGGAAGTGTCAAGGCGCGGTGGAGGGCTTGCGCGGTCGCCTCGACGTCAAAGGGATTGACGCCGATCACGTTGTCCCGCAGCTCCTCGAAAGCTCCTGCGTTCTCCGACAGGACTATGACCCCATCTCGCCCATTCAAAAATGCGCCTTCCTTGGCCACCAGGTTCATCCCGTCATAAATCGGATTCACCAGCAGCACATCGAAATCTGAATAGCCGGCGACGGCGCGGTGAATGTTCTCTCCGTACTCCAACCGGATGGGCATCCATTCGGGGCGGGCGAAGCGGCGGTTAACCTGGCGCGCGGTCTCGTCGATCGACCTCAGGTAAGTTCGATAGACGCCGACGTCCTGCCTCGAGGGTTGGAGGAAAGCCCAGAACTGCACGTTGCCGATGTGTTCCGGATGCGCAGCGAGCAGCCGCTCGTACGCCAGGAAGCCTCGCACGATGTTCTTCGAGGGGTCGGTCCGATCGACTCTGACGATCAGCTTCTGATTCGGCGCGCGTCTCAGCCGGATGAGCTCGGAGCGGGTTTCCGGGGCTGCGGCCACCCGGGTCATTGATGTGGCGTCGATGGAGATCGGGTACGCCCGCGCCCACACCACACGTCCCCGATGCAGCACCGCCTGCTCCTGAGGGTCGACGCGCAGGCCCAGCAGTTCCTCGCAACCGTTGAGGAATCGCCAGACATCACCGTTGGTTTGAAAACCGATCACATCGTTGGCGAGCAGGCCCGCGAAGATCGCGTCTCGCATCGAGGCGGGCAGCACCTTCCAGTAATCCGCCGCCGGCCACGGAATGTGAATGAAGTGCTGCATGGCAACGGTGGGAATCTTCTGGCGCACGAATCCTGGCAGCAGGTACAGGTGGTAGTCCTGGATCAGCAGCAGCGGCGGGGTCCTTGAGCGCGACGCCACCTCGGCGACCTTCTCCGCCATCATGTGGTTGACCTCCACGTACCCCTCCGACCATGCGGCGTGGATCCGCTGGTTGATGACCGGTTGGCGGGCGAGGTCCCACAGGTGGTGCTGAACGAACCAGAGGAGCGGGTTGGAGATCACCGCGTAGTGGAGCTTGTAGGCCTCCTCGCCGGGATCGACATAGTGGATCTTCAGTGGCGGCCGGCCGGCCGACGCGGCCGTGACGGATTCGCTCTGGCGCGCGAGACTCCGTTCAGCGTTGGTTCGCGCGCAGCCAATCCAACTCGCACCGGTCGCCTCGGCGACGCTGAGCAGGGCCGTGACCAAGCCTCCGCTGCCGCGCCGGAATCGCAACGCGCCGGCCGGCTCGTACGGGGCGCGGTTGCTGACGATGATCGGCGACCAGCGGCCAAGCTGGCCGGCGGCAATCGATCGGATGGCATCCGCGGTGTCAGGTTGCGGCCGAACGGTGGCGGACATCCTTGCCGCTATCTTGGCGTCCACAGGCCCAGACCGGCACGGCCGATCTAGCTCAACACGTTTCCGTCGGCCGCAACCGCGACCCTCGCGCTAGTGCGTTGCCTGTCGGGTTTCGCTTGCCGCGGACTCTTCTGGAGTGTCCCCCACCAGGTCCGGCGTCTCCGGGTCACCCACGCCAGTAGGGTGCGCCCGCTCCATGTGCTTCTGAAGCTCCTCTGAGTTCTCGACGGCCTCGCCGCAGATATCGCAATTCATGATTGCCTCCTTTCGCGAAGAGATCACTGCAAGCCGATGAGCGGTCCTTCGACTGCACCACCTTCGGCCTGACAGAATCACCTTCGCCGATTGGTCATAACAAAAGCAGCAACCTTTTTGCTCGCCATTGACGTCTCGAACTCTGGGTGCGGCCAAGAACTGGCGTTTCGGGTGGTTGACCCTACGTCGCCGCGATGATGCGTCGCATCAGTCCAAGCTCGGTCTGGTAAATGTGGGCCGACTTCACCGTCATCGTCAACGTGCCGACCCCGACGCCGAGGTCGCCAGCCACGCGAGTTTGTAGCGCTGCGAGCTCGACGAGATTGGCATAGCCCTTCGTACCGAAGTCGATGGCGTGAGCGTAGACGGCGAGCTGCAGTTCACCCTTGACGAGCCAGAAGTCGAGCAGGCTAACGCATGGGATGTAGCTGGTGTCGGTTAGTGGCTGGAACGTCGTGACCGTCGCGTCGCGCGTCCATGGATTGGCGGCTAGTCGGTCGATCACCCAGCGGATCTGGTCGCGGCCTGCGTGGGCGTAGTCGTACAGGCGCGTCGCGTAGCTGTCGGCGTCACCGACTTCTGCCACTCGGGCGTGGTCGGTAAAGTTGGCGTGCATCCAGGCCAGGCGTTCGGGATCGGCGTGCTGGGCAATGATCGGGTCGTCTACCCTCGGTGAATACACGTCGAGCGTCGCGCGGAACACCTCGACGATTGGCAGTCCCTCCCAGCTCCCGACGACACCGCCTGTCAGAATCGCCGCCGCGATTGCTAACCACGCCTCGCCCAGCGTCATCACTTCGATCCGCACCGGTACGAAGACCTGAGTCATGCGTTTGGTATCCAACTGGGTCACACACGAGCGTTTGAGAGCTTGGTGTCCCAACCGTACACGTTTTGAACTCCACCTGCCCGGCGAGGTGAAGACCTGCTATTCGAGAGTCCTTGCCTCTGGGCGACGCGACCCGTGGGGGATTCTAGGCAGCCTTCCAGCGACGACGCCGTCGCGCTGGCCGAGGGACCTCTAGTAGCGGCTTAGGGAGACGCGGCGACGCCATCGGGGGTGGCGACCGACGACGCCCGGCCAGAGGTAAGAGCAAAGGCCGTGATGGCGCCCAGGCCGGAGACCGCGATCACGCCGGCCATCGGCAGCGCAGTGCCGGTCCCGGCGATGCCGACGATTGGCGCGCCGAGCGCCGCGACGCCGCTCTGGATGACGCCAAGCAGCGCGAATCCAGTGCCGGCCGCGTCGGGGCGTCGGGAGAGGGCCAGCGCAATGGCGTTCGGGACAATGAACCCGACGCTCGACGCAAGTAAAAAGAGCGGCAGCAGGACGGCCAGCAGTCCAAACCCGCTGACGACGACAAACAGCAGCGCCAGGCCCGCGGTCGCATTGGCGACCAAACCGCCGGTGAGAAGACGCGCCGGTCGAATGCGACTGACGAGACTGCCGTTGATCTGGCTGGTCACCACAAACCCGAGAGCGTTCACCCCGAAGATCAAACTGAAGGTCTGCGGCGAGACGTGAAAGATGCCCTGCAGCACGAACGGTGAGCCAGCGATGTAGGCGAACATCGCACCGAAGGCTAGGCCGGCGGCCACCGCATAGCCAACAAACGGCGTATCCCTGATGAGCTGACCAAAGATGTTCAACGTCCCGGCGAGGCTCCCCGCACTCCGACGCGCCGCTGACAGGGTTTCGGGCAGGCCAAGCGCCGCACCGAGCCAGAGCAGGGCCGTCACCATCGTCAGCACCAGAAATATGCCGCGCCAGGAGCTGAAGCGGAGAACCTGAGCGCCGAGCACCGGGGCGAGGATCGGCGCCA
>DATNMQ010000110.1:0-62671 GCA_035602465.1 Candidatus Sulfotelmatobacter sp. | reverse complement strand
TTTAGACAATCTACCCGGTTGGGTAGCGAATTCACCCTGTTGGATGGGGACTGAGAATCAGTACGCAGCCATACGCTTCAAGTCGAAACTTGACGGACATGTAAGTGAGCGCTTTACCAGGGCGGTACCAGGACCAGGACGTAGTAGCGATGCAGCAGGCAGAAGCGCTTCGAGTCCTTGTCGTACACGACCATCCTCTGCTGGCTTCCGCGATCGCCGGGATTCTCGAACGGGAACCGGACCTCAAGGTATGCGGCATCGCCCGGACCGGCGCTGAAGCGGCGGTTGCCGCGTTGAATCAAAGAGCCGCCGTGGTCGTGATGGATTTCTCCCTGCCCGACATGAGCGGCCCAGCCGCGGCAGCGGCGATTCGGGCTGGGTTGCCCAACGTTCCTATCGTCTTCCATGGAGCCGAAGAATCCGATACCGCGCTGCTTGACGCAATTGACGCGGGGGCCATGGCCTACCTGACCAAATCGGCGACTGCGGACCAGATCGTCGAGGCAGTCAAGCGCGCGAGCAGGGGTGAAGTCCTGATCCCGGTCTCACTGTTCGCCAAGGCGATCGCGCGCCGGCGGTCGGCGGTTGAGAAGGAAGCGGAACGGCACCGTCGCGCGGGACTGTTGACAGCCAGGGAATTGGAAATCCTGGAGCTGCTGGCTCAAGGGGAGAGCACTGCCGACATGTCGCACCATCTCGGCATCGCGGCCAACACGATCGAGTGGCATGTCGGCCATTTGATAGACAAGCTGGGCGTTCATTCCAAGCTTCAGGCTGTGATCGCTGCCGCCCGATTGGGTCTGATCGACGTGGGTAAGCCCGAGCCGGACTAATACCCAGCCATCCTTTTGTATGGATGACACCGCGTCTTCATATGGCGACATTTGAAGCCGCCGCGCATATAACTGGAGCATCCCCCCAAGACCGCGCCGATCTCTGAAAGGAGATCGGCGCATTTCCCTCCAGGAGAGCCAGAATGCTGCTTGAAGCTCTCAGCCTGACACCTGCGCCTGAGCAGGAAGTGCTGACGTCGATCGAGATCGAGGTCACCCCGCAGCGCTTCCGATTCTGGCTCATCCCGCCTCAGCGCTTTTCCTTTGGCAATGAGGGCGTGGAGCTCGCAGAGATGGCTCTGTCGACCGACGAGGAACGCACGCTGCTGGATGTCGCGCATTCAATGGCAATCTCCAACAAGGTGTGGACGGCGGCCTCGCCCTACTCCGACGTCGTCTTCAGCCCACAGGCGCTCAACCAGGCCTCGATGCATGTCCGCCTAGGTTTCAATTCCGGCCGGCTGTGGTCGGCCTGGCAGCCGCTCGCTTCGGTCCCGCCAAACCTCTGGGCCTACTGCGATGGGCTGCACGAGCTGGCGACGATAACGTTGCATCGACACGCGGTGGAATTCCAGCCCACCGGCTGACATGTGCCGCCTGTAACTCCTCGCCTGGGATTCCCGTTCATGGAGTATGCCTAGGGCGGAGGGCCAGACCTGGTGAGGGTCAAGATGATCTTGCCCGCCCTCACCGAGGCCACGAGTCCGTTCTTCCGACCGATCAAATACTCCCTCTTTCCGCCGCTCGGTGTCGCCACGCTCGCCGCTTACCTGCGGGATGAGGACGACGTCACGATCTGCGACGAGCACGTCGAAAAGCTGCGCTTGGACGACGAGCCCGACCTTGTCGTGATCCAGGTTTACATCACGTCGGCGCGACGTTCTTACGAGATCGCCGACCACTACCGGCGCCGCGGGACCAGGGTCGCCCTCGGCGGGCTGCACGTGACCTCGCTTCCCGATGAAGCGGCAGCCCATGCGGATCACATTTTCTTGGGCCCGGGCGAGGATACGTGGCCGCAGTTCCTGGACGACCTCCGCCGAGGAGTGCCCGCGCCCCGCTACGCGTCGCGCGACAGAACTCTGGCCGCCCTCCCACCAATTCGGCGCGACCTAATCAAACGGAACCTGTACCTCGTGCCGAATTCAATCGTGGTCTCTCGCGGCTGCCCGCACGTGTGTGACTTCTGCTACAAGGTCGCCTTCTTCCAGGGAGGTAAGCAGTTCTACACGCAGGACGTTGATCGCGCGCTGGCCGAGATCGACCGATTACCGGGAAGGCACCTCTACTTTCTCGACGACCACCTGTTCGGGAATCCCAAGTTCGCCGCGGCCCTGTTCGACGGGATGGAGGGAATGGGGCGGCTCTGGCAGGCAGCCGGGACGGTGAAGTCGGTGCTCGAGCAACCGGTCGTCCTGGAGAAAGCGGTGCGATCAGGCTTGCGCAGCCTGTTCGTCGGATTCGAAACGGTGAACTCGGCAAACCTGCAGGAGCAGCGGAAGTACCAGAACATCGGTCGCGATTACGGACAGGCGATCCGCCGGCTGCACGACCTTGGAGTGATGGTGAACGGCAGCTTCGTCTTCGGAATGGACCACGACGGCCCAGACGTCTTCGATCGCACCGTCGAGTGGGCCGTCGAAAACGGCATCGAAACAGCGACTTATCACATCCTCACCCCTTACCCGGACACCGCCCTGTACCAACGGATGGAAGCGGAAGGGCGGGTGCTGCACCACGACTGGGATCTGTTCGACACGCGCCACGTGGTTTTCAAGCCGCAGAGGCTTACGGCGCAAGAGTTGGAAGCCGGCTACTGGCGGGCATACCGCGATTTCTATCGGTGGGGATCGATCTGGCGAGGCGCGTCGTCCAAGGCCGGCCTCAGACCTCGGTTGCGGCACCTCGCCTATGCCGGCGGATGGAAGAAGTTCGAGCCCCTGTGGGACCTGTTGATCAGATCGAAGCAGGTGCTCCATGCATTGCCTGTCCTCGAAACGATTCTCACCGGCTTCGGAAGCCGTCCGGCATCTGACCCGATCGGGCACGGCACCGGTTCAGCCGAGATGGTCGCCTAGCGTTCCCTCAGGCGTTCGAGGCACCGGACATTCGAATATTCTCGGATCGTCACGTGAGAAGGGTCCACTACGCCTGGATTGTCGCCGCCGTCACTTTCATCGCGCTGATGGGCGCCGCGGGTTTCCGCGCCACGCCGAGCGTCTTGATCGTGCCGCTCCAGGACGAATTCGGGTGGAACCGGGCCGTCATCTCCGTCGCGGTGTCGATCAACCTCATCCTTTTCGGGCTGACCGGCCCGTTTGCCGCGGCGCTGATGGAGCGGTTTGGTTTGCGAGTGGTGATCGTCGGCGCACTCGTCACGGTCGCGACGGGCGCGCTCCTCACGACCGTGATGAACGCACCTTGGCAGCTCTACCTGCTCTGGGGAGTGGTCGTTGGGCTTGGCACCGGGTGCATGGCGTCCGTTCTCGCTGCGACCGTGGCGAGCCGCTGGTTCGTCCGACGCAGGGGACTGGTGCTTGGCGCCCTGACCGCCGCCGGCGCAACCGGGCAGCTGATCTTCCTGCCTGGGCTTGGCTGGCTGGCGCAAAACGCCGGCTGGCGCTGGGCAGCGATCACCGTCGGGGTCGCGGCCCTTTCCGTTGTGCCGGTGGTCGCCTTGTTTCTGCGCAATCGCCCGAGCGACGTTGGGCTTCGCGCTTACGGGGCGACCGAGGCCGACATCACGCCGGCCGCGACCGGGAGCCCGATCCTCAACGCGTTTCGAGGTCTCCGCCTGGGCGTGCGCTCGCGCGACTTCTGGCTGCTCGCGGGTAGCTTCTTCATCTGCGGAGCGTCGACCAACGGGCTGATCGGCACGCATTTGATCCCGGCTTCGATCGACCACGGGATGGCTGAGGTGACGGCGGCAAGCCTGCTGGCCGTGATTGGCGTCTTCGATGTGATCGGCACGCTGGCGTCGGGTTATCTGACCGACCGTTTCGACAGCCGATGGCTTCTGTTCTGTTACTACGGGTTGCGCGGCCTGTCTCTGCTCCTCCTTCCTTATGTGTTCGGCACCGCGCAGTTCGGCCTGATCCTTTTCATCGTCTTTTATGGGCTGGACTGGGTTGCCACCGTGCCGCCAACCGTGTACCTGGCGCGGCGGGTCTTCGGCCAGCAGAACTTCGCCATCGTTTACGGATGGATCTTCGCCGCCCACCAGCTCGGGGCGGCGTCGATCGCGTTCGCGGCGGGAGCGGTGAGGACGGTTTTCGGTGATTACCAGCTGGCGTTCATGAGCTCCGGACTCCTGTGCCTGGTTGCGGCAGGGCTCGTGCTTCGGATCGCTCGAGAGCGGCCAGGACCCGTCACGCTGCGCGAGCCTGGCATCGGGGTGGAGGCCCCCGCCTACTCCTGAGAAGGGCGCGGTGGCTTTCGGTCGCCGGACTTGCGATCGTGGCCGCCTTGCTCCCACAAGGCGCTTCCGCGCACGCCCAACTGCTTCAGTCGAATCCTGCACCGGACTCAGTGCTGCAGTCCGTGGCCACCACGGTCACCTTGATTTTCAACGAGCCCGTCACGCCTGCGGGCGCCGGCATCAAGGTATTCAGCCCAACCGGCAACCAGGTTGCCGCGCCCGCCACGGCGAGAGGTTCGGTGCTGTCGGCTGCACTCAGGTCTTCGGAGACTGGGACGTACGTCGTGAGCTGGCAAATTCTTGCCGCGGACACGCATCCCTCGCGCGGAGCCTTTCGATTCGTGGTCGGCCGGTCCAGCGCGAACCCGTATTCGACCCTGCTCGACTCTCCCGAGATCGGAACCGCGACTCCCCTCGGGCTCGCTTTGCAGGCACTCGCCCGCCTGGTGCACTTTGTCGGTTTCGCCCTGGTGTTCGGCATCGTCGGATATCAGGCGCTGATCCAGCCAGGCGAACGGTTCGTGCGCTTGACGGGGGCCGGTGTGATCTTGCTGATCGCCGCGGAACCGATCGCGTTGCTCGGCCAGCTCGCCAGCCTCAGCTTTGATGGGGATACGGCACTCGCCGTCCTCGACTCCAGCTTCGGGCGGCTGCTCGGTCTCCGGCTCGGCGCTGCATTGCTTGTCTGGACGCTGATCGCATCACGCCGGTACAGGGTGCTGCTCGGGTTGGGCGTCGTCGTCGCGGTTCTGGACGGCCTGAGCGCGCATGCGATCCCGGGGCTTCCGGGCGCCGGCCAGCTTCTGGTGGCGGTGCACGTCTGCGCCATGGGACTGTGGGTCGGTGGGCTGGTCGCATTCGTGCGGGCGCCCGACAGGCGCTTTGCCAGATATGCAGTTGCGACGTTGTCGATCGCCGTCGGCACCGGGATCGTCCTGGCGTTGATCCACACGGGCTTCGGCAGCGGGCTGCTCACAACAGCGTATGGACGTGTCCTGCTGCTCAAGGTTGTCGTCGTCGGCACCGCGCTGTCAGCCGCGATCCTCCGGCGTCACCGTCCCGAGCTGGCGGCGGCGCTGCTGGTCGTTGCGGCCGCGGCGCTGCTGGCCGCGCTTCCGCCTGTCGTTTAGCTACTTCGGGTCGGAGGTTACCGACCGCGTGGCGCCCGATCCTGGCGGCAAATTCGGTACCCGAGGAGTATCGGCCCGTTAACCACGGGATTAACGGGATAAGGCCAGATCGGGGTCGTGACGCTAGCCGCCGGTCTGGTGCTGGGCGTCCTCTCTCGGTCCGGGCACTGGCGCAGGGCCCCCGCCTTTGTATTGGTCGTTGACCTGGACGGTCTCCTCACCGGGAGCCTGATCGCTGCTCTGAGGTTTCGCTGTTGGTGGAGCTTGCGTCAATCGTCGCTTGCGGCGCGGCACGTCCTTAACGGTACATTGAAATTCGACCCATCGGATTAGGGCACGGCGCGGATCAGTTAGGAGATTCGAATGGCGGGGGATCACAACGACCGATACATCCGGATGCAGTACCGCCGCTCGGGCCGAAGCGGTCTCAAGCTGCCGGCGATTTCCCTGGGGCTGTGGCAGAACTTCGGCGGCGACGCGCCGTCCGAACGCCGGCGCGCGATCGTCCGCCGCGCGTTCGACCTCGGGATCACCCATTTCGACCTGGCCAACAACTACGGCCCGCCGCCTGGGTCGGCCGAAGAAAACTTCGGCCGGATCCTCACCACCGACCTCGCCGGCCACCGTGATGAGCTGGTCATCTCGACGAAGGCCGGTTACGAGATGTGGCCTGGCCCATATGGCGAGTGGGGCTCGCGCAAGTACTTGCTGGCCAGCCTGGACCAGAGCCTGAAGCGAATGGGCCTCGACTACGTGGACATTTTCTATTCGCATCGGTTTGATCCGGAGACTCCGCTCGAGGAGACCATGGGCGCCCTGGACATAGCGGTGCGCCAGGGCAAAGCCCTGTATGTGGGTGTCTCGTCCTATTCGGCACGCCGCACGCGTGAGGCGGCGGACATCCTGCGCGGATTGGGTACGCCGCTGCTGATCCACCAGCCGTCGTACTCGATGCTCAACCGATGGATCGAGAACGACCTGATCGGCGTGCTGAAGGGGGACGGCATCGGGTGCATCGTCTTCTCACCTCTCGCGCAGGGGCTGCTCACCGACAGGTATCTGAGCGGCGTGCCCGAAGGCTCGCGCGCCAGCCATCCCGGCTCGATGTCGCAGGCGATGCTGACCGACGCCAACCTGGCGAAGATCCGCGCCCTCAACGAGATCGCGAAAAGGCGAAGCCAGTCGCTGGCTCAAATGGCGGTGTCATGGACCCTGCGCGACCCCGTCGTGACCTCGGCTCTGGTTGGGGCCAGCAGCGTTGCCCAGTTGGAGCAGAACGTGGCCGCCCTGGAGAAGCTCGAGTTCTCGCCCGGTGAGCTCCAGGAGATCGATCGGCATGCAACCGAGAGCGGTATCAATATCTGGGCGGCATCCAGCGCGAATTGAGGTCATGACCACGATCCGGTTATGTCGCGATGACGAGCGCGCTCCAATTCTCGCGATCATCAATCGCGCAGCCGAGGCGTACCGCGACGTCATCCCGGCCGATCGTTGGCACGAGCCCTACATGCCGGCCGAGGAGCTTGATCGCGAGATCGCGGCGGGGGTGACGTTCTGGGGCTACGAGTCGGACGGCGTGCTCCTCGGCATCATGGGAATCCAGCTCGTGCTGGACGTCGACCTGATCCGCCATGCCTACGTTCTGCCCGAAAGCCAGCGACGCGGCGTCGGCGGCGCTCTCCTCGAGCACCTGCGCGGCCTGAGCAAGAGGCGGATGTTGATCGGCACCTGGGCGGCGGCCGACTGGGCGATCAGCTTCTATCGCCGTCACGGTTTCGAGCTCGCCTCGCCCGAGCACAAGACGGCGCTGCTCAAGACCTACTGGACGGTGCCGGATCGCCAGATCGAGACGTCCGTAGTGCTCTTCAGCGTTCCCTCTCCCCTTTTAGGGGAGAGGGTCAGGGTGAGGGGCGAGGAGCGAGGAACGAGGGGCGAGGGGCAAGGCAAACTCACCCGCTGAAGCGGTAGCCGATGCCGTGCACGGTTGCGATTTGCTCGCCAAAATCGCCCAGCTTCTGGCGAAGACGCCGCACATGGTTGTCAACCGCGCGATCGATTCCTTCGAAGTCCCCGCCCCAGATGCGCTCGATGAGGAACTCGCGGTTGAACGCGCGCCCCGGATTCGCCGCGAACAGGTGCAGCAGCTCGAATTCCTTTGGCGTGAGGCCGAGCTCGATCCCGTTCAGGGTGGCGCGATGCGAGTCCGGGTCTATGCGCAGCGGGCCGCGCTCGATTGTCTTCGGGTGGTCGATGGTGGCCTGGCCGCGCCTCGCCTCGAGCTCCACGCGGCGAAGCGCGGCGCGGGCCCGCGCGAGCAGCTCGCGCACGGCGAATGGCTTGACCAGGTAGTCGTCCGCGCCGACCTCCAGACCGAGCACGCGATCGACCTCCTCGCCGCGCGCGGTGAGCATGATGATGGGCATCAGGTACTCACGCCGCAGCTGGCGGCAGACCGACAGCCCATCGAGCCCTGGCAGCATCCAGTCCAGGATCACCAGTTGGGGCGCCAGTTCACGCACCATCCTGAGAGCGGTCGCTCCGTCGTGCGCCTGGCGGACGACATGGCCCTCCGCTTCCAGCTCGGCACGGATGAGGTCGTTCATCGCCGATTCGTCTTCCACGACGAGGATCGAAGCCATCGGTCAGTTCGCCTCGCGGGCAAGCAACACCCGGAACACGCTGCCTCGCCCGGCAACACTGTCGGCCTCGATCGATCCGCCCATCGCCGTCACCAGGTCCTGGACGATAGCCAGGCCGAGCCCGGTGCCGCCCGTGTCGCGCGCCCGTGATTGGTCGGTCCTATAGAAGCGGTCGAAGATCCGCTTCAGGTCCGCCTCCTCCATGCCGATCCCGGTGTCGGAGACGGTGATGACAACGCGATCGCCGGCCGGCGCGGCTTCAACCGAGATGATGCCTCCCTCTGGCGTGTTGTTCACCGCATTCCGGACCAGGTTGGTCAGAACCTGCGCGAGGCGGTCGCGGTCGGCCATCGCACGCGGCAGTACCTGCACGCTCGAGTGCACTAGGCTCAGGTTGCGCTCGCGCCTGGCCAACGGAGCGAGGGTCTCGCAGACCTGGTCGATCACCGCGGCAACATCGACCGGGCGGACGCTGAGGCGCAGCTCGTCGGCATCCGCCCTGGCCAGCACGAGCACGTCGTCGACCAGCGATCCGAGACGGTTCGTCTCAGCAGCCACGACGCCCAGATACTTGCGCGTCTCCTCATCCATCTCGCGCCCTGGTTTGAGAAGCGATTCCACGTGCGCGCTGATGCTGGCGACAGGGGTCCGCAGCTCGTGCGACGCGTTGACGATGAGCTCGCGGCGACTCTTGTCTGCCTTCTCGGCTCGTTCCTGCTGCACTTTCGCCTCGGCCTGGGCCGAGACAACCTGCAGGCGGCTCTCGTCGACGCCAAGCATCATCTCTGCGAAGCGTGCCCACAGCCAGCCGATGCCATTCAACGACGCCAGCGACACCAGGCCAAGCCCAAGGCCGAACGCGCTGACCAACAGGAACGCGACAGCGACATTGGGATCGAAGTGTCCGTTGATGGTCACGTTCGGCCACATCGTTCCCTCCATCTGGGCGGGAAACTGCAGATAGAGCGCGTTGAGGACCGCGTATAGGAGCGGATAGAGGATGAACGAAAGCGAGATCGAGAGCAGGGTGATCGCAAGCGTGAACGACACGACGCCAAAGGGAAACTCGAGCAGGACGTACACCAGGCTCTTCCACGTCACCGGATCCGCCAGGGTTTTCAGCAGGCGCTGCCACGCCGACCGCTCGACCGGATCGGGAACCGACATCGGCCTGACGTTGGCGCCGAGGAGGTGGATCGCCATCTCCCGTTCGACGCGCGCGAACGTGAGCCAGCAGAGCATCGTGAGCAGCAGGATCGGAAAGCCGACGATGACGATCGCGGTGCTGAACCCGACCGAGACGCCCGTGACGATGACGATGAAGTAGAGGGTTCCGAGCGGGAACGCGAGGAGAAGGTAGAGGAGCCGGAGATACGCCCGGCTGTCCCGCGCCAGGAGCCATGCTGCGTTCATCATCAGCCGGAGCTTAGGCTCAATCTGTCGCACCCCCGTGTCGGATTGGGCGTGTTTTCGCGTCGTGAGCAGTCATAAGAGCGAAGATCGGACACAGAAGCCTCGCGCGCGTCCTCTATAAATGGAGCAGGATCCATCACGTATGAGCGAAGAGACCAAACAGGTTCGCTACCGCACCCGATATCGCAATCGCGGATGCGGGTTCGGCTGCGCCAGCTTCTTCTTCGTGCTGACCGTGGGCATCGTGATGAGCCTTTTCAACTTGGCCGTCGGCTTCGGAGTCTCCGTGCGCGTTCCGTTGACGGACAGCAACGTCACGGTGGCCGGTTCGGTTGGGTCGAAGGACAAGGCCGTCGCGGTTCTGCCGCCGTACGCGGCAGGGAAGGTGGGCGGGAACCAGAACCTGTTCAACAACTCGATCACGATGACGATCTGGCGCGCAGAAGGAATCACGCTCGTGGTCCTTGGCAAGCAGGACGGAGCGCCGGCAGTCGACCTCCACCTGGACCTTCGCTAGCTCGGGTCTCGAGCCATGAACAAGAACGCGATCGCGAGGACAATCCCCAGCACGGCTGGACCATAGTCGAGAAGCAGCCCGCTCGGAAAGGCGACGCGAATCGCGAGCGACCCGAACGTCCAGATGCCGGCCAGCACCAGTACGATGCGAAAGCGGCGCGCAGCGAAACGGAGCTGGCGCCGAAGCCCGCCGGGCCGAATCGAAAGGACGGCCAGGCTCAAGCCGACGAGCACGACGAGACCGAAGGCGAAGCCGCGCACTTAGCGGAGCGCTTCGAACTCCGCGTCACTGAGCTCGATTGTCATCGCAGCCAGGTTCTCCTTCAGGTGCTCGATCGAAAGAGTGCCGGGGATTGGCAGCATCGCGGGCGAGCGCCGGAGGAGCCACGCAAGCGTGATCTGCTCCGGGGTCGTGCGGTGCCCCTTGGCGATCCCGGCGAGCGCTGGGCGCGCGCGCCCGCCCAGCGGAAAGAAAGGAACGAACGCAATCCCCTCGCGGGCGCAGTAGTCGACGACCGCATCCCACTTGCGCTCCGAGAGGTTGTAGTGGTTCTGGACCGCGGCGATGGACATCACCTTTCTGGCCCGCTCGATCTGGTCGATCGAGACCTCTGAGACGCCGACGTGCCGGATCTTGCCGCGGTCCCGATACTCCTTGATCGCGCCGAGGCTCTCCTCGAGAGGGGTGGCCGGGTCGACCCGGTGCAAGTAGTAGAGGGGAATGGTGTCGGCCCTCAGCCGGCGCAGGCTTTCCTCGATCTGGGCGCGGAGCACGTCGGGGCGCCCTCGCCCCGCGCTGGGACCGCCGCCACCTTTTGTGGCCACCAAACAGCCTTCAGGGAAAGGCGAGAGAGCCTCGCCGATCGTCTCTTCGCTCTGGCCGCCGGTGTACGAGTATGCGGTGTCGATCATCTGCACACCGGCAGCGACCGCGGCCTTGATGAGCGCGACATTGGCGCCTGACCTGGTAAGCCGGTTTGTGCCGAGGCCGATTCGAACCACGTCGACATCACCGAGCCTGATCGACTTCTGCCCCGCCATGGCCGCTAGCAGTTTAGGGGCGACCTTGTGAGGAACACCCTAGCAAGTCAGGCTGGATCTAGAATCCCCCCCAGAGGGTCACCGAGATTCACCCGGGTAGGTGATGACCGGCCGAACCGCCTCTGGTTGGTTCGTGTGGAGGTGCTGAATGTTTCCCGCTGCGTTCGACTATGAATCTCCCGCCTCGCTAGAAGAAGCGCTGGGTCTGCTGGCCAAGCACGGCGACGCGGCCAAGGTGATGGCCGGGGGCCAGAGCCTGATCCCCCTGCTCAAGCTCCGATTCGCACAGCCGAGCCTGCTGGTCGACATCGGCCGGCTGAAGGGCCTGAGCGGAGTCGCCCGCCACAACGGCTCGCTGAAAATCGGGGCTCTGACGCGCCATGTCGACATCGAGCGCAGCAAGGACCTCGGGGGCGCCTGGGCGATCTTCCCCGAGGCGGCTCACTGGATCTCCGATCCCCTCGTCAGGAACCAGGGCACCATCGGCGGTTCGGTCTGCCACGCGGACCCGTCCGGTGACTGGGGCTCGATCATGCTCGCCCTCGACGCGGAGCTCGTGGTGCGCTCGACCAAGGGCGAGCGCGTCATACCAGCGGCAAATTTCTTCCAGGGTCCGTTTACGACGGCGCTCCGCCCCGACGAGATCCTGACCGAGATCCGGATCGCCTCCTCTTCCAAGCATGCGGCTGGCGCGTACAACAAGCTCGAGCGCAGGGTCGGCGACTTCGCCACGGTGGCGGTCTGCGTGCAGGTCGAGCTCGACGGCGGCGGCAAGGTATCCAAGGCGGGTATCGGTCTGACGTCAGTGGGCCCGACCAACCTTAAGGCGACCGCCGCCGAGAAGGCCTTGGTGGGACGCGAGCCGACCGATGCCGTGATCGCCGAGGTCGCGAAGCTGGCGGCCGCAGCCGCCGAGCCGAAGGACGACGTCCGCGGAAGCGCGGAGTTCAAGAAGGACGTGGTGCGCGTGTTCGTGCAGCGGGGACTGAAGACCGCCGTCGCGCGCGCGAAAGAGGTTAGGTGATGAATTCAAAAAGTCCCAACCTGGTCGGGCTTGCCCGCAAAGTTGCGATGACGGTCAACGGAGCCGAGCGCGGCGGGGACGTCGAACCCCGTGTCCTCCTGGTCGACTTCCTCAGAACGAACCTGCGCGAGACCGGGACGCACGTGGGCTGCGACACGACGAGCTGCGGGGCGTGCACGGTGCTGCTCGACGGCGAGCCTGTGAAGTCGTGCACTCTGCTTGCGGTCCAGGTCAATGGCCGCAGCATCACCACGGTCGAAGGCCTCGCGCAGGGGGGAACGCTCTCGCCGATCCAGGCCGGGTTCCACGAGGAGCACGGCCTGCAGTGCGGGTTCTGCACGCCTGGGATGATGCTCGTCGGCACCGCCCTGCTCAAGCGCAACCCTCACCCGACAGAAGACGACATCCGGTGGGCGATCTCCGGCAACATCTGCCGCTGCACCGGCTACATGAACATCGTCAAGTCGATTCAGTATGCGGCCAAGGCAACGGCCGAGGCGGCCGCAAAGCCGCCGGTCGGCGTCGGCGCCGCGGCAGGGGGCGAGTAGATGGCGACCGAGACCCACCACATCCACGGACGCATCGGCCAATCGATCAAGCGCATAGAGGACGCCCGCTTCCTACGCGGAAAGGGCAACTACCTCGACGACTTCGTGCTTCCCGGGATGCTCCACATGGCCATCCTTCGCAGCCCGCACGCCCACGCGCGCATCAAGTCGATCGATGCGACCGCCGCCTCGGCCATGCCGGGCGTCATCGCCGTGGTGACAGGTGACCTGATGGCGCAGCACAAGCTGGCCTGGATGCCCACCATGAGCGGCGACACTCAGGCGGTGCTGGCGACGGACAAGGTCCGCTTCCAGGGACAGGAAGTCGCGGCCGTCATCGCGGAATCGAAGTATCTGGCCGAGGACGCTCGCGACGCGATCCTCGTCGACTACGACGTCCTTCCCGCGGTCATCAGCCCAGAGGGCGCGAAGGCCGCGGGCGCGCCCGTGATCCGCGACGACAAGGAAGGCCAGAAGGACAACCACATCTACCGCTGGGAGGCGGGCAACCAGGCCACGACCCAGGCGGCCTTCGCCGCGGCGCACAAGGTGGTGCGGCTGCACAGCTTCTATCCGCGCTGCCACCCCGCTCCGCTCGAGACGTGCGGCTGCATCGCGGACGTCAACCCCGCGACCGGCAAGGCCACCATCTACATGACGAGCCAGGCCCCGCATGCCATCCGCACGGTGTTCGCGCTCGTGACGGGCCTGCCCGAGCAGCAGATCCGCGTCATCTCTCCGGACATCGGAGGCGGTTTCGGCAACAAGGTCCCCGTCTACCCTGGCTACGTGGTGGCCACCGCGGCAAGCCTCCTCATCGGCCGGCCCGTGAAGTGGGTCGAGGACCGCAACGAGAACCTCATCTCGACCGGCTTCGCGCGCGACTACTACATGACGGGCGACCTGGCGGTCGACAAGAACGGCAAGATGCTCGCCCTGCGCGTCCACCTCGACAGCGACAACGGCGCATTCTTCTCCGACGCCCAGCCATCGAAGTTCAAGGCCGGGCTGTTTCACATCGTCACCGGCTCCTACGACATCCCGACCGCGCACGTGACCGCGGACGGCTACTACACGAACAAGGCGCCGGGGGGCGTTGCGTTCCGATGCTCGTTCCGGGTCACGGAGGCGAGCTACCTCATCGAGCGTCTCGTCACCAACGCGGCTCTCGAGCTCGGCATCGACCAGGCGGAGTTCCGGATGAGGAACTTCATCAAGCCGGAGCAGTTCCCCTACACGTCGGCGACCGGCTGGGTGTACGACAGCGGCGATTATCCGAGGGCGATGAAAGTAGCTCTCGACAAGCTGGGCTACGACGACCTGCGCAAGGACGTCGAGGCGCGGCGCAAGAAGGGCGAGGTGACCGGCATCGGCATCGCCAGCTTCACCGAGGTGGTGGGCGCCGGACACGGAGCGGAGTTCGACATCCTCGGCCTGCGCATGTTCGACAGCGCCGAGCTTCGCGTGCACCCGACAGGGAAGGCGATGCTGAGGATGGGGGTCAAGTCACAGGGCCAGGGCCATGAGACCACCTTCGCCCAGATCGTGACCGAGGAGCTGGGCATCCCGGCCACCGACATCGCGGTCGAGGAGGGGGACACGGACACGGCGCCCTACGGCCTTGGCACGTACGCGTCGCGCAGCACCCCGGTGGCGGGCGCCGCCACCGCCATGGTCAGCCGCAAGATCAGGGACAAGGCGCGCAAGATCGCGTCGCACCTGCTCGAGGCGGCCGAAGAGGACCTCGAGTGGGAGGTCGGCAAGTTCTACGTCAAGGGCTCGCCGGACCGCGCCAAGACGATCCAGGAGATCGCCTTCGCCGCCTACACCAACCTGCCGGAGGGAATGGAAGCGGGCCTAGAAGGCGTGCACTATTACGACCCGCCGAACATGACGTACCCGTTCGGGACCTACGCCGTGGTGGTGGACATCGACAAGGGCACCGGGCAGGTGAAGGTGCGGCGGATGGTTGCGGTCGACGACTGCGGCGTCAGGATCAACCCGATGATCGTCGAGGGGCAGATCCACGGCGGCCTCACCGAGGGCTTCGGGATCGCGTTCATGGAGCTGATCACGTTCGACAGCGAGGGCAACTGCATCGGCTCCAACTTCATGGATTACCTGCTGCCCACCGCGTGGGAGACG
Source organism: Candidatus Sulfotelmatobacter sp. (assembly GCA_035602465.1). Classification (GTDB taxonomy): domain Bacteria; phylum Chloroflexota; class Dormibacteria; order Dormibacterales; family Dormibacteraceae; genus 40CM-4-65-16. The sequence continues at coordinate 47,964 of DATNMQ010000110.1, read as the reverse complement.
CCGCGCTTCGAGCTCGGCGAGACGACCACCCCTTCACCACATCACCCGCTTGGCGCCAAGGGCGTCGGCGAGTCCGCCACAGTCGGATCGCCGGCGGCCTACGTCAACGCGGTGATCGACGCCCTGTCGCCGTACGGCATCACCAACATCGACATGCCGGTCGGTCCGGACAAGGTGTGGGCCGCTCTCCGGTCCAAGGGGGTCACTGAATAAGATCGCGGACGACCTGCTCGAGATCCTGAGCCGGTTCGCGGCCGACGGAACGCCATACGCGCTGGCGACCGTCGTCCGCACCGAGCCGCCCACGTCGGCGCGGCCCGGTGACAAGGCGGTCATAACCGCCGATGGCCGCCTGCGCGGCTGGATCGGCGGCAGCTGCTCGGAGCCGCTCGTGCGCCGCGAGGCCTTGAAAGCGCTGGCAGAGGGCACGCCCCAGCTCGTGAAGATCGTGGGGTCCGACGAGGTAAAACAGACGAGAAGGCGCGGCGAGCTGACCGTTGCCACGACCTGCCCGAGCGGCGGCTCGCTCGACATCTTCATCGAGCCGCGCCTTCCGCGCCCGCTCCTGCTCGTGTTCGGCGACAGCCCCGCCGCTCGCGCCCTGATCCAGATGGGCTCTGTGGCCGGGTTCCGCACGTGTGCGGTTCATCTCGGCGCGCGTCCGGAGGACTTTCCCGGCGCCGACCGGGTGCTGGCCAGCCTCGACCTCGCACCGGCGAATCCAGGAAGCGACACCTGGGCCGTGGTCGCGACCATGGGCCACTACGACGAGGACGCCATCGAGGCCGCGCTGAGCCATCCGGCGGTCGAGGTCGGGCTCATCGCCAGCAACCGGCGAGCGGCCGCGGTGCGCTTTGAGCTGCACGCGCGTGGGCTCGACGAGCAGACCCTCTCGCGGCTGCGCAGCCCAGCCGGGAGGGTGCGCGGCGCGAGCCAGGAGGAGATCGCGGTGCTGGCCCTCGCGGACGTGGTCACCGCGCGCAAGAAGCGCGGCCGGGTTCCGGCGGTCGAGCCTGTGGCGGTGCTGTTCGCGACCGACCCCGTGTGCGGCATGACGGTGGACCCGCTGACCGCGACCAGCAGCGCGGTCCACGACGGGCGCACGTATTGGTTCTGCTCCGCGGGCTGCATGGCCGAGTTCGAGAGGGAACCCACCCGTTACCTGCGCACGGTCGAGTCCCTGTGAATCCATGGAGCTGTCTGCGCACGTAGCGGCGAGGGGCCGAGGCGCCGGCCGGGTCCATCCCGAACTCTTTGGATGGCTTGGGGCCTGGCTTGCTGCCTGGACGCTTCTCTCCGCCTGAAACCTGGCTCCTACGGGCGCTGGCGGCGACGCGAGAAACCCACGCCCACAAGAACGAGTGCCACGGCGGCTTGCAGCAGCTCGATCCGTTCGATCGCTGCCGGTGGAGACAGGGCCGAAAAGTGCCCGGTTTGCTCCGCAATCACCGCCGGCAAATACAGCACGGCGGCGACGATCGCGAATGTGCCGGCGCGTGGCGATCTCCTCAACAACATCACCAGCGAAACGAGGCCGATGGCGAGGCCCACGAAAAGCAGCGCCAGTACCGCAAAACCGACGGCTGTGACCCTGGCTACGGGCCGCGTCTCGAAGCCGGCCAGAGGCGTCAAGAGAATGTCCAAGGCGATGTAGACGACCAATGTGACCCCGAGGATCTTCTCGGACAGAGCCTTCACCCGACCCTCCTCAATACCGGCGACCGACTGTTGGTCCCGAGCCATGATGGCATCTAGACTCTGTCGGTGATGCAAGGGACCGATCCGAGTACCGCACCGGGTCGCTTATCTCCTGATGGCATGTGGCGTTGGGATGGCGTGCGTTGGATGCCTGTTGCCAACCCGACGCCCGCATTCAGCGATGCCCCGGCTGCGCCGGCCACGAGGGCGGGGCACATACCGATGGCCACGATTGGCGGTATCGCCGCGATCATCGGCGTCGTCATTGTCTTCGTCGGGTGCGCGCTGCCCTACGTCCACTACAGCGGCGACACCGGAGGCCAGACAGCAGATCCATCTGTTTTCAACGGTGGTTTTCCGGGCGCATGGGGGAACGCGGTCGAGCCGGTGGTCGTTGTCCTGCTCGCGCTGGCTGCATCGATCGTGGTGATCGCCTGGCCGAACAGGACAGCGCGAGCATTCTCGTCGGGGGCCTTGGTAGCGATGGGCGTGACCACCCTCGGGATGTTCATCGCGTACATCGCCGCGGGCTCTCCGTTCGGCCACCTCGAGGCGGGCGCTTTCGTGGGCCCGATTGGCGCGGTCGTCCTCCTGGTCGGAGGACTGCTCGCGGCGGGCAGCCTGCTCATGCCTCAGGAGTCGCGCCCAATCGGTCTGTAGCGGATGGGGCTAGGCTGCTCGGCATGGCCGAGATCGAAATCACACCCACGAGCCTTGTCGTTCACATCACTGGCCTGGACCGCTTCCTGGCCTTCAAGAGCCAGCTCGAGGTTCCGCTCGAACACATCGCCTCGGTCGAGTCGGTCGTTCCCGAGGCGCACAAGATCTGGCATGGCATTCGCGGGGTCGGGACAGACCTTCCAGGCGTCGTCGCCGCCGGCCAGTTTCTGCAGCACGGGGAGTGGGCGTTCTGGGATGTGCACGACCCGGACAAAGCGATCGCGATCTATCTACGGGATGAGAAGTACGCCAAGCTGGTCATAGGAGTCGACAACCCCATCGCCACCGCCCAGGCGATCACGAACGCCATGCAGCAACTGCGCTGACCGCCAAGGACGGCGATGGACGATTCCGAGCCGCTGGCCGGTTATCTATCCAGTGGCCGGCGCGACACTCCTCTACCAGGGCACTGAGTACCATCCCGAGGGGGCTCGCCTCGACGGCGATGAGCTGTGGCTCACCCTTCCGGACCTGACGTCCGCCACGGGGTGGGAGCTCAAGCCCGAGGGTGTCTGCAAGGACGAGATCTGCGTTCCGGTGCCCGCGGCGCGCCGGTCTGCCCTGATCCACGAAGGGGCTTCCGGCTCGGAGTTCGACGTGACCGAGTTCGCTCGCCTGATCGAGCAGCCCTTCGCCCACGACGAGAAGCACGGCGTCTGGGATTTCGGGCCGCCGGGCTGGGAGTGGAAAACGCGCCTGGCCTCTCGAGAGGCGCCCGAGTTCGCGCTGCCCGACCTGACCGGCCATGTGCACACCCTGTCCAGGCTTCGCGGAAACAAGATCTTCCTTCTCTTCTGGGCCACCTGGTGAAGCTGCCGGTTTGACCTGCCGGTCTGGCAGGAGCTGCGGGAGGAGCTGAAGGGCCGCGGCTTCGAGGTGATCACGATCGCCGCCGACGCGCGCGGAGCGGCCGCTGCGGAGCCCTTCATCTCTGCCGCGCATCAGCGGCATCCCAGCCTTCTCGACGAGAAATTCACGGTCGCGGAGCTTTACGACGTGCGCAATGTCCCGGCCGCGTTCTGGATCGACGAGGACGGCCGCATCGTCCGGGCCGGCGACCCGATCTACGCCCAGCGACGCAATCGCGAGACCGGCGAGGTCACCGTGAACAAGGAGTATCTCGATGCGGTGCGCGACTGGGTCGCCAAAGGTCCGCGCAGCGACTACTTGATGGGCCAGGAGCGCCTCGCGGCGCGCTTGCCGGCGCTCGACTTCGATGACGTCATCGCTGCCGCCGACTTTCAGCTGGGCACCTACCTCGCGATGCATGGTCACGCGGCGGACGCCCTCGTGCATTTCAAGAAAGCTCACGCGCTGCGACCTGAGAGCTGGACCTACAAGCGCCAGGCGTGGAGCCTGGGCGACATCGAACGCGACTACGGCACCACGTTCCAGGAGGCCGTGAAGGACCCGGCGAGCGGTCCGTTCTACCCGCCGCTCGACCTGGGCTAAGGGCTGCCCGTGTCGTCGAGGAGCGACGACAGGGCCGCCGCCTCTGCCCGCAGCCTCGACGCACGCTCGGTTCGGCCCGTTCGCTCGTACTCTGCGGCGGCCGCATCCCGTTCCGCTATCTCGGCGCGCAGAATTTCAACAATCTCCTTGGCCGAGAGCTCCCGGCGAGCGACGTCTCCGACACCGACACCCAATCTCGTCCGGGGGACGTGAGGCGGGTCCACCGCTTCGGCGTTGTCGATCGCACTCACGGCGGACCGGATGGCAGCCGTCCCGACCGGGTCACGCTCCTTCAGCGCGAGTCGAAGCGCAGCCCTAAGGCGGTCACGCAGTCGAGCTGCGTCGGGGAAGCCTTCCATCGCTTAGACGCTTCATCATCTCGCACTAGCTCAATGTCCGAGATGGCCGAGCAAGAAGGCGAAGCAAGTCCGCCGGGCGTGGTCGCGAACCAGCGCCTGACGTCGCTCACCGGCGCCCTCCTGTTCGTCCTCCTTGGCCTGATCGGCATCACCATCCTCAGCGTCAGGAGCCTGCTGCCCCAGCACCTGCTCCTCGGCTTCGTGCTCATCCCGCCCCTTGCGCTGAAGATGGCCTCGACCACCTACCGGTTCACGCGCTACTACACGGGCGATCCGGCCTACCGCGCGGCCGGTCCGCCACCGCTCTACCTGCGCCTGATCGCGCCGATCGTCGTCGTCTCCACGGTGGCTGTCTTCATCACGGGGTTGGAGCTGTGGTTCTTCGGCCTGAGGTTCGGCAGCGTCTGGATCGGGGCCCACAAGCTCTCCTTCCTGATCTGGCTTCCAGCCATTGCGATCCACGTCCTGGCGCACCTGAACCGCACGTCCGCGGCGGTGGGTCAGGAGCTCTCGTCGCCGGCGCCCGGCGTCACCATGCGGCGATCACTCGTCATCGGAAGCCTGGTCGCGGGCGCGGTCCTCGCCGCGGCGAGCCTCACCTACGCCAGCCCGTTCATCTTCTTCGGAGTGGGCTAGGGACAGCAGCTCAGACTGTGGCGGCCTGCCGGAAGTGGGGGAGCACCTCGGTCGCCAGCAGGTCGATCGTCTCCGGATCCAGGCCCTGGAACACGATGTATTGGTAGCCGGCGTCAAGCAGCTGTCGCAGGTGCTCGACTCCTTCTGCTGGGGTGCAGGGCGTCACCAGCTTGTCGAGGAACGACCGCAATTGAGGAGGAATCCGATCGACCTTCTCCTCTGCCTGTTCGCGGGTCTTCGCCAGGGTGAGGTTGATCAGCCCGGTCCGCAGCACCGAGCCGAAGTCGCGTCCGGCCTCGTCGCAGCCCGCGCGAAGTCGCGACCACCGCTCGGCAACGTCCGCCGCGGTGAATGCGCCTCCTGCCCAGGACGCCGCTCCAAGATTGCAGGCGTGCGCGTGCTTCGCTGTGAGACGGAGCGTGCCGGGTCCTCCACCTGCGACGAGAATGGGAATCGGATCCTGCACCGGCCGCGGCGCCAGCGCCGCGTCATGGACCCGGAAGAACTCGCCCTCGAAGGTCACCGTTTCTCCGGCGAGGAGCGGCTCGATGATGGCCAGCGCTTCGGCCAGCCGCGCCAGACGTTGAGGGCCGGTGCCGTAGTCGAGCCCCAACCGTTCGAACTCCCAGGGCATGTCGCCGCTTCCCACGCCGAGCACAGCGCGGCCACCCGAGATTCGGTCGACGTCACTCACGATGCGTGCAAGGGCGACAGGGTGACGGTAGGAGACGCAGCTGACCATCGTGCCCAGGCGCACTCGTTCGGTCGCCTCCGCCAATCCCGCCAGCGTCGTCCAGGCGTCGCCCATGACCAGTGGATGATCCGGCATGAAGATCGCATCAAACCCGGCGGCCTCGAGCGTCTGCGCCGTGGCGCGGATCTGGGGCCATGGCGCAACCGCAGCGATGTTGGCGCCAAACCGAGGGCCGGGCTGGGTGACCCATGGATGCTCAGCAGGCACCTCATTAGGCTACATCTCGACCATTGACGAGCCAGCAGCCGAGTCAAGACAAAGGCATTCCTCTCGAACTGACCGCCTTCTGCGTGCGTGGCGAACCTATCGGCTACTCGGAGGCGATCAGCGGGAGCTTCGCGCCGTTCCAGGTCGGCGATAACTGGGGCTCCCCGTGGAGCACGACGTGGTTTCACGTGCGAGGTCGCGTGCCCGACGGCTGGGCCGGCAAGCGAGTCGTGGCCTTGCTCGACCTTGGCTTCGACGGCCCAACCGGGTTCACCTGTGAGGCCCTTGCCTGGAAGGACGGCAACGCGTGGCGCGGGGTAGATCCAAACCACCGATGGCTGCCGATCGAAGGTCCAGAGGTCGACTTCTATCTCGAGGCGGCGGCCAACCCTCGAGCGACCGAGCAGGGATCGGACCCGGCGCCCTCGATGATCGCCCTGCGCGATTCTCCTGAGCCCGCGTTCGTCCTTCGCCAGGCTGAGCTGGCCCTTCACGAGGTCGAGGAATCGATTGGTGAGGTGAAACTCGACCCCTTGCACCGCATCACCGCCGTCGGCCACGCTCACATCGACACTGCATGGGAATGGCCGGTCCGCGAGGCCAAGCGAAAGGTCGCCCGAAGCTGGTCGACGCAGCTCGCGCTAATGGACGAATATCCCGACTTTGTGTTCGCCGCTTCGCAGCCCGCGCAGTACGCGTGGATGAAAGAGTCGTACCCCGACATCTACCGGCGCATCAAGGAGAAGGTGGCCGCCGGCCAGTGGGAGCCGGTCGGCGCGATGTGGGTGGAGGCCGACTGCAACCTGCCTTCGGGCGAGTCGCTCGTGCGCCAGCTGCTGCACGGCAAGCGCTTCTTCATGCGCGAGTTCGGCTACGAAACCAGGATCCTGTGGCTGCCGGACGTCTTCGGTTACCCGGGCAACCTGCCGCAGCTCATGGCGGACGCCGGCTGCGATTTCTTCCTCACACAGAAGCTTTCCTGGAACGACACCAACAAGCCCGAGCACCACACCTTTCTATGGGAGGGCATCGACGGGACGCGGATCTTCACCCACTTCCCACCCGCCGACACCTACAACGGAAGTTTTCTGCCCGAGGACGTCGAGTGGAGCATCCGCAACTTCAAGGACGGCCACAGCTCGAACAGGTCGCTGTACCTGTTCGGTTGGGGTGACGGAGGCGGCGGCCCGCAGGCGGAGATGATCGAGTCGGCGCACCGCCTCGAGGTCGATCTCGGCCGCGCGGCGGATTTCTTCGAAGCGGCCTCGTCCGAAGCTAGCGGCCTCACGACCGTCGCGGGGGAGCTGTACTTCGAGTTGCACCGCGGCACGTACACGAGCCAGTCCCGGACGAAGCGGCTCAACCGACTTGCTCAGCAGGCCCTGCGCGAAGCGGAGATGTGGTCGGTCGCGGCCGGCGCCGCGCACCCTTCGCCCGAGCTCGGCGTGCTTTGGGAGAAGCTGCTGCTCAACCAGTTTCACGACATCCTTCCGGGCTCGAGCATCGACTGGGTCTACGAAGAGGCGGAGCGCGACCTGGCGCACGTCACGGAGCGGGCGGCTGACATCGCTGAGGTGGCGATGGCGGCGATTGTGGGCGAGGGCGAAGCGTTGGTGGCGTTCAACTCGACGTCTCATCCGCGCGCTGAGGTCGTCAGCCTGGATGGCGAAAACGCGCGCATCGAGGCTCCACCGTGCGGGTGGGCGGTTGTCGCCGCGGGCCCCAGCGGACCTGAGGTCGCGGTCACCGACCACAGCATGGAGAACGAGCTGCTCCGCGTCGAATGGGACGACCGCGCGGTCCTGACCTCGATCTGGGACAAGGAGGCGCATCGCGAGGCGCTGGGCGGACCGGGGAATCTGCTTCAGCTGCATGACGACAACCCCGCGCGGTGGGATGCGTGGGACCTCGATCCCGACTACCGGACGTCGTTCATCGAGGTGACGCAGATCGACCGGCTCGAGCTGCGGGGCGGGCTTCGTGGACTGCTGGCGTTCAGGCGCAGGTTCGGTGAATCGTCTCTCACGCAGATCATGTCGCTTGATGCCGGGTCGCGAGTCCTTCGCTTCGAGACCCTCGTGAGCTGGCAGGAAAGGCACAAGATGCTGAAGGTCGCCTTTCCCGTCACGGTGAGCTCGCGCGAGGCGACGTACGAGATCCAGTTCGGCCACCTCAAGCGGCCGACGCATGAGGACACGAGCCAGGCGAGAGCGATGTTCGAGGTGTGCGCCCAGCGCTGGGCCGACCTCGGCGACGGCGACTACGGCGTCGCGCTGCTGAACGATTGCAAGCACGGCTACGACATCCATGGCTCGGTGATGCGGCTTTCTCTCTTGCGCGGGCCGACGCATCCGGACCCGACTGCCGACCTCGGCGACCACCAGCTCACCTACGCCCTGATGCCGCACGCCGGCGATTTCCGAGAGGCGGGCGTTATCGAGGCCGCGGAGGACCTGAACTCTCCGCTGCTGATGGCCCATGGAAACCTGGCCGCCGGCTCGTCCCGGTCGCTCGTCGACGTCGACACCCGGCAGGTGATCGTCGAGACGATCAAGTGTGCCGAGGACTCGGACGACGTGATCGTGCGTCTCTATGAAGCGTGGGGTGGCAGCTGCATGGCGCGATTGCGGACGACGCTCCCCGCATCACGAGCGTATCTGTGCGATCTCCTGGAACGCGAGCGCGACGAGGTCGCGGTGAGGGACGGCGTCATCGAGCTGGAGCTCACGCCGTTCAAGATTCTGACCCTCAAACTTCAGGCTTAGCGAAGGTCGCGGACTAGTTTCCCCTCGAGGCTGCCCGCAACGACGGTATCGCCGCGAGGGCGAACACGACTCCGGCGGCGGCGGCCACGTAAAAGGGCACGCCCACACCCAGTGCGAAAAGGCTTCCACCGACGAATGCGCCGATCGCCATGCCGGAGCTCAAGGCGGTGCCGACGATGCCCTGGGCCTCAGCCCTGCGGTCCTGCACCGCCCGCATCAGGAACGAGTTCATGGCGGGCTCCGTGAAAGCCCACAGCAGGCCCTCGAAAGCGCCGACCGCGATCACGATCGGGACGTTCTTCAGCCCAGGGTAGACCACGCCCATCAGCGAGCCGAGCACGATCGAGCCGAAAGCGAGCCACCGGCGGTCCCAGCGGTCTGAGCCCCAACCTGCAAGTGGCGTTGCGATGAGCACCGGCAGCGCATACAACGTGAAGGACAGGCCGATCACCGGGTCGCTCGCGCCGAGAGAGCGCATGTAGAGGCTCCAGATCACGTCGTAGATGCCGATCAGCAAACCGAGGCCGATCGAAAGCGTGACGACAGCACGCACGGCGGCGCCGACCGGCGAACGACCAAGCAAGGTGCGCGCCTGCAGTGGTGCGGTGACGGCAGGTCTCGCCGTCGAGGGCACAGCCCGCCAGACCACGATCGCCGCCGCCAGGAGCGCTGCTCCGGTGACGAGGAAGACCGTCCAACGGCCGAAGACGGCGAGGAAACCGCCGATCGCGGGTCCGACGATGAAACCGCTTTGCTGCGCGCCCGAAACCCAGCTGTAGGCGCGTCCGAGGTAAGACCGCGGAACGACGTCGGCCACCGCCGCGAGCTCGGCCGGCAGCGAGGCCGCGAAACCCAGCCCCTGGGTGAAGCGAAGCGCGATCAGCCACCCCACCGGCACCGGCAGAATGAGCGCGATCGAGCTCAACGAGGCCAGCAGGAGGCCGCCGACCATCATGGGGCGCCCGCCGAATCGAGCTGCGAGGCGGCCGGCGGGCCACTGACCCACGGCCTGCGCCACGAGTGAGGCGCCGACGATCACACCGACCAGGGAGTACGGCGCTCCGCGCTCGTGCAGGTAGAGAGGCAAGACGGGGAGGAGGGAACCGACCCCCGTGCCGGAGACGAAGATTGCCGCCACGATCCCAAACAGCGCCTTACGGTCGGGGGCTTGAGTCTCCGTCACTCACGGAAGGTTAAAGGGCGACCGAGGTCAGGCCGAGGCGGGACGCTCCACGGGGCGAGGCGCCTTGGATTCGAGGTGGCCAGCGACCTGGTTGAGCAGCCGGACGAGCTCAGCCCGGTCTTTCGGGACCAGCTGCCTGACTGCGCCGGCGATCCTTGCAGCCCCCAGGCCCCAGAGGCGTTCCAACAGGCGGTCCGCCTTGGGCGTCAGCTCGAGCCAGGTCGTGCGGCGGTCGGCCAGGTCCGGAACCCGGCGGACGTACCCCTGCTCCTCCAGCCGGTCGACAAGAGGCACGAGGGTGCCTGGGGTCACGCGCAGCCTGCGGGCCAGCTCCCGACCGGACTGTCTTCCGAAGCGGCGGATGGTAACGAGCGCGCGGAACTGCGCCATCGTCACCTCGCAATCCATGAAGAAGCTGGCCGTATCGTCGGCAAAGGCCGCCCGCTGCCGGCCGAAGGCGATCATGATCGAGCGCACCTCGTCGCGATCGAACGCCTCTGTGCTTCTTGACCTCATCTTGACCTCATTGGATCGTAGCAAATGACTTGACTGTGGTCAATCATTTGATATAGTCAAACGACTGTGAAGTCGCGCGCAGGCTGCTCGCAATGCTGATTCGACTGCTCCGCACCTACCTGCGGCCGTACACGCGCCACGTCGCGATTGTCGTCGTCTTGGTGCTCATCCAGACCATCGCCAACCTCTACCTGCCGAACCTGAATGCCGACATCATCAACAACGGCGTCGTCAAGGGCGACGTCCCTTACATCTGGAGAACCGGCGGGATCATGCTTGGAGTCACCGTAGTGCTCGGCATCATCGCGATCATCGCGGTGTACTGGGCCTCGCTCGCGGCGATGGCCGTCGGCCGGGACCTGCGGGCCGCCGTGTTCGGACGCGTCCAGGGCTTCTCGTCAAGAGAGATGAACCGTCTTGGCACGGCGTCGCTGATCACGCGCAACACCAACGACGTGCAGCAGGTTCAGCTCTTCATGCAGATCGCGCTGACGATGCTGGTCGCGGCCCCGATCATGGCCGTGGGCGGGGTGATCATGGCCCTCCGCGAGAACGTGACGCTCTCGGCGCTGCTGATCGTGGTCGTGCCGATCATCGTCGCGCTCGTCGCCGTCATGTTCGTGCTGGGCGTCCCGCTGTTCCGCTCCATGCAGGGCAAGATCGATCGCATCAACCAGGTCCTGCGCGAGCAGATCATGGGAGTTCGCGTCATCCGGGCATTCCGCCGCACGCCTTTCGAGCAGGCGCGTTTCGAATCTGCCAACGAGGACCTCACCTCCACGGCCCTGCGCGTGAACCGGATCTTCGTCGTCATGTTCCCGGCGTTGATGGCCGTGATGAACCTGACCACCGTCGCCGTGCTCTGGTTCGGCGGCCAGCTCGTGAACAGCGGGCAGATGCCGATCGGCAACGTGACGGCCTTCCTCATGTACGTGATGCAGATCCTGTTCTCGATGCTCATGGCAGTCGCGATGGTCATCCTCGTGCCGCGGGCGGAAGCCAGCGCCGCGCGGATCAACGAGGTCATCGACATGGCCCCTTCGATCGCGGACCCGGTCGATCCCGATGAGCCAGACAGCTCGACCGGCCACGTCGAGTTCGACAACGTGAGCTTCGGCTATCCCGGCGGGGAGCATCCGGTCCTCCAAGACCTGAGCTTCGACCTACGGCGAGGCGAGACTGTCGCCGTCATCGGTGGCACCGGCTCAGGCAAGACCACGTTGCTCAACCTCATCCCACGTTTCTTCGACGTCAGCGCCGGGCGGCTGCTGGTCGATGGGGTTGACGTGCGCCGGCAGTCGCTGGAGCGGCTGTGGGGCGTGATCGGGCTCGTCCCTCAGCGCGCGTTCCTGTTCAGCGGCACGGTCGCGAGCAACCTCAGATTCGGCAACCAGGACGCCACTGACGAGGAGCTCTGGCACGCCCTCGAGGTCGCCCAGGCCAAGGACTTCGTCACCGCGATGGAGGGTGGGCTGGAAGGCGTGATCGACCAGGGCGGCACCAATGTCTCCGGAGGCCAGCGCCAGCGCCTGGCGATCGCGCGCGCGCTCGTCAAGCGGCCCTCGATCTATCTCTTCGACGACTGCTTCTCCGCCCTCGACGCGGGCACCGATTCGCGCCTTCGCGCCGCGCTTCGCTCGGAAACCACCGAGGCGATGGTCTTGATCGTCGCCCAGCGCGTGAGCACGATCATGCATGCGGACCGCATCATCGTGCTGGACGAGGGTCGCGTCGTGGGCATCGGCACCCACTCGGAGTTGATGGAATCCAGCGAGCCTTATCGGGAGATCGTCGACTCGCAGCTCGGCGCGGCGGCGGTCGCATGATCAATCGCGGAGGCGGTGGCGGCAGGGGCCCGGCGGGCGCAGGTTCCAGCAACCGGCCGATGGGCTGGATGGGCATGGGCGGCCCACCCGCGGGCAAGACCAGGGACGTCCGCGGAACGCTGCGCCAGCTCCTCGGTCGCCTGCGGCCGGAGCGGACTCTCCTCGCCATCGCCACCGTGCTCGGCGCGGCCAGCGTCGCGTTCGCGGTGATCGGGCCGAAGATCATCGGCAACGCCACCAACATCATCTTCAACGGCGTCGTGGGCAAGTCGCTCCCCGCCGGGTTGACGAAGGCCCAGGCCATCGAGCTGCTGCGCCAGCACGGCCAGGGCCAGCTTGCACAGACGCTCTCGGGCATGGACGTGACCCCAGGCAAAGGCATCGACTTCACGCAGCTGGGCCAGGTCTTGATGCTGGCGGTCTTCGTCTACCTCGTGTCCTCCGTTTTCACGTGGGCTCAGGGCTACCTCCTGGCCGGGGTAGCGCAGCGGACTGTCTACCGGATGCGCCGCGACGTAGAGACCAAGCTCGCGAGACTGCCGCTGAAGTACTTCGACAGCCACTCCCACGGCGACATCCTGAGCCGGGTCACCAACGACATCGACAACGTGGCCACGACGCTGCAGCAGGGGCTGAGCCAGATCCTGACGTCGGTGCTCACGGTGATCGGGGTGCTGGGGATGATGTTCTGGATCAGCCCGCTGCTGGCGCTGATCTCACTCTTCACGGTGCCGCTGTCGGTCGTGATCACGGTTTTGATCGCGCGGAGGTCGCAAAAGCAGTTTGCGGCGCAGTGGAAGTGGACGGGCAGCCTGAACGGCCACGTCGAGGAGATGCACACGGGCCACGCCCTGGTCCAGGTGTTCGGTCAGCGCGGCAGGGCGCAGGAAGTCTTCGACCTCCACAACGGCCGCCTCTACGACGCGAGCTTCAGGGCCCAGTTCCTGTCGGGGATCATCCAGCCCGCGATGCAGTTCTTGGCCAACCTCAACTACGTCGCCATCGCCGTGATCGGCGGCTACCGCGTCGCGACCGGAACGATGTCGCTCGGCGATGTGCAGGCGTTCATCCAGTACTCGCGTCAGTTCACGATGCCGATCACGCAGATCGCCGCTCAGATGAACCTGCTCCAGTCGGGCTTGGCCTCGGCCGAGAGGGTGTTCGAGCTCCTGGCCGCAGAGGACGAGTCCCCTGATCAGGATCGTGGCGAAGGGCTCGGCGACGTGACCGGTCACGTCTCTCTCGAGCAGGTCTCGTTCCGGTACGTGCCGGACAAGCCGCTGATCGACGGTTTCGACCTGGAGGTGCGGCCCGGCCAGACCATCGCGATTGTCGGCCCGACGGGAGCCGGCAAGACCACGATCGTCAACCTGCTGATGCGCTTCTACGACATCGACGGCGGCGTCATCCGCCTGGACGGTGTCAACACGCGCGACGTGCCGCGTGATGACGTGCGCCGGGCCTTCGGGATGGTCCTGCAGGACACGTGGCTGTTCGCGGGCACCATCCGCGACAACATCGCCTATGGAAAGGAAGGCGCCACTGAGGAGGAGATCGTCGCCGCGGCGCAGGCGGCGCACGTGGACGGCTTTGTCAGGACGCTGCCACACGGCTACGACACCGTGCTGGACGACGAGGCTTCGGACCTCTCGTCGGGGCAGAGGCAGCTGCTCACAATCGCCCGCGCGTTTCTCGCCGACCCGAGCATCCTCATCCTCGACGAGGCGACGAGCAGCGTCGACACCAGGACCGAGGTTCTGATCCAGGCGGCGATGGCGCGGCTCCGGCAGGGCCGCACGAGCTTTGTGATCGCCCACCGGCTCTCCACCATCCGCAACGCGGACCTCATCGTGGTCATGGACGGCGGGCGGATCGTCGAGCAAGGGAGCCACGCGGAGCTCCTGCAGCGCGAAGGCTTCTACTACGACCTCTACAACAGCCAGTTCACGAGCGCGTGGGACGGCGACGGCCAGGTGGCCGAGCTGAAGGGAAAGAGCGTCATAGCGCGCTAACGGATTACCGTTTCCAACGGTGGTACGTAACCTGATCGGCGGCCGCTGGCTGGACGGCGAAGCCGAAACCCAGCCGGTCTACAACCCCGCCACCGGCGAGGTCATCGACCAGGTCCCGCTGTCGGGAGAGGCCGAGGTCCACGCCGCCGTGACGGCGGCGGCCGCCGCCTACGAGGGCTGGTCCCAGACGCCGGTGCTCGAGCGCGCAAGGCTCATGTTCGCCTACAAGGCACAGCTCGAGGCGCACTTCGAAGAGCTCGCCGCCATCGTCACGAGGCATCACGGCAAAACCCTCGACGAGGCGCGCGGCGAGGTGCGGCGCGGCATCGACGTCGTAGATTTCGCGTGCGGCGCCCCGACGCTCCTCCAGGGCCGCACCCTCCGGTCCGTCTCGAGCGGCGTCGACCAGGATCTCTACCGATACCCGGTTGGGGTGTGCGTCGGGATCCCGCCGTTCAACTTCCCGGTGATGATCCCGCTCTGGATGTTTCCGCTCGCGGTCGTGGCGGGGAACACATTCGTGCTCAAGCCCTCCGAACGCACCCCGCTCGGCGCGGTGATGCTCGCAGAGCTTTTCCTGGCGGCGGGTTTTCCGGAAGGCGTGTTGAACCTCGTCCACGGCGCGAAGGCGGCGGTCGAGGCGCTGCTCCGCCATCCGGTCGTGCGCGCGATCTCCTTCGTCGGCTCAGCGCCCGTCGCGCGCTCCGTTTACGCGGAGGCGGCACGGCACGGCAAACGCGTGCAGGCGCTGGGCGGAGCGAAGAATCACATGGTGGTCATGCCAGACGCAGACGTGTCCGACGTCATTCCTCACCTCTTGAACGCGAGCTTCGGCAACGCGGGCGAACGCTGCCTCGCCGGCAGCGTCACCGTCGCAGTCGGCAAGAATCCGGAGAAGCTGCTCGACGCCCTCTCGGAAGCGACGAAGAAGCTCACGGTCGGACCGGGCGATCAGCCTGGTGTCGACGTGGGCCCGCTGATCCGCCTCGAGCACAGGGCGAAGGTCGTGTCCTATATCGACCAGGGGGCAGGCGAGGGCGCGGACGTTCTCGTCGACGGGCGCGGGGCGATGGCTGGACCAGGCTTTTTCCTCGGCCCGACGATCCTCGATCGCGTGGTCCCGACGATGACGGTCGGCCGCGAGGAGATTTTCGGGCCGGTCATGTCGGTCGCCAGGGCGGCCTCGTTGGAGGACGCGATCTCGATCGCCAACTCGATGACGCTCGGCAACATGGCGGTGGTGTTCACCAAGAGCGGCCGCGCGGCCCGCGAGTTTCGCGAGCGCGTCGAGGCCGGGATGGTCGGTGTCAACGTGCCGATCGCTCAGCCCTTCGCCTTCTTCCCGTTCTCAGGCTGGAAGGACTCGTTTTTCGGCGACCTGCACGTCCACGGCGCCGATGGAATCGAGTTCTACACGCGCAAGAAAATGTTCATCAGCCGCTGGTAGGACCTGGGCAACCGCGGGTCAGCGGATTGGGTCGAGAACGACGACGGGGATCAAGCGCTCGGTTCGTTTCTCGTAGTCCTTGAACGACGGCCAGATCTTGGACATCTCCTCGAACAGCCGGTCGCGCTCGTCGCGACTTTCCACCACGTGGGCACGAGCCTTGAACCGCTCGGTGCCGCCAGCGGTGGCCACCTCGATTTCGACCTCAGGGTGGGCTCTTATGTTGCCGAACCAAGTCGGGTTCTTCGGTGCCCCGCCCATCGAGGCAACGATGACGTAGCGGTCGCCGTCGCGACCGCAGACGAGAGGGGTGGTGATCGCCTCGCCGCTCTTCGCTCCCCTGGCGGTCATGAGCAGAACGTGGTCGCCCCACATCCCGACTCCACGCCCTTGCTTGTCGTGAAACTCGGCGATCGTCTTCTGGTTGAACGGGGTTGCTCTCACGAGTGAAATCTAGACCTAACCCCGCAAAGGCTGTGGAACCTGCCGGCGCAACGAGCCGGCGGTCAGTAACCCTCGCTGACCACGTTGATCAGCGGCTCGCCGCTGAGGTAACGGCGAAGCTGGTCGGCGATCAGCCGCCATGCACGGTCATTCACCCCGACGACGGACCCGGCCATGTGTGGTGTGACGAGGACGCCATCCATCTTCCAGAGCGGATGGCCTTCAGGCAAGGGCTCGGGGTCGGTGACGTCGAGGGCGGCGCGAATCCGATGCCGCTCGATGGCCTGCATCAGCGCCTCGGTGTCGACGATGCGTCCGCGCGCTGGATTCACGAGCAAGGCTCCCGGTCGCATCGACGCCAGAAACCTGGTATCGACAAATCGTTGAGTCTGCGGGGTGAGTGGCAGCAGGATCACGACCACGTCTGCCCGCGGCAGGAGATCGGGCAGGTCGGCCGCGCCGCTGACTCCGGTGCGAGCGTGCAACCCGACTCGCTCGACCGTCACCCCGAATGGGGCAAGGCGGGCCTCGACGGCGCGGCCGATCGAGCCATAACCAACTATCAGGACGCTGACTCCTTCGAGATCTGCCAGCCCATCGCCCTGGGGGTGCCTCCACAGCCCAAGCTGTTGATCGGCCACGAATAGTGGCAGCTGCCGGTACATGGCCAGGATCGCCATGACGACCCAATCGGCGACCGACGCATCGTGGACGCCGGCCGCATCGCACAAAACCGCGCCCTCGGGAATGTGCCCGACGAGGTCCTCGACCCCGGCGGACATCGCCTGCACGACGCGCACGTCGTCGAGCCGTCGCAGGAGATCGGCGAGGCCGCGGCGGTTGAAGCCGGCCACGACGAACTGGCCGGGTCCAAGCCGATCAGAGCTCGCGGTCGCCACCGGCAGGACATGAAGGTCGAGGCCGGACGGGAGAAGGGCTATGTACTTGTCGGGTGTGCCTTGCGGAATCCAGACGTTGGGTTTCGCATCTGGCATCTAGCTATGTGGAGCTAGACGGCGGCGCTCTGCGTCGACAGCGCAACCTGGTCGCCGACGCGGATCGTTCCACCGCTGACGATCCGCGCGCGAAGGCCGGTGTGCAGGAGGCCCTTGAGCACGACCTGCGAGTCGACCAGCTTGGCGAGGTGGTTGCACGGCTCGCACCGATCCTCGCCTTCGCACTCGAGCTCACCGACCCGAAACCGCCGGCCGATGAAGTCCCCGAGGTCGACGCCGCGCACCAGCACCTGCCGGCGCGCCGCCTCGGGCCGAAGATCGAGGCCGTGCTCGGAGCGCTGGCTCTCGAAGGCTTCAGCCTCTATGAGCGTGATGTCGCAAGACTCTGGATCTGAATCGCCGAAGTTGCGATCGCCCTCGAGGCCCTTCCCGGGATGACCGACCGCCGACTCGACGGCATGCGGCATCTCACCGTGAGCCGAGGCCAGAAAAATCGCGTCGATCGTGCCGGCCTGTTCGTTCGTCATTGGACTGCCTAACTTACTTCAACAGGAGGCCGAGCGACACGTCGAGGATGTCGGGGTGGGCGCGCAGCGCAGCGAGCACGGCCTGGCCGGAGAATTTCCGCACGTCGTACTGGCAGATGACAACCGTCGGAAAGCGCTTGAGCGTCAGGTTGATGGCAGCCTCGTAGTCGAGCATCTCCTGCTCCGATTCGAAGGTCTCGCGCTCCGAGACCATCTCTCCAACCGCGCGCACCACCGGGGCGTGGTTCTCGACCGCGTCCCACAGGTTCTCCTCCCAGTAGGCGATAGCAGCTTCCACCGTCGAGCCTGGCGCGCCCGCGATGGTCAGCAGGCCGGAAGCGATGGCCCCGTCCACATCCACGCCGGGAATGCTCCGCAGGGCGGTCATGTAGCTGTCCAGCTCCGCGCCCTGGGCGATCAGGAAGCATGGCTGGCCCGCGCGGAGGCCGTCGGCGAGGAAGGGGACAGTTAGGCGAAGCCTCGCCCCATCCGAGTCGTATAGGGTCGCGATGTGGGTCGAGATCGGGACCGCCCGCCCGCTTATGAGCACCTGCGGGCGGTCGATCCTGGCCAATGCCAAGGGCGGATTCGCCCGACTGGCCAGAGCGAAGCCGTCCACGTCCTCAGGCTTGAAGCGGCGTTCGCCCCGCCTGCCGACGCGCTGAACAGGGAGCACGCCCCGGTCGCTCCATCGGCGCACCGACGCCTCGCTGACTCGGAGACGGTCGGCCACCTGCCGGGTGCTCATGAGTTGGATTGCATTCATATCTCTCTGAGAGATATAATGAATGATAGATCGTTGCCCTGGGATAGGTGAAACAGATGGAAGCGGCGGAGGCGCCTCGTAGCGGTGGCTGGAGCGACCCGCGACTTAGCGGGATCGCCCATCGCGGCTTCCTCGGCCGGCTCTCGCATGAGCTGATCGAGGAGCTGACGCGAACTGCGCGCTCGGCGTACTACCCGAAAGGAACAATCCTCGGACCAGCGACAGATAGGGGGCCCGCGCTCGTGGTGTCCGGGATGCTTCGCTACTTCTTGTCAGCCGGCGATGGGCGGCAGATGACCATCCGGTACATGGGGCCAGGCGATCTCGTCGGCAGCCTGGGCAACAACGACGCCAACCTCAAAACGCACGCCGAGGTGCTGCAGCCGGCTGTGCTCCTGAATCTGGACATCCGCGACGTTCGTTCCCTCGCCGCGCGCCGGCCGGCCTTCGCCGAAGCGCTTCTCGACGAAACCGTGAGCCGGGTCCGCACCGCCTATCGCACTTTGTCGGCCAGCGCGTTCATGGCGGTGCGTTCGAGGGTGGCTCGCGACCTGGGGGAGCGGGCGAAGATATCGGGCACGCCCCTGCGCCCAGGCCTCCACCTGGAGGTCACCCAGCAGGCGCTCGCCGACGCGACCGGCTCGGTTCGAGAGGTGGTTGCACGCGCGCTGCGCGAGCTCCGCGAAGAGAATGTCATCGGACCGCTCGGCGACGGCGTGACCATCCTGGACTTCGACGCACTCGACCGCATCGGCGCTGTGTGACTTAGGTCTTGGTTGATTCCATCTTGAGTCACTGCAGCAGGTAGCCCGCGCGAGTCACGGTCGATGGCGATGGATCTCGACCCTGTCGCCGGCGATCGGATAGTCGCGTACATCGGCGCTGAGCTGGGGGCCGCGGAGCCAGACGTCACGGCCATCCTTGCCTCGGCGACGTCGAGCCTCAGCCGGATCTGGCCGGCCATCTGGGTCGCTCTGCTCATGAATCACGATCCGAGCACATCTCGGGTGTCGGCGGCGGACGATGCCGAGCCTGCGATCGCCGCATACGTTGACGGCTACGTGGCGACCCTGTATCGATCGGGGCGGGCGCCGACCATGGGCCTCTCCCAGCAGGCCATCGAGTCGGGAGCTCCCGTCTTCATCGCGCACGAGCCTTTCGAGAATTTCCTGAAGCTCCTGTCGCCTGAGGGTCAGGCCTACATCAGGGGCAATCCCCCGCCGATCGCGGTCGATCGGGTCAGCGCAGTGATCGTTCCCATGCGTGTCGCCAGCGCGACGATCGGCGCCCTGGCGCTGTTCGACTGGCGCCAGAGCCGGCAACTGGGCGAGGCCGACGTCTCTTGGATACAGCCGGTCGCCGACCAGGTCGGGCTCTCCCTCGAGCACGCGCGCCAGCGTGAGGCGGCGCGCGAGCAGGCCGAGCGATTGGCCGCCATCGGCGGCGTCGCGCTCGCCGTGAGGTCGGCCCACGACCTTCGTCTCACGGTGCGGGTGATTGCGGAACACGTCATCGCCCGGCTGCACGTCGACGCGGCCGACATCCTTCTGGTGACGGAGGGCGGCAAGGACTTCGTCCTGGCCCACAGCGCAGGCTTCCGCTCGCCGTCCTTACGGGAGTATCGAATACCGGTCGATGGGTTTTCCGATCCCTCGACTTCTCGGCCGCGTCTCGAGTACACATCTGACCCTGACGCGATGAACCGACAGATGCGTCGTTCCTTGTTTACGAGGGAGGGATTCGAGACGTTCGTCGCCGTTCCGCTCTACGCCCGATATCGCCTCGTCGGCGTGCTTGAGCTGTTCTACCGATCGGTGGTCGAGCGGGACCAGGGCTGGCTCGATTACCTCGATCAGGTCGGCGCTGTCGCCGCGCTGGCGATCGACCACGCGGCCATCGCGGGGGCCGCGGACGCTGCGATCCGGCGCGGCCAGCTCCACGCGCCGCGCCCGAACGTAACCGACCTCGAGGTCGCCATCATGCGCCTGATCGTCGAAGGCCTGACCAACCGCGACATCTCACAACAGGTCCACCGGAGCGAGAACACGATCAAGTTCCACGTGCGCCGCATCCTCGAGAAGACCGGTGCCGCCAACCGCACAGAGCTGGCGCACCGCGCGACGCGTGAAGGCTGGCTTTAGCCCCTAGCTCGCGGCCGCACCGGCTTTCGCGGGCACATTCGCTTCGACGAGCTCGCCCTCGATGTTGATCTGGATCTCGTTGCTGACGATGAACCTTCCGTCCAGCATGGCCTCGAAACTCATCCCGAAATCCTTGCGGTTGATCTGGGTCTCGGCCGCATAGCCGATGCGGTGCCCCATCTGAGGATCGTTGAACTCGCCGTACTTGACCGCGTTCAGGGTGATGCTCTTGGTGTTGCCCTTGATCGTCAGGTCGCCCGTGACCTTGTACTTGTCGCCGCCAACGTGCTCGATCTTTGTGCTCTTGAAGGTCATGGTCGGGTACTTCTCGATCTCGAGGAAGTTGGAAGAGCGCAGATCCTTGTCGCGCTGCTCGTTGTGGGTCCGGATGCTTGCAGTGTTGATAGTGGCCTCGACGGTCGATCGCTCAGGATGCTCGGGGTCGAGGTTTCCGGTCGCGGTCACCTCGTTGAAGTGCCCCCTCACCGTCATCATCCCAAGGTGTTTGGCCGAAAACTCGACCTGGGTGTGGTACGGGTCGAATGTCCAGGTACCCATCGCTTGAACCTCCCACAGCTGTATTGGAGTGAATTCCCCTGCCTCAGCAACCGGTTGGGCACTCCACTTATTTCTACATCAATCGAATTGATCGGCCGCGCCGTCTTAGACTCGCGTCGACACTGCAGTGAGTGACGAGATCGTGCCTGGCCTCCGCTACGCCTCGAGGGCGCAGGAGCTGTGGGCCTCGGTGGTGGCCACCTACGCCGCGTGGGAGGAGCGTGTCAACCGGGCCGCAGCGGACGCCGGTTTGTCTCCGGTCTCGGCCTGGGCCCTGATCCAGCTCGACCCAGAGGACCCAATCTCGCAGAAGGAGCTGGCGGCGCGCCTTCGCTGCAATCCGTCGACTGTCGTGGATCCGACGGATCGGCTGGAGGAGGCCGGCCTGGTGGATCGTCGCGCCGGCCGCTCCGACCGCCGGGTCAACACGCTGGTCCTCACCCCCAGGGGCAGGCACGTTCGGGAAAAGCTGATCGCGGAGCTCTTCGAGCCGCCTGATGCGTTCCGCCGCCTGCCCGCCGGCGAGCTCGCCCGATTTCACGCGGCGATGGTCGAGGTCGCGGCCAGGCCCGAACCTGCCGGGGATTCAACCCAAGGTGCCAGAAAAGGAACGCGGAAGCCGGCCGGGCGCGCGTAGGCAGGCCGTGCCGACGCGCTTTGGCGCGCGCACGAACCTCGCCCTGCTCGCGGTGCTGGGCGCTGCCTTCCTGACCGGCTGGCTGGCCTTCGCCTACGCGACCGCGCCCGCACGCTGGTCGCTTGTCCTTCACGCGACTGGCGGATTCGCCGTCCTGCTTCTCCTGCCGTGGAAGTCCATGATCGCCAGGCACGGGCTCAAGCGAGCTCGGCCGGGCCGATGGGCCTCGGCAGTGCTGGGCGCCCTTGTTCTCGCCTCGTTCGCCGCCGGTCTTGCGCACTCCACCGGCGTCCTCGTCTCGGCCGGGCCGCTGTCCGCCATGGAGATTCACGTGGGGGCGGCGCTCGCCGCGGTTCCGTTCGCGATCTGGCACGTGGCGGCCCGCCGCGTCCGGATCCGAAGCGCGGACGCCTCTCGGCGCAATTTCCTGCGGGGCGCGGCCCTATTGGCCGGCGCCGCGGCGGCCTACGGCGCGACCGAGCTCGTTGTGCGATCCGCCTCGCTGCCGGGCAACGCGCGGCGGTTCACCGGCTCTTACGAGACGGGCTCCTTCCAGCCCGATCTCATGCCGGTCAGCTCGTGGATGTTCGACGCCATCCCTCAAATCGACCCCGCCGCCTGGTCACTCCGAGTCGGGGGCCGCACCCTCGGGTACACGGAGCTGTCCGCATTCGATGATCAGGTCACCGCCACCCTCGACTGCACAGGAGGCTTCTTCTCCAGCCAGCAATGGTCTGGTGTCCGGCTCGACCGCCTGGTGAGGAAGATGAACGGCTCCACCGTCCGGGTCGTGTCGAGCACCGGTTATGACCGCCGCTTTCCGATCGAGGAGACGCCGCGGCTGCTCCTGGCCAGCCGCGTCGGAGGGCGCTCGCTCGATGCGGGCCATGGATACCCGGCCCGCCTGGTCGCACCCGACCGCCGCGGCTTCTGGTGGGTGAAATGGGTCGTGGCAATCGAGGTCGACGACGTGCCTTACTGGTGGCAGTCGCCTTTCCCGCTGCAGTAGCGAATAATCTCGTCGTGGCCGACCGACCGAGCTTCGACGTTGATGCGGATGCGAGCGCGCGCGAATGGCTGGCCGCCCATCCCACCGACCGACCGAGGCTGATCGCGTATGACGTCACCTGGTGCTGCGGCGGGGCAAAGATGTGCCGGGTCAGCGTGCGCGATATGAAAGGCAAAGACGACCCGGACAAGTACGTGCGAGCTGTGTCACCAGATGGCGCGGCGCTCCTGATCGACCGGCGCGCCGCGGCGCGCCTTCCTGCGCGCTTCGGCCTGACGGTACGTGGACTTGGGCGGTGGAAACACCTGGACCTCGCGCTAGAGGCTGACCAGTGGGGGGATCTCCTCTACACCTGATTGGCGAGATCGGCGCTTGTAAAGAACTCGGTCCGGGCCCCGGTCCGGCTTGACCGTGTCAAGTGCGGAAGGGCCCCTAATTGAAATTAATCGCTTGACCAGAACCCCGGCTGCTGCTATATGGCGATCAATTGCCGCCCATCCGGCCGGCTCATTCCGAGGAGGAGCGCTCCCATGCGCAAGTTCGCACTGTCTGCCGTACTCACGTTCGCCCTGTTCGTGGTCACCGCGGTATCCGTTTTCGCCGGCAGCACCGGTCCCGGCATCTAGTCAAGTCGTTTCGGGCCCGCGTGGCTTTACCAAAGGGTCGAGCATGGAGCCAAGTCCTGATATAAACTCGGCGACATAGTCAAGGCCCAATCCAAGCCACGCGGGCGCATTCCAGGTGTGGAGGTCGATCCCCGGCTGATCCGGCGCGCCCGCCTGGACTCCGGGCTCAGCATGGCGCAGATCGCCGGCTCCGAGGTCACCCGACAGGCGATCTTTTTGATCGAGGCCGGCAAGACGCGACCTTCCATGCGCACGCTCGAGCTGATCGCCTCGCGCACCGGCAAGCCGGCGGGCTACTTCATGCGCCCGGCGGACGGATCGCCGGGGGGGCCGATCTCAAATGGATACCAGGTCGAGGAGCTGGAAGCCCTGTGCCTCCAACAACAGTTCGAGGAGGCGATCGCGCTGGGCAATCGCGTGCTCGAGCAGCGCGTGCCGGCCAGGGTCGAGGCTTACGTCAGGCAGTACATCGGCCAGGCTTTCGTCCGGGCCTCCCGGCCGGATGACGCGCTGGAGCAGCTCCGGCGCGCGAACGAGATCCTGGAGGCGCAACCTGACCCCTGGCTGGCGGTGGAGTGCGCGGACTGGGAGGCGTGCGCCCTGTACCTCAAGGAAGACAAGCGGGCGCTCGCGGTCGCAGATCACGCCTTGAAGCTGTGCCGAGCAACCCAACCGCGCCTTCCAGGCACCGAGGCGCGAATCCTCGAGCACATCGCCTCGATCCACGTCAAGGCTCACAACTTCGACCGGGCTATCGCCTACTACGAGGAAGCGCTCGAGGCCGCGGGGTCCGTGCGTGACCTGGCGCGCCTCGGCCGCACGTACCACGGGCTCAGCATCGCTTACCAGGAACGCGGCGACCTGGGCCGCGCGGTTGAGTTCACGCACAAGGCGCTCGCCCTCTACGGCCTCGAGCACGACACAGCCCTGCTCGGGCGTGGGGAGAACGAGCTTGGGCTGTTGCTCATGCGCCAGGGCAAGATGGCGCGCGCCGAAGAGGCCTTTCAGGCGGCCATGGGCCATTTCGACGAGTCGGGCACCGAGCGGGCCAAGAGCCACGTGCTCCTCAGCCTGGCCGAGCTGCAGCTGAAGACCGGACGCGCGAGCGAGGCGAGCGACACGGTCAAGCAGGCCCTCGAGCTCGCCCTTCGCCTGAACGAGAAGATCGCGCTGGGCGACGCCCACCAGCTGCTTGGGCAGATTTACGAGCAGATGGGCAAGCGCCGTCTTGCGGACAAGGAATTCGGCTCGGCGATCCGGCTCCTCCACGGGGAAGGCCTCGAGCAGAGGCTGGCGGAGAGCCACGCGGCCTTCGCGGAGATCCTCGAATCGCGCGGCCAGTCGACCCTGGCGCGAAAGCACTGGAAGGATGCGGCAAACCTCGCGCTGCAGCGGGAAGCCGCCGGAGCCAGGACGCTAAAGGCGCTTTAAGGGTCGCCCGGCTCGGATCGAACAGAATGTCGGTTGTGGACCGATGAGTTCTCGGCTCCATCGCAGTCTGATATGCCAAACGACTTGGAGGAGATGACCGTATGAGCAGTGTCCGGGTACTCGTCGGAACACGAAAGGGTGCGTTCGTCCTGAGCTCGGACGAAAGCCGCAGGGAATGGAAGGTCGACGGCCCGCATTTCGCGGGCTGGGAGATCTACCACGTCAAGGGCTCACCCGTGGACCCGGACCGCCTCTACGCCTCGCAGTCGAGCTCGTGGTTCGGCCAGGTAATGCACCGCTCCGAGGATGGTGGCAAGACCTGGGAGACCGTTGGCAACCAGTTCCAGTACGAAGGCACGCCGGGACCGCACAAGTGGTACGACGGCTCGCCGCACCCATACGAGTTCAAGCGCGTCTGGCACCTCGAGCCGTCGCTGGACGATGCCGACACCGTTTACGCGGGCGTGGAGGACGCGTCCCTGTTCATTTCGAAGGACGCGGGCGCGAGCTGGAGCGAGCTGCCGGGTCTCCGCACCCACAAGACATCGACCGATTGGGCTCCCGGCGCGGGCGGCCTGTGCCTGCACACGATCATCATCGACCCCTCCAACCATGACCGCATCTACGCGGCAATCTCGTCCGCAGGCGCCTTTCGTTCCGACGACGCGGGCCAGACCTGGCGACCGATCAACCGCGGATTGCGCTCCGAATACATCCCCGATCCAGATGCGGAGACCGGCCACTGCGTCCACCGCATCGCCATGCACCCGTCGCAGCCGAACGTGCTCTACATGCAGAAGCACTGGGACGTCTTGCGCACGGACGACGCCGGCGAGTCGTGGCATGAGATCAGCGGCAACCTGCCGACCGACTTCGGCTTCGTGATCGACGTGCACGCGCAGGACCCGAAGACCGTTTACGTGCTTCCAATTACGAGCGATCAGTACCACGTCGTGCCTGATGGCAAGCTGCGCGTCTACCGCAGCAAGAGCGGAGGCGATGAATGGGAGGCCCTCACAAAGGGACTTCCGCAGAAGGACTGTTATGTCAACGTGCTTCGTGATGCGATGAGCGTCGACGGGCTTGACCCGTGCGGCGTGTACTTCGGCACGACAGGCGGCCAGGTCTACGGATCTGCGAATTCAGGTGACAGCTGGGAGCCAATCGTTCGCGATCTCCCGGCGGTGCTGTCGGTCGAGGCGCAGACCCTGCCGTGATCCATGTCTCGCTCCCGGGGAACTTGCAGACCCTGGCGGGCACGGGCCGCATGGTGGAGCTCGAAGTCTCTGGCGCACCGACCCAACGATCGCTGCTCGACGCGCTCGAGGTGAAATACCCGGCTCTGCTGGGGACGATTCGAGACGCAACCACCAAGAAGCGAAGACCCCTTCTGCGCTTCTACGCTTGCGAGGAGGACCTCTCGGACGTCTCGCCTGACGATCCCCTGCCCGCCCCCGTCGTCACGGGGACCGAGCCTTACATCATCCTCGGAGCGATCGCGGGCGGCTAAGATTTGTCGTGCTGTGCGTAAGCCGAGAACGAGTCAACTCTTGACGAGGCGACGTGTGATCGACTACGCCCGCTGGCGATCCTGCCTCTGTACCTGAGCCGCTCAGCGTTCGGCTCGGATTAAAGAGACAGGAGGCTCTCAAATGAGCGTCACAGATGAATTGGTCCAAAACAACGACTCCTACGCGGGCAGCTTCAAGAAGGGCGATCTGCCGCTACCGCCGGCAAAGCACATAGCGGTCCTGGCGTGCATGGACGCCCGGCTCGACGTGCACAAGATCCTCGGCCTGCAGGAGGGCGACGCCCACGTCATCCGCAACGCCGGCGGCGTAGCCACCGACGACGCGATCCGATCGCTGGTCATCTCCCAGCGCCTGCTGGGGACGAGAGAGATCGTCCTCATCCATCACACCGACTGCGGAATGCTGACCTTCACGGACGACCAGGTGAAGGGCCAGATCGAGTCCGAGGTGGGGATCAGGCCGGCGTTCGCGCTCGAAGCCTTCGCCGACCTCGAGCAGGACGTGAAGCAGTCCATCGCGCGGATCAAGGCAAGCCCGTTCATCCCGAACAAATCAAGCGTCCGCGGCTTCATCTATGACGTGCGCAGCGGCCGTCTTGCCGAGGTGGGGGCGCCGGTCTCGAGCGGAGCCAGGTAAGCAATAGCGAGGGGGCTGCTCGTGCAGCCCCCTCAATCCCGAAGATCCGCGATCACGCCCTCCCACCGATCTGGGTCGTTGGGGACGGGCCTCGGCAGCGAGAGATCTTTGGGCGCGGCCGACTTGAACCCGGCCCCGGTGTCGAAGAGGACGACCGACTCGTCGGGGTCGATCAGGCGCTGTTCGACCATGCGTCGCAGCCCCGCCGCAGCAGCCGAGGTCTCCAGGCTCGAGTAACCGAGACCGTTGGCGGCAAGGCCGCTCTGCGCGGCGAACATCTCGTCCTCGGAGACGGTGATCGCGCCTCCGCCAGAACCACGCAGGCACTCCAGGATCAGGAAGTCGCCGACGGCGGACGGCACGCGTATGCCCGCCGCGGCGGTCGATGCTTCTTCCCAGGGCGCCGCAAATCTCTGGCCCGCCTCGAAAGCCCGGACGATCGGGGCGCAGCCTTCGGCCTGGACCGCGTACAGGCGCGGCCTCTTGCCGCCGACCAGGCCAAGCGCTTCCATCTCCGCGAACGCCTTCCACATCCCGACCAGGCCGGTGCCGCCGCCCGTCGGGTAAACGATCGCGTCGGGCAGCTGCCAGTTGAGCTGTTCGGCCAGCTCGAAGCCCATCGTCTTCTTGCCCTCGACCCGGTATGGCTCCTTGAGCGTGCTGAGGTCGAACGCACCCAGCCGCGCGGCGATCGCGCGGGCGAGGCGGCCGCAGTCGGAGATCAGGCCCTCGAGGAGCACGAGGTCGGCGCCGGCGATGGTCACCTCGAGCTGGTTCACCACGGGAGCGTCCGCCGGCATTACGACGGTGGCACGCACACCGCGAGCAGCCGCGTACGCGGCCAGCGCACCTCCCGCGTTGCCCGCCGACGGCGCGACCAGGTGCGTCGCGCCGAGCTCCGCCGCCCGGCTCACGGCCACC
The DNA here is from genome assembly GCA_035602465.1 of Candidatus Sulfotelmatobacter sp. Lineage (GTDB taxonomy): Bacteria > Chloroflexota > Dormibacteria > Dormibacterales > Dormibacteraceae > 40CM-4-65-16. Next base: position 20,205 of record DATNMQ010000110.1, on the reverse strand, counting down.
GCCATCCCGCGAGCCTTGAACGAGCCGGTCGGGTTGAGGCTTTCCCGCTTGACCAGCAGGCGTGAAGCGCCCAACCACGCGCGAAGGCGGCCCGGCGCGTGGAGCGGGGTTGCCCCTTCGCCGAGGTGGATCACCGACTCCCAGCGCGAGACCGGGAGCACCTCATGCCATCGCCACAAGCCGCCAGACCTGCGGTTCTCAAGCGACTCAGGTGTCAGAGTCCGCGCCGCGGCGCCCAGGTCGTACCGGGCCAGCAGCGGGCGCTGGTCGTGCGGATCGAGCCCAACAAGCTGGTCGGTCTCGTAGCGGAGGCCTGACATGCCGCCCTCGAGATGGGTCAGGGTCGAACCGGTCGGACCCTTCTCCATCAAGGTCTCAGGAATCCGTCTTGAGGTACCAGTCGCGCGGCGCGTTTCCCTGCCGCCCGACCGCCACATCGTTGGGCGCGGCCGTCGACGCGCACCACGTGACGCTGTTGGCGATCACCCGCTGCACCTCGGGTTGGTGATAGACGGGGAACTCCTGGTCGCCAGGCCCGAAGTAGACGACGCGCCCGGCGCCGCGGTAGAAGCAGCAGCCGCTCCGGAACACCTCGCCGCCCGCGTATGAGCTGATGAACACGAGCTCGTCCGGCTGAGGGATGTCGAAGAACTCGCCATACATCTCCTGGTGAGGGACGACGATCGGCTGCGGCACGCCGGCCGCGATGGGGTGGCCAGGGTTTACCGTCCAGATCATCTCCCGCTCGCCGCCGGGGTCGGAGCGCCACCTGAGGTTGCAGCTCGTGCCCATCAGGCGTCGAAAGATCTTGGAATGGTGGCCCGAATGGAGGACCACGATCCCCATCCCATGCATGACGCGGTCGTGGACGCGCTCGACGATCCTGTCGTCGACCTGGTCGTGCGCGGCGTGGCCCCACCAGGTGAGCACGTCGGTCGCGGCAAGCACGTCTGAGGTCAACCCGTGCTCGGGCTCGTCCAGCGTGGCGACTCGAATGGAGGCCGCGTCGCCCAGCTCGCGACGCAGGCCGGCGGCGATGGCGCCGTGCATACCGTCCGGGTAGAGACCGCCCACCGTCTTGTCGCGGCGTTCATGGAGGTGCTCGTTCCAGATCGTCACGCGGATCGCCATAAGCCGGAAACTATAGAGCCGTGAAGCCCGTCACCGAGATCGGAGCCGCCGTGGTTGGCATGGGGTTCATCGGCGTCGTCCATGTCGAAGCGCTCCGGCGCCTGGGCGTCCAGGTTCACGGCGTGGTCGGTTCGAGCCACGATCGCGCGAGCGCAAGGTCGCGCGAGCTCGGGCTGCCCCCGGCGTATGAAAGCTTCCAGGCGATGCTCGACGACCCCCGTGTCGAGGTCGTGCACATCACGACGCCGAACCACCTTCATCACGAGCAAGCAAAGGCCGCACTGCAGGCGGGCAAGCATGTCGTCTGCGAGAAACCGCTCACGACGACGTCTGTGGAGTCGGCCGATCTGCTTGCCGCGGCTGAGCGGAGTGGCCTGGTGCATGCCGTGAACTTCAACCTTCGCTACTACCCGGTGAACCAGCACGCGCGTGGGCTCATCGCGGAAGGTGCCCTGGGGGAGATCCGTCTCGCGACAGGCCGCTACCTGCAGGACTGGCTGCTGCTCGACACCGACTGGAACTGGCGGCTCCAGCCGGAGCTGGGCGGTGTGCTGCGCACGGTCGGGGACATCGGTTCGCACTGGATGGACATGTCGACGTTTCTCACCGGAAGAAGGATCGAGTCGGTGATGGCAGACCTGACCACCTTCATCAAGACGCGACGCGGTCGCGAGATCAAGACCGAGGACGCCGCCACGATCCTCCTACGTTTTGAGGGCGGAGCACGAGGCACGCTTGCCGTCTCGCAGGTGAGCGCCGGGCGCAAGAACTCGTTCCAGTACGAGATAGGCGGCTCGACGTCGAGCGTCGCGTGGGACCAGGAGCGGCCGAACGAGCTGTGGATCGGCCACCGGGGCCGGCCGAACGAGCTGCTCCTTCGCGACCCGGCGATCATGAACGAGCTCGGGCGGAGGGCCACCTATCTTCCAGGCGGCCACGCCGAGGGTTTCGCCGACACCTTCAAGGCGCTGTACGCGGCCGTCTACGGCGCGGTCGCCGCCGGCGCTCCGGGTGAAGGGTATCCAACATTCGCCGACGGCCACGAGTCGATGCTTGCGTGCGAGGCGGTCCTGCGCAGCTCGCGCGAAAGCCGCTGGGTCGAGGTCGAACGATGAAGCCAGGCCTGCTGGTCTAACTCGCGCCTCGACCCAGCGCCGCGACGGTCCAGAGGATCCCTTTCTGATTCGCCAGAGTGCTCAGCCCATCCTGGTTCGAGGTCGCGAGGATCTTCTCCGGCGGGTGCATGAAGACGTGAAACTCGCGACGAAAGACTGCGAGCCCGACGTTCATCGTCCCCAGGCCGAACAAGGTCAACGGGTTCACGGTCGGATAGCTCATCACCAGGATGTGCAGCGCGTGCCGTGAGGCCGCCTGGACAAGACGCGGCATGTGCGGGTAGCAGCAGACGACGCGGTTCATGATCACGACATCGGCGGGCTCCACCGAGTGCGCGGACTCGGCAAAGTCCATGACCCTTCGCTCGACGCGGTCCCGCAGGCCCGCCTCATCGAGCAGGCTCGCAGCCACGTCCTCGTACGTCGGGGTCAGCTCGATGCTGGTGGCGCGGGAGGCTCCCGCCTTGAGCAGCTCGATCTGGATTGCCCCGATGCCGCCGCCCACCTCGAGCACGCTCTTGCCGCCGACGCCGCGCGCTTTCAGGAGGTCGACGATGCGCTTGGACGTCCCGTCGAGGCCGCGGCGCCGGTAGCGCTTCGCCTCCGATCGCGCGCTTTTCTCGCTGAAGATCCAGCGATAGCCCTTCGGCGAGCAGCAATCGGGCACTAGATCCAGCCCCGGCGCCTGAACAGGTAGAGCTGGACCAGGGTGGCGAACACCATCGTGCCAACCCCGACCGCGAACGCCGCATATGGCGTCTCGAGGACCTGCGTCAGGTAGACGAAGTTCATCCCGTAAAAGCCGGTCAGGAAGCTCAGAGGAAGGAACACGCTGGCGACCACCGTCAGCGCCTTCGTGGTCGAGTTGAGGCGGTTGGAAACGGTCGAGAGGTAGACGTCCATCGCGCTGGTCAGCAGGTCGCGTAGGGAGTCGACGGTCTCGTACTGCCGCACGATGTGGTCGTACACATCACGGTAGTAAAGGGTCATGTCCGCCTGCTGCAGGTGGACTCCATGCGTGATGAGACGCTGGAACACGTCGCGCTGCGCGCCCAGAAACCGGCGAAGCTCGCTGACCGTGTGCTTCAGGTGATAGATCCGGGTGAGCGTTTCCTGCGAGGCCTTGGCGGTGATGTCGTCCTCGAGCATGTCGACCTCGTCGTCGATCCTGTCCAGGACCGGAAACGTGGCGTCGACCAGCGTGTCAATGACCAGGTAGGTCAGAAACGCCGGCCTGCCGTGGGTCAGCTCCGGGCTTTTCTCGATGCGCTGCACGAGCTCGGTCAGCGGGGGAGAAGGATCCTTGTGGACGGTGACCAGGTAGTGGGGGCCGACGAACATGTGGTGCTCGCGAAGTGCCACGTCATCCTTCTCCCAGACAGCGTCGAAGATGACCGTGAAGTTGTATTCGGGGTACTCGTCGATTTTCGGGCGCTGCTCCTGGTGCTGGATGTCCTCGATGGTCAGGGGGTGGAAATTGAAGGTGCCTTCGAGCAGCTTGAAGTCGTCCGCGTCGGGGGCTTCGATGTCGAGCCAAAATCCCAGTCTCTCCGCGTCGGCGAAGCAGGTCGCCACTTCGATGTGGTCGACCGACTCGCGCTTGCCGGTCGTCGTGATCAGCGTCCTCAAGGCTTTTTCATCCCGCTTGCGGCGGCCGCGATCCCGAGCGCCACGTAGGTCGCGGCGGCGGCGCGGCCCGTTCGGCGCTGCGCGGTCCGGCTCTGCAAGAAGCGGTGGGAAACGGCCGCGGCCATGAGGACGTAACAGGCGTCGACCGCGATGGCGATCGCGATGTACACGGCGCCGAGGACCGCAACCTGCGGCGAGACCGGCCGGCTCGGGTCGAGGAACTGCGGCAGGAACGCGACGAAGAAGACTGCGACCTTCGGGTTGAGCAGCTGGGTCACAAAACCCTGCGCGTAGATCCGTCCGAGGTGGGCGGGCTGCGGCGGGTGAAATTCCTCGGCATGGCGCCATCGCTGGACCCCCAGATAGACCAGGTATGCGGCGCCGGCGAACCGCAATACACCAAGCGCTGAGGACGACGCCGCCAAGACCGCGGCCACGCCTGTCGCCGCGGCGAGGATCCAGACCACCTCGCCCGATTCGATGCCGAGCATCGACGCGAAGCCGGCGCGCCGGCCCTGAGCCAGGCTGCGGGCCGAGACGTAGAGCACGCCGGGCCCGGGCGACGCCGTCAGGATGAGCGTCGCAAGCCCGAAAAACAGGACGGTCGTGATTGCCGGCACGAGTCGAGGTTACTGCGCCGATTCGAACGCCGTCTTGAGCGCTTGCACCTCGTTGACCCGGCGCTGCTGCGCGGCGGGCGCCTCGCCTCTGACGGCGAACATTGCTCCCGCGAGGGCGAGGAGGTACGGCAGCTCGACGACGGTCTGCTTCGTCACCAGGGTGCCGCCGTCCTGCGGGGCGAAACTGTAGTAGTCGCCGCTCGATCCGGCGCCTTCGAGCTGGATGACCACCTTCGCGCCAGGCTCGTCCCGCGTGACTACTACAGTGCCCCCGACCTCGCTACCATCCGGCCCTCTTTCCAGCACCTGGAAGCGCGGGCCGCGAGGGCCCTGGATCTGTGGGACGCATGACACGGCGCCAGGACTCCAGCGCACCTGGCCGGGAACGTCCGCGACGAAGGCCGACACCCGAGGGGGCAGACCCTGGACGAGCATCGACGCCTGGCTTGTGACGCGGCGACGACCGACGGGCAACCACCAGGCCGCCCAAGCGAGGACGGGTGCCGCCAGCAACACGGTCCACAAAGGCGCGTGAACGAGCACGAGGATGGCGGCGAAGGCGGCAAAAGTGAGACCGAAGATTGCCACCGGGACTGCGGCGATGATCTCCGATGCATGCTTGATGTTCTCCACGGTCTTGTCCGCGGCAACCTTGCGCCGCGCCCGCTTGACGACGTAGTAAGCGATCAGGCCGAGGGCGGCCGTGATGCCATAGGAGATCAGCTTGATTTCGACTGGATTGAGCGACAAGAGGTACACGGCTACGCTCCGATCGTTCGCAGGCGCTCCAGAGTTTGCGGGTCCATCGTTCTTTTCAACTCAGCGGCCGCGACATTCTCGCGCACCTGATCCGGGTTTGTAGCCCCGAAAAGCACACTCGCGACCGTGGGGTTGAGCAGGGCGAAGGCGATCGCCAGCGCCGCCGGCTTGGCGCCGATCTCGCGCGCCACCTGGTTCAGGGCCGTCCCGGCGGCCAGGGCGTCCGAGTAGTCGCGGCCGTCGATTCGCGCCGTGATCCGGCCTTCGGCGGCTGGGCTGTCGTACTTGCCGCTCAATGCGCCGCCCGCCATGGTGTAGGAGGCGACCACACCGGCACCCGACACATCCAGGGCCTGAATCATGTCGGCGTCCTCGACCGGCGATCGCGTCACCAGGCTGTAGGGAAGCTGCGCCGCGCACGGGCCCGGCAGCCCGTGGGCCGCCGCCACCTTGGCGGCTTCGCTGATCTGGCCGGCCGGCCAGTTGAGCACGCCCCACGTGCGCACCTTGCCCGCCTTGATCAGAGCGGTCACCTCGCCGACGACCTGCTCGATGGTGAGGCCCTCGGGCGGCCTCTCGGCGTAGACGAGGTCGATGTAGTCCATGCCCATCCTCTTCAAGGAGCCGTCGAGCTCCGCGGCGGCGCTCTGCTGAGGCCAGAACTCCCACCACAGCTTGTTGGCAAGTACCACGTCGTCGCGCTTCCATCCCGCCGTGCGGAAGAGCTGGCCGAATACGACCTCCGAATAGCCCGTTTTCATGGGTGCCTCGCCGGTCTCGTCGTTGTAACGCGCGTCGTCGAGGAAGTTGATGCCGGCCTCCTGGGCGGCGCGCATCACGGCCACACCCGCGTCGTGGGAAATCCGCTCGTACGTCCGCCACGAACCCAACGACAGCTCGCTCACCTCCAGGTCGGAGGTCCCGAGGCGGCGCCGCTCGAGGGTCCTCACGTCCTCAGTTCCGGCGGTCGTTCTCCGACATCTCGTCGATGCAGATTGCGGCGCACAGCAGCAGCACCTGGTCCTGGCCGGGCGCGATCGACACGCCGTACACGTCGCCGATCGTGAACCACCGTTTCGAGATCGTCGCGACGACCTGTCCTCCGGCCGTGACCTCGAACTCGTGGTTCAGGATGTCGCCTTGCGCTTCGAGCACACCATCGCCGGCGATCTCGACCGTGAAGCGCTGGCTCAAGACGTTGAAGAAGGCGCCTTTGACCTGGGCCACGACCTGGCCGCCGCGCTCGATGTCCATCGTCTTGCGCAGGGTGAGCATCTCCCTTTGCATCCGCGCCAGCTCGTTGCCGTTGACGTCCTGCAGGGCGAAGGTCTGCGTGAGCACGAGGACCTTGCCGTCCACCTTGAAGACGTTCTCGCCGCGGTCGTTCTGCACCCAGAAGTCTTCGCCGATCGAGAAGATCTGCTGCCGCATCTGAAACGTGGTCCAGCCTTCCACCGGGACAGTCTATTCGTAGCGCAGCGCTTCGGCCGGCGCGACTCGCGACGCCGCGCGCGAGGGCAGAAAGGTGGTGAGCAGGGTCGCGAGGTAGGAGCCCGCGAGGATCAAGACTATCTCGACGACAGGCACATGGAAGTCGACAGCACCGAAGGTCTGGTTGGTGACGAAGAACGTGTACGACTGCCAGATTCCGACACCAGCCCCGATCAGGAGTCCGATCACCGCGATGAAGCTCGACTCCATCAGGAATGAGCGCTGGACCAGGGAGCGCCGGTAGCCGAGGGCCCGCAGCATCCCGATCTGCTGCCACCGCTCGACCACCGCGCGGGTGCTTATGACGCCCAGCCCCGCGATGCCCACGACCAGGCCGAGCGCAAGGAAGCCGGTCATCAGCTTGAGCAGCGCGAGCAGGCCCCCGACCTGCTGTGCCAGCTGGTCCGCGACGACCACTGGCTCCACCTGGTCGGCCGCGAGGAGGCGGCCCAGGTCGAGCCGCGCTTTGTTCACGTCGACGCCGTGCCTCACGGCGAAGTAGTAGCCCGTCGGCCGCAGCTCCCGCTGGCCGGTCGCCGAGCTGGTGGGGTTGGTCGCGGGCGCCGCGAAAATGCCGCTTTGCATCGCGGTCCGGGTCGAGACGTAGAGGCCCTGCCAGTTCGAGTGCGGCATGAAGCCGATCACCGTCAGACGCCATGGCGCGGTGTTGTCCTGGGTGTTGAAGGTCTGGGCGACAACCTGGAACGGTTGGAAGCTCGCGTCCGTGCGCTTGATGCCGCCGATGGTGGCCGGGCGCCCGTTCTGTACGTCGAGCACCGACGAATCGACGACCGCATAGCCCGTGTTGTCGCGCACGGCGTCCCAGACGGCGCGGTCCGAGCCGTAGCCCGCGGCGCGCGGCGCGATGGCGAACGAGGTGCTGGAGAGGAAGCCGTCATCGACCGCGTGCAATCCCATGAAATCGACCCGCGTCTGCCCCGAGGCCGTTTTGAAGCTTCCGTCAGGCTGGACCTGGACGAGGTGCACGCCCGAGCTGTTGTCCTCCCATCCAACCCCCGTGACAGAGGCCGCCGTGGCGGAGTTCGAGCTGACCGAGGTCGCGATGTCTGCGCGCAGCTTGGTCTGCGGCGTCGGGTTGTAGTTGTTGTCGGGAGTGCCCGCGACGACCTGCCAGCCGCCGGACAGCTGGTCGGAGTTGGCGAAGTTCTGCACGAGCACGTCCTGGAACACCGACATGAACACGACGACGAACGTGACGATGCCGAACATGGCGACCGCCATCCCGGTGCGGAACTTCGTCGACATGGGGTAAGCGGTGCTCGTGCGGGTGATCGGCGCCAGGCTGGCGAAGCGGCCGGTGAAGAACATCACGGCGCGGATCAACAGGTCGCTGTTGAACATGACGAGCCAGATCATGCCGAGCAGCACCATCAGCGCCGACAGAGCGAACACCTCGGGGCCGCCGGTCATCTTGTCGAGCTGGACGATCTGGTCAAGCGTGCCGCGCCCGTCGATGTGGACGAGCTTCTCGACCTGGCCGAATGGCTGGCCCCAGTAGACGAGAAGTCCCAGCGCCGCGAGCGTGAATCCGGCCCGCGATGCGACCAGGTATCGGACGCGCGCGAGGGCGAGGATCCACCTGAGCCCCAGACCGAGTCCGATGATCATCAGCGAGACGCCGGCCAGATAGACAATCTCGATCTCGAGATTGCTGCCTGCAAAGGCCAGCAGTCCCCCGAAGGCGATGGTCATCGGGCCTCGTCGGAACAACGCCCACCAGAAAGTCCGAATCGCCCCAAGCGCGCCTAGGGTCACGCGGTTCAAGAAGACGAGGGGGTGACCATGGAAGAGCTGGCGGACGCCGAACCATGTGGTCGAGAAGACGTTCGCGAACATGCGCAGCAGGCCGGCGTCGCGCTGCTCGCTCTCGTCGAGGTCGCGGATCGCGGCCACGATGTTCAAGCGGCTGACGCGATACGCGGAAACGCTTACGACCACAAACGTCAGCAGGATGCCGAGGCACGCCGCGATGACCAGGCTCGTCCACTCGACGTGGTACTCAAGCGCGAAGCCCGGATAGAAGCCGCTGAAGATTGTGGACAGCACGCCGATCATCAGGAAGCCGACGACGACACCGAGCACGACGCCGATCACGGTCGCGCCCAGGGTGTATGCCATTCCCTCGAAAAGGAACATCTGGGTCAGGTGCCGGCGCTTGAGGCCGACGGCGCGGCTCATCCCCATCTCAGCCCGCCGTTCGGCCGCGAGCATCACGAAGATCAGGAAGATCAGGAGCACCCCGACGCAAATGGAGAAGAAGCTCACCGCGAGCAGTGCGCCGGTGGTCACGATTCCCCCCTGCTGCGCAAAGGTGACAGCGTCGGACTTGTACGCCACGAACTGGGAGATGTCGAGCCGGAACGCGATCGCCCGATAGCGCTCCAACTGCTGGGGTGCGCCAGCCGCGATGAGGGGGTAGAGCGCCTTCTGCATCGATGGGTCGCCGGCGATCACCTTGAACATCGGGGTGAGCGAGGGCTGCACGGCCTGGGTCAGAAGATCGCTCAGCTCCTTGTTGGTCGGGTCAGAGGCCACGGCCTGCTGAAGGGCCCTGTTGAGGGACGGCTCATTGATCAGCGCCTTCAGGTCGGCCGCGGCGGCGCTGTCGACGTGCAGCGCACCGACGCGGGCGAAGAGATCCGACTGCGCCTGCTGGATCCCACCCGGCGGGGCGGTCTGGAGGACGGCCTGCTCGATGACCCGGTCGACGAAGCGGTTCGCCGCCAGGGACTTGAACTCGTCGGTGACTCCCGGCTTGTTGAGCTCGACCAGCAGCCGGTTGCTGAAGTCCTTGCCAGGGTCAAGAAACGAAGCGTTGTCGTGGATCTTCTGGATCTGAGCTTTGATCGCCGGCGCGGCAAGAAAGTCCTTCAGCTCGGCCGCACTCTGCGGGTCGGTCAGAGCGGCTCGCATCCTGCGGGTCACCTCGTCGCCGGTCGTGCCCTGCGGCCCGAGGTCGTCGAGACCCCCTGACCCCCGGTAGTGGACGAAGACGAGGTTGAAACCGGTTGCTCTGCCGAGCAGGGTCCACATCTCCGCCAGCGGCAGGAGCACCGAATTCACGACCGGCCCGTGGCTCGCGATGCTGGGGTTGACCTCGGTGTCGAACACGCCGCGAACCGTGACCTGCACCGGGTGTCCCGCCACGTAGAGCTGCAGCGCGTCGCCTCGCTTCGCGCCCAGGTGGTCGGCGAGCGAGCTTCCGATGAAGACTTCGGCGGGGGACAGGCTCGCGACGTCGAGCGTTCCTCCCGCGCGGTTGTGCAGCGTGCCCCACACCGATCCGAAGTCGGCGCCGACGCCGAAGATCGCCACGTTCTCGGAGCTGGTCTGGCCTGAGGTCTGGTCGATCATCGAGCCCGGTGCGACGATCGCGCCCGATGTCGAGGCGACGTTGGGATCGGTCTTGGCGGTCGCCATCACCGAAGACGCCTGGTCGTCGGTGAAGAAGTCCGCATCGGTGATGCCGGCGCCCTGGATCTCGATGCTGCCGATCCTGGTGAAGGCGGCGTCGATGCCCGCGATCTGACGTACCTGGATCGCCTGCAGCGAGTATGCGGATGTGTCCCCGACCGCGAGGGAAGCCGTGATGATCAGGGTGGCGAGCATCACGCCGAAGAGAATCAGCACGGACTGCGCGCGCCGCCTCGGGATGTTGCGCAGCGCCATGCGAAGCAGGATCCGGTTGACGGCGGCGAACCCCAGGAGGCCGAGCAGGATCAGGCCGACCGCGCCGCTCATCCATTCCGCGACGGTGATCGGCGGCACGCCGAAGAACGACGTCATCGACGAATCTCCTCCCCACGGATTGGGGAGGTGTCGGGCGTAGCCCGACGGAGGGGGTGTTCATCGACTGCGGCGCTATCGGAGGTGATCCGTCCGTCCCGCATGCGGATCAAGCGCTTCGCCAGCGCGCCGACCTCCTCAGAGTGCGTCACCCAGACGAAGGTCTGATCGTTCTGTCGGTTCAGCTCGACCATGAGGTCCATGATCCCGGCGCTCGTCTCGCTGTCCAGCGCGCCGGTCGGCTCGTCTGCCCAAACGATCTGGGGTTTGGTGGCCAGGGCCCGGGCGATGGTGAAGCGTTGTCGCTGGCCCCCGCTCATCTCGGCCGGCCGGTGTTTGGCCCATTCGCCGACGCCGACCATCGCGATGGCCTCTTCGGCGCGCTTCCTCGCGATAGAGGGGCGCACGCCTCCGACCAGCATCGGCAGCTCGACGTTCTCCACCCCTGTCAGGACGGGAAGGAGGTTGTAGGTCTGGAAGACGAAGCCCATGGCTCGGGCGCGGAAGTCGGTGCGCTGGTTGTCGGTCAGCTCCTTGAGATCCTGACCGGCGATCTTCACCATCCCCGAGTCGATCACGTCGAGCCCACTCAGGCAGTTCAGCAATGTCGTCTTGCCGCACCCGCTCGGTCCCATCACGGCGACGACCTCGCCGCTCCGCACGACCAGGTCGATGCCGCGGAGGGCCTCGACCTTGTGGCCGCCGGTGGAGTAGCGCTTCCAGACACCCTTGGCGTCGATGATCCTGTGGTTGTCGGTCAGGTTTGGCTGCGGCTTGCGCTGAAACATGGGCGCAATCGTCGCGGTCGCGTGTTGCCGATCTTTGTCGGAGTTGTGTCCTAACGGGGGGTTTTCAGTGTCGGCACCCGGCAGACGCTATTCGTCCGCCGTCCACTCCGTCGTGTAGGTGGACGCCCTTGGCGTCCTCATGACCCGCCACATCATCTGCGCGGCGGCAGAACGGATGGTTCGAGAAGCACAGGCGCGCGTGCTGGTCTACGGTCACATCCACACGCCCTACCAGCGCAAGGTTGGCGATGCCGCGTTGCTGAGCGTCGGGGCGGTCAGCGGTTCGAACGACGCCGACCCTCGGCCGGCATACACGATTTTGAATCTCGACGCGACGATCTCGGTCGAAGTGCGCCGCGTCGAGTGGCCATCGGAGGAGCGGCTTGAGGCGTACCGGCTTGCCGGCGTCGACAGGCGGTTCTCCCGCGATCAGCCTGGTCCGTTTCCGATCCGAAGCCGGCCGGGAGTCGCCATCACCGTATGGCCATAGCATCCCAACGCCGCATGAGGCCGTCTCAGCTCTCGGCGTTGAACCTGTAGCCCACACCCCAGACGGTGACGATGCGATCGCCGAGAGGTCCCAGCTTTCGTCGCAAGCGTGTCACATGCGTGTCCACCGCTCGGTCAAAGCCGTCGAAGTCCGTGCCCCAGATCCTCTGGACCAGGAATTCGCGGCTGAACGCGCGACCCGGGTTGGACACGAGCACCGTGAGGAGCTCGAATTCCTTGCGTGTCAGGTGCATCGGCACGCCCTCGAGTGTCGCCACCCGTGAGTCGGTATCGACCACGAGCGGTCCGGCGGTCACCTTCTCACCGCCAGGTGACCCCTGGCGGCGCCCCTCGAGGTCGACCCGGCGCAGCATCGCGCGGACGCGCGCAAGCAGCTCGCGAAGGCTGAAAGGCTTGACCAGGTAGTCGTCGGCGCCGACCTCGAGGCCCAGTACGCGGTCCACCTCGTCGCCCCGCGCGGTGACCATGATGATCGGCATCAGGTGCTGCTGCCGGAGCCGCCGGCACACCGCAAGGCCATCCATGTCCGGGAGCATCCAGTCGAGCAGCACCACGTCGGGCACGCGGCGCGCCACCGCGGCCATCGCCGCCGCACCGTTGTGGACGACGACGACCTCGTGGCCGTCGGCGGCCAGGCGGTCGCGCATGACCTCGCTCAAGTCGACCTCGTCCTCGACCACAAGCACCGCGGACATCAAGCCCGAACCAGGGTCACGGTGAACCGGCTGCCCTGCCCGGGGGTGCTCTCCACTCTGATCCGCCCGCCCATGGCATCGACCATCTCGCGGGCGATCGCCAGGCCCAGCCCAAAGCCGCCCGTCGCCCGCGTCCGCGACGCGTCAGCTCGGTAGAAGCGCTCGAAGATTTTTTCGACCTCCTCGGGCGGGATGCCGGGTCCGGTGTCCGAGACGATCAGCTCCACAGGCCCGGTTTCCGTGGGCTTGACGTCGATCGCGACCATCCCGCCTTCGGGCGTGTGGATGATCGCGTTGCGCACGAGATTCATCAGCACCTGTCCCAGGCGTCCGCGGTCCGCCCTCACGACGGGGGCCCCGTCCGTGTGACACAGCAGCTGGATGCGACGCTCGCGCCATGCCAGTGGCGCCATCGCGTCGTGCACTTGCGTCGCGACCTCGTCCACGTTGACCGGGCCGATGTCGAGCTGGAGCTGCCCGGTATCGGCGCTGGCGAGCGTCAGCAGCTCATCGACCAAAGACGAAAGCCGGTCCGTCTCGCGGTTGAGCACTTCGAGATAGCGTTTTCGATCGGCCTCGGACGGCGCATCGGCCTCCTCGCCCCGCAGCGTGTCGACGTGCGCGCGGATGGTGGCGAGAGGGTTGCGCAGCTCGTGGGAGACGTTGAGGACGAGGTCGCGACGGCTCCTGTCGGCCGACTCGGCGCGCGCCCTCTCCGTCGCCGCCTCCTCCCGCGCGGCAGCGAGCGCGACCTGCGTCTGGCTCATCCCCAACATCACCCGCACGAACCAGACCTGAATTCGGCCCGCGACGCGGGCGAGGTACAGGGTCACCCAGAGTACGGCGAGGCAGCCGACCGCCCCGCCAAGCGAAACAAACGGCAGCGGCGGGGGAACGTCGGCCGAGTTGCCGACGAAAAGGGCGACCAGCAACGTGACGAGGAAGGTGATCGAGAGGGCGACCGTACCCAAGGCGCCGATCACGATCCCGGCGAGCGCAAGCGCGCCGACCGTGAAACCCACAACAGCCTCGATCAGGACGTAAGCCACGCTCTTCCAGGTCACCGGATTGGACAAGAGGTCGATGACCTTCTGCCGCCACGTGCGGCCGGGCGGACGCTCGGGCGCGAGCGGCGAGAGGCTCGCCCCAAACCACTCGCGTGCCATCGCCCGTTCGGTGAGAACCACGCCCCATATCGCCAGACCGGCGGGAAGCAGCAGCAACACGCTGACGACGTTGTCGGTGACGCGAAACAAGGTGAACGCGATCAGGGCCGAGTAGATGATCGAGAGAGGCAGCCGCAGCAAGACGTAGCCCAGGCTGAGGTAGGTCTTGGAGTCGAGCAGGACGGAAAGGATCTTGCGCACGCCGACACGACTCTAGTCCGCGAGTGTTGCGGATCTGCGCCGAAACAGTTGCCAACCAGACGAGCCCGTCGGGCGAAAACGACAGAACGGCGATTGCTCGCCGTTCTGTAGGTCAGGTCCGGATCGGCTCCCGACGCACCATGTGCACGATGGCGACCAGGATGACCGCGCCGATCAAGGCCACGATGAACGAGATCACGAGGCCGGTCGGGGCTGTGCCGAAGATGAGCGAGAAAAGGAATCCACCGACGAACGCGCCGACGATGCCAAGCACGATGTCCCAGACGATACCGTAGCCATGGCCGCTCATCAGCTTGCCGGCGAGCCAGCCCACGATTGCCCCCATGATCAGAAACCAGATGATGTGCATCCGCCAACCTCCCATTTTGGTGGTGGTTCGCCAATTGGACGAAACCCTTCACTCAGGTAACCCGGTGCCGCTCTCTACTACCTGTTGGAACAGGCGGCATTCATCGATATGATCAGCTGACAACTGGCGCAGGCGCGCGGAGGGGGAGGGCTTTTGTTGTACAAAGACCGATGGGTTCCGACCGCCATACGTGTTCCGCTGTGGGGCGGGACGCAGAGTGGGCGTCGTACGCGACCCATCCACGTCCTGATGGTCGAGGACGACTCCGCGATCGCAGACATGTTCCAGATGCAGCTCGAGCACGACGGCTACCGCGTCACCGTCGCCGGCACCGCGCAGGTCGGGCTCGCGGCCATCGCGGCGGCCCCTCCCGACATCGTCCTGCTGGATCTGCTGCTGCCTGACCGGAGTGGGTTCGAGCTGATGACGATGCTCAAGCACCAGCTCCCGAGCCATCCGCCGATCGTCATCCTGTCGAACTACGGGGAGCCGGAGATGATCAGCCAGGGACTTTCGCTTGGGGCGGTGGATTACCTGGTCAAGTCGCGCGTCACGCCGTCCCTCGTCTCCCGGTCCATCCCAGGCTGGCTCGAGCAGCCTCGCGAAGGGCCGAACTAGGAGGACGGTGGGATTGACACAGGTCGCGATCATCGCCCAGGACCTGGCCGCAGCCGGATTCGCGGCACTCGGCGTGCTCGTGTCCCTTCAGTGGTACCGGAAGCGCAACCGGGCGGAGGGAAAGCTTGCCCTGGCGCTGGTGTTCCTGGCCGTGGTCGCCGTCGGGGGCCGGCTGCAGGACCCCGCGCACCCTCCTCTCCTGCTCTCCGCCGTCGAGATCGTCGCCTTCATGCTCTCGGGGTTTTTCGTCCTTCTGTTCCGGAACGAGTTCATCCCCCTGAGCCAGACCGCCCTCCGTGCGGCTTACGGCCTGCTGGCGCTCTCCATCGTCGCCGGCCTGGTCGACATCACGCTGGCAACGCACGCCGGTGGGGCGGTGACGACCCTGCTCGCGCTGGTCTTGATTGGAGCCTGGGCGATCTTCACCGGCGAGCCGATCGTTCGATTCTGGCTCGCGAGCAACAGCCTGCCGGGCGTCCAGAAGGCACGCATGCGTGCGCTGAGCTTTGGGTTCGCGGTCCTCATCGCGATCCTGTTCGTCGACGTGCTCGGCGGCAGCGCGCTGCAGAGCCCGCTCGCAATCACGATCACGCAGCTGCTCGCGCTTGCCGTGGTCCCGGTGATCTACGTCAGCTTCGCGCCTCCGTCGATCCTGCGCCGCATCTGGCGGATGGGGGAGGAGAACGCGCTCCGCGGCGCGATGCAAGACCTGCTGATCTTCAGCCCCGACCGCAGCACGATGGCGGAAAAGGCGAGCGTATGGGCGATGCGGCTCGTCGGAGCGAGGGGTGCCTTCATCGTCGACTCCGATGGTTCTTTGATGGCAGCGACACCCGGCCTTGACGCGGCCATGGTCGAAGGGATCATGGCGACGCGGACGGGGAGCCTCGAGGGCCTTCTCGGGGTAGCCGGGGAAGAAGGGTCGCAGATCATCACAGTTCCACTTCATCTCTCGGAAGGGCCTGGGACGATGGGAGTGATCGCGGGCCCGTTTACTCCGCTGTTCGGCACTGAGGAGGTAATCCAGCTTGGGTCGTACGCCAACGCCGTGACGGCGGGCCTCGAGCGGGCGCGGGTCACCGAGCGGATCGCCGCGCTCGAGAAGAGCAAGTCACAGTTCCTCAACCTTGCGTCCCATGAGCTGCGCGGCCCGATGACTGTGATCCGCGGCTATGTCTCGATGATGGAGGACGGCATCCTCGGCCCTTTGAACGAGCGCGGGCGCAAAGCGGCCGAGGTCATGGATGCCAAGGTCTCGGAGATGAGCGCCCTGATCGAGCAGATGATCGAATCGGCGCGTCTGGAGGAAGGCGGACTGATCGCCGACCTGAAGGTCACCGACCTGCGCGACATCGCACGCAACGCGGTGGAGAGCGCGCGCCCGCTGGTCGACAAGAACCATGAGCTAACGCTCAAGGTGCCGCGTCGCCCGTTGGAGGTCCGGGTCGACGTCGAGCGAAGCCAGACGATCATCACGAACCTGATCAGCAACGCGCTCAAGTACTCGCCCGCGGGCGGGGCCGTGCAGTGCGAGGTGTCGGCGGCCAAGGGAGAGGCGCTGGTGACCGTGAAAGACGAGGGGATCGGTATCGCACCGCAGCACATGTCGGCTCTCTTCACGCGGTTTGGCCGCGTGATGACTCCGGAGACGCAGCACCTGCCTGGAACCGGGCTAGGTCTCTACCTCTCCCGCCAGCTCGCCCGGCTGCAGGGTGGCGACATCACGGTCGAGTCAAAGCCTGGTCGGGGCAGCACGTTCGCCCTCCACCTTCCGGAGGTTGGAGCCGCCGCGCCTGAACCTGAGCCCCGGCTAGCGGACGCGGAGACAGCGTTCCGCCAGGACTAGCGCCGGGGCGGCGATCACTTCGCCGGTTTGGCCGCCGTCAGGCGGCTCACCATCTGGCTCAGCCTCTTCAGGTCGACCGGTTTGACGATGAAACCGTCGACTCTGCTCGCTTCGAGCGCATCGCGTGTCTCCGGCGTGTTGTCCGCCGTGAGAGCGATGACCTTGATCGGGCGGCGGATGTGCCGCTTCCGCAGCATCTGGAGAACCTCGACTCCGTCATACATCGGCATGTGGATGTCGAGGATCACAAGGTCGAACTCGCCGGTCGTACCCATGCCCAGCGCGAGGTTGCCGTCAGAGGCGTTCGCCACCTGGTAGCCCTCTGACCGGAGGAAGTATGTGATCAGCTCCAGGCTCGCCGGGTCATCGTCGGCGACGAGGATGCGCGCACCTTTCATCACGAAACCTCTTTATCGAGACGCCCGCCGTCATCGGCAGCCTCTTCCAGATAGGCCCTGACCTGATCGCCAAACGTGCGGGTGTCGATCGGCTTTGCGATGTAGCCCATGCATCCTGCGTTCAGGGCCAGCTCACGATCACCGGTCATCGCATGCGCGGTGAGCGCGACGATCGGGATATGCGCGGTGGAGGCCTCGGCCTTGAGCTCGCGCGTCAGCGACAGCCCGTCTAGGCTGGGGAGCTGGACGTCCATGAGCACAAGGTCGGGCACCGCATCGCGCAGCATGTCGCGCACCTCCGGCGCCGACCCGGCGATCTCGACCCGGTAGCCCTCAAGCTCGAGGACCGCTCGCACCAGCATCTGGTTTGCCTCGTTGTCTTCGACGACCAGGACCAGCCGTTGCGATTTCATGAATGCATAACGCCGGCAGCCACTAGGGCGATAGCCCCAGTGACATGCCAGCTCCGAAGGAGGGGATGGTCGAATTGCGGAACAGCAGCCACGAACCCTTGCACTCAGGCCGCCCCCTGGTTCGTGACAGCGGGCAGTTCCTTGATGAGCGCCTCGACGACCTCGGGATCCCACTGCCGCCCGGCGCCCGTGGTCAGCGTGCTCAGAGCGTCGGACACAGACATGCGGCGGCGGTACGGACGGTCGCTTACCAGCGCGTCGAAGGCGTCGCAGACCGCGACGATGCGTGCGAGGCGGGGGATCTTCGAGCCGGCAAGCCCGTCGGGATAGCCCGTTCCGTCGAAGCGCTCATGGTGGCTGCGGATGATCGGCAGCAGGTCGACTCCCGAACGGAGGGGGGCAACGATGTTCTCTCCGATGACCGGGTGGAGTTGCATCCGCGTCCGCTCCTCAGCGTCGAGCGGGCCCGGTTTGAGCAGGATGGCGTCGGGCACGCCGATCTTTCCGATGTCGTGGATGATGCCTCCGCGGTAGAGCGTGTCGAGGTCCGACGTGACGAGGCCCAGGCGCGCCCCGATGAGCCTGGCCGACTCGGCGACGCGCTGCGTGTGAGCCTCCGTGAATGGATCCTTGGCCTCCACCGCGGCGGCCAGCGCGAAGATGACCTGCTCAGCGCTGTCCAGCGAGTCGTAGACGGCCTTCAGGCGCAGCGCGGAGCGGACTCGCGCCACGAGCTCCACGCGGTCGACCGGCTTGGTCATGTAATCGTCGGCGCCGGATTCCAGGGCACGGACGCGGTCGGTCGTCCGGTCGAGCGAGGTGATCATGACGACGGGCACCAGCCGCGAGCGTGCGTTCGACTTGATGAGCCTGCAAACCTCGTAGCCGTCCATGCCCGGCATCTGAACGTCGAGCAGGACGAGGTCGGGCAGCGACGACTGCATCGCCTGCAGCGCCGACTGGCCGTCTTCGGCCGTGCGGACCTCGCAATCGACGCCTTCCAGGCACGCTTCGATCAGCTCCCGGTTGGCCGCGCCGTCGTCGACGACCAGGACCACCGGCGTCCGCTCACGCCGCGCCGAGAGTCGCCGCGTGGACGGCGTGACGGGGCGGGCATCATCGCCGTCGCGGCTCGGCCATGCGGCCGGTTGGAGCGCAGCTACGAACTCGGCCGCGGACGGATACCTGTTTTCGGGACGTTTTGCCAATCCACGGCGCAGCGCACCCTCGAGGTGAGCTGAAAGCTCGCCTTTGAGCTCGCGGGTGGGCGGCATCGACTTCGTCACCTGCGATAGGAGGACGGCCGCCGGGGTGGTCGCCTCGAAGGGCACGCGCCCGGTCAGCATCTCGTACGCCACGACCGCGAATGAGTAGCGGTCCGAGGCGGCCGCAATCGGCTCGTCCTCGGCCTGCTCCGGCGACATGTATTCAGGCGTTCCCATCACGGTCCCGGAGCTGGTCAGCCTTCGCATCGGCCCGACCATCCTGGCCAGGCCGAAGTCGCCGAGCACCGGGGTGCCGTCCTTGCGGATCAGGATGTTCGAGGGCTTGATGTCGCGATGGAGGATGCCCTGAGCGTGCGCATAGTCCAGGGCTCCGGCTAGCTGGCTCAGGATCTCGACGACCTTGATGAGCTCCATCGGCCGGCCGAGCTGGTCGGCGAGAGTTCCGCCGTCGACCAGCTCCATCACGAGGTAGGCGAGGTCTTCCTGGTAGCCGAAGTCGAAGACCTCGACGATGTTCGGATGCTTCAGCCTGGCGACCGACCTGGCCTCCTGCTGGAACCGCTCGTGGTAAGACGGGTCTTCGGCGAGGAACTCGGGCAGGACCTTGATCGCGACGTAGCGGTCGAGGCCCGGGTGGTAGGCGCGGTACACGCTGGCCATCCCGCCGCGGCCGATGCGCTCCACCACCCGGTATGGCCCGAGGGTCATACCGTCCCGGACTGTCATGGGCCGATCCCGAGCAGGACCAGCATGCCGACCGTCGCCGGGGTCGCCGCCAGGGCGAGGCTCGCCAGGCAAAGGATCGTGACGGCGGCCGTCTTCCTGGACCCGGCCACGAGACGTTTCCCGCCGCCTACCCACCCGGCTACGCCTCGTGAGACGATCACGATCCTTCGGACTCTTGAGCGTAAACAAGCAGTTGCTTACCGGCTCCTCCCCGAAGGACGAATTAGCTACCCAGGTGGGTAGTTCTGTTAATCCAGATGATTAAAGCCAGCCTTCTTTGGCCGCGGTGTGGGCCAGCTCGGTGCGGTTGGCCACTCCGGTCTTCTGCAGGATCTGGCGCATGTGGAACTTGACCGTGTTCTGGCTGAGGTGGACTTCGCCGGCGATCTCCCGGTTGGTCATGCCTCCGACCGCCAGCCGGAGGATCTCTTTCTCGACCTGGCTGATGTCGGGCGCAGCCCTGGAGGTCCGGCCCGACAGCTCGCCTGCGCGGGTCTGCCTGAGCCGCGCCTGCATCTGCGCGCTGTCGATCGCCACCGCGGCGACGCTGCCGAGGGCGTCGAGGAACGCCACCCACTCCTGATCAGGGCTCAAAGCCGAGCGGTGGAAGACCTCGAGGGCGCCGAGCAGCTTGCCGCGCGACACGAGCGGCACCGCTCCGTACGTCTTGAAGCCCTCCCTGGCGAAGAGCGATCG
>DATNMQ010000099.1:0-1946 GCA_035602465.1 Candidatus Sulfotelmatobacter sp. | reverse complement strand
TCTTGTTTGCGTTGATGTGCAGGTGTTCTGTGTCCAGATGTGGCTTCGATTGTAGTCATGTACTCGACAGGTTCTGGCGGCGTGTCTTATTGGGATATCGCAATATCTGGTTGTTTCCTGTGCTATGAAGTAGCCATGTATGTGGCGCGGGTGCCGAATCGGGGGTCGCCGCCGGCGATCCTGTTGCGGGAGAGCTACCGCGAGGGCGGCAAGGTGAAAAACCGCACCCTGGCCAACCTGTCGCGCTGGCCCGAGCACAAGGTGGACGCGCTGGCGCGGGCGCTTAAGGGCCTGCCGCCGCGGCTGGAGCTGGCCGAGGCGTTTGAGATCACCCGCAGCCTGCCGCACGGGCATGTGGCCGCGGTGCTGGGCACCGCGGCCCGGCTGGGCCTGCCCGAGCTGATCGACCCGGCGCCGTCGCGGCGGCGGGATCTGGTGCTGGCGATGTTGGTGGCCCAAGTGATCGCGCCAGCCTCGAAACTGGCGTTCGCCCGCGGGTTGCGCGCCGAGACCGCCACCAGCTCGCTGGGCCAGGTGCTGGGGGTGTCGGGGTGCGACGAGGACGATCTGTACGCGGCGATGGACTGGGTGCTGGGCCGTAAGCAGGCCATCGAGGCGGCGCTGGCCGGCCGGCATCTGGCCAATGGAACGCTGGTGCTCTATGACGTGTCCTCGGCCGCGTTCGAGGGTCGCAGTTGCCCGCTGGGGGCGATCGGGCATGCCCGCGACGGGGTCAAGGGGCGGCACCAGATCGTCTACGGGCTGCTGTGCACCACCGCCGGGGTGCCGGTGGCGATCGAGGTGTTCGAGGGCAACACCGCCGACCCCAAGACCCTGGCCGCGCAGATCAGCAAGCTCAAGGGTCGGTTCGGGTTGACCCGGGTGTGTCTGGTCGGCGACCGCGGCATGCTGACCAATGCCCGCATCAATGGCGAGCTGCGCCCCGCCGACCTGGACTGGATCAGCGCGCTGCGCGCCCCGCAGATCAAGGCCCTCGTCGAGGATGGCGCGCTGCAGCTGTCGTTGTTCGACCAGCAAGACCTCCTGCAGATCACCCACCCGGACTATCCCGGGGAGCGGCTGGTGTGCTGCCGCAACCCCGCCCTAGCCGACGAGCGCGCCCGCAAACGCAACGACCTGCTGGCGGCGACCGAAACCGAGCTGGACACCATCGCTGCGGCCACCCGCCGCGCCACCCGCCCGCTGCGCGGTAAGGACAAGATCGCCCTGCGGGTGGGCAAGGTGATCAACCACTACAAGATGGCCAAACACTTCACCATCGAGATCACCGACGACTCGTTTGCCTTCCCCCGCAACCAGGACCGCATCGCCGCCGAGGCCGCCCTCGACGGCATCTACGTGCTGCGCACCAGCCTGCCCGAAAACACCCTCGCCGAGGGCGACGTGGTGCTGCGCTACAAGGGACTCGAAGACGTCGAGCGGTTCTTTCGCACCCTCAACAGCGAGCTCGACGTGCGCCCCATCCGCCACCGCCTGGCCGACCGGGTACGTGCCCACATGTTCCTGCGGATGCTGTCCTACTACCTCAGCTGGCACCTCAAACAGGCCCTCGCCCCGATCCTGTTCCACGACAACGACAAACCTGCCGCCCACGCCAAACGCACCAACCCCGTTGCCCCGGCTCAACGTTCGCACACCGCGCTGACCAAGGCCACCCGCAAACGCACCGCCGAGGGCACCCCGGTGCACAGCTTCACCAGCCTGCTCGCCGACCTGGGCACCATCTGCGCCAACCACATCCAGCCCGCCGACGACATGCCAGCATTCACCCTCATCACCACCCCCACCCCGCTGCAGCAGCGCGCCTTCGAACTGCTCGGCATCTCCCACCGCCTGGGCTACATGTAGTCAGTACGCCACACCGGCGAGAATGCGAAATCCCTGCTCAACACCCCACCACGTCACCAAACCAGGGGGAACTTCGG
>DATNMQ010000080.1:0-57691 GCA_035602465.1 Candidatus Sulfotelmatobacter sp. | reverse complement strand
GCACCTTCTGTACGAGGTCGGGCAGCACGTGGCTCATCGCCAGCTTGACGTTGCCGGAATAAATGTCGCGGTCGCCGAGGGCGCGGCGCTCGCCGATGCCGACACAGTTGAACGGCCGCACGATCGTGTACGGCAGCTTGTATTGCTCGAGGGCACCGCGCGCGAAGAACTCCGTCGCCAGCTTCTGAAACCCATACGTCGATCTGGGAGGGGGACTTGTAAGCTCGGCACCTTCCGGCGTCGGGAAGATGTCTGCCGACTCGTAGACCATGCTGCTGGAGATCATCGTGATCTTCCTCAGCCGTCCCCTTCTGGCGGCGCTGATGGCGGCGTCAAAGGTGGCGGCGCAGATCCGCTCGTTCTCGGCGAGCAGGTCGTAGGCGAACTCGTGAAAGTAGGAGATGCCGCCGATCATCGCCGCGCCCGCGACGACGTGGTCGCAGTCCACTGCGAGCTCGGTCAGCAGGTCAGCGTCCTTCGCATCGCCCTCGACGAGGCGGTAGCGGGGATCGGCGTCGAAGCTGCGCTTGATCGGACCGTACTTGCTGAAGTTGTCGACACCGACCACCTCGTGCCCCGCGTGGAGCAGGTCGGCGACGAGGTATCCGCAGATGAACCCGGCGGCGCCGGTGACGAGAACTTTCAGAGACGGATGGGGCCCGTGATGCCCCAGATGTCGACGACCTCACGGCCGTTCAGTTCAAGGCCGCGGTACGCCTTGTGCGGCGCGCCGACCACGATCACTTCCGACTCGCTCAGGACTTTGTCGAGCGGCTCGAAGCTCGGATCCTGGATGTAGGGGTCCGTGCACACGACCTTCGCGCCCTTGAACTGGGCGAGCTTGCGCAGCTTGTAGCTCAGCGACGCGCGTGGGTCGTCCGACTCGCCCTTGAACGCCATGCCAAGGATCCCGACCGTGCGGCCCTGCAGCGAATGTCGGGAGTTAAGCGTGTCGACGATGTAGCCCGGCAGCCCCTCGTTGACCTGCATCGCGGCCTGGCCCATAGGGAAGTGGTCCGGCGTGAAGGCGGAGAGCTGCATCGTGTCCTTCAACAGGCACGGGCCAGCGGCGAACCCTGGACCGGGCAGGTCCTCTGCCCGTGGATAGTCCTGCCGGATCGCATTGAGCACGCGGTTGTAATCGAGGCCCGAGCGGTTGACGATCTGGAAGAACTGGTTGGCGATGGCGAACTTCATGTAGCGCCAGGTGTTGGTCAGCAGCTTCGCCAGCTCGGCCTCGAGCGGCGTCGTCCGGATGACCGACACTCCCAGCCGCTCGAAAAGCGACCGTGCCTTCTCGAAAGCCTCGTCCGAGTTGACGCCGACGAGCTGGGGCAGCGTGCGGAGCTCTTCGAGCGCGTGGCCTTCGGCGATGCGCTCGGGGCAAAACGCGACGTCCGCCTGGATCCCCGCCGCGCGGAGCCGGCGCTCGACAGTCTCGCTGGTCCCTGGAAACACCGTCGACCGGAGCACGATCAATGAGCCCTCCTGGACGTGCGGCGTGAGCTCGTCCAGGACCCGGTCGAAGATCCGCACCGACGGGTTCATGAACTCGTCGATCGGGGTGCCGATGACCAGGATCACGGTGTGGGTGCGTCGCAGCATGGCGGGGTCGCTCGAGAGCTCGAGCCGGCCCGTCGGCAGAATCTTGCCCAGCATGGCCTCCGCGCCTGTTTCGTAAAAGGGCACCTTTCCGCCCCGGACCTGCTCGATCTTCTTATCGTCTATATCGTTGATGCCGACCTTGTAGCCGCAGTCGGCAAGGGCGAGCGCGAGCGGCAGGCCGACGTGGCCGCAGCCTCCGACGATCACGAGGTCGAGATCCTTCATGGCGGCCAAATTATGATCTCCGCACTCATGAACTCACCTCGGAAGGGCGCTGGTCGCCCATCCGTGCTGCTGGACGTGAGGCCGCTCCAGGGCCGGAGCGCAGCCCGAGGCGTCGGTACGTACGCGAGAGGGCTGCTCCGCGGGCTGGTCGAGAACGGGTTCGACCGCAACCTGACCCTGCTCCTGGACGCCGCCTTCGACGCCCCGGCCCTGCCGGTCGGCGACTACAAGCTGGCGGGGTGTCGCCGACGCAGTCACGGACAGCTCGCCGCCTACGAGGATGCGGTCGCCCTCAACGCCGACATCCTCCGTCTCGCGCCGGACGTCTACCACGCGATCGACCTCCGGCTGCCCGGCCGGTCGCCGCGTCCCCTGGTGGTCACATTGCACGACCTGATCCCCTGGGCCTGGCGCGGGCCCCGGATGCGAGGGGAGAGGTTTCGCTACTGGATCGGCCGGCGGCTCCTGCGGCGCGCCGATTCCGTGATCGCGGTCTCGCAGGCCACCGCCGATGACGCGATCCACCTCCGCTCGGCCAACCCGCGCAGGATCCGGGTCATCCACGAGGCCGCCGACCCGGTCTTCCAGCCCAAACACGGGGCGGCGGAGCGGGTGAGGCGCCGCTGGCAGGTCGAGGCGGGATACCTCCTGTTCGTTGGCGCGCTCGACGCCCGCAAGGGCCCGGATTCACTGCTGCGCGCCTGGAAGGTGGCCCGCCAGTCGAATCCCGACCTCCAGCTCGTCATCGCCGGCGACCCTGGGGCGCAGGCGCCATCGACCATGCCGGGAGCCATCCAGCTCGGTCGGGTCGAGGACGAGGATCTCGCCGACCTCTACTCCGCCGCCGGGTGCCTGGTCTTCTCCAGCCGGTATGAGGGGTTCGGATTGCCGTGCCTGGAGGCGATGGCGTGCGGCTGCCCCGTCGCGGCCTTCCGCAACTCGAGCATCCCCGAGGTTGTGGGGGACGCCGGCCTGCTCGTCGCGGACGGTGACGCCGAGGCGCTGGGCAAGGCCGCGGCGGAGCTTCTGGGGTCGCCCGACCGCTGGAGACGAGCCGGTCTGCAGCGGGCGAAGAAGTTCAGCTGGGGCAAGACGGCCCGGGACACCATCTCGGTCTACGAATCGCTCTCGTAGGGACGCATTACCCGCTGGAGCCGGCACGCGCGTGCGTGTTAGGCGACTCAAACCCGCGGGGCCCAGCACTGGCGGATGTTGGAAGGCTTCTTTACGGGCAGCGTTGTTTTGATTCGCCTGGGTCGGAGCGAAGCCCGCGGGAGCCGGCACTCGCCGGGTTCTAGAGCAGCCGATTCCAACTGGCATAATCGGCTCGCCGTGAGCAAGGTCGCCGTCATCGGCGCGGGGTACGTCGGTCTGACCACCGCCGCGTGCCTCGCCGACCTGGGCAACGACGTGACCGTGGTCGACATCAACGAGCACAAGATTGCCCAGCTGAAGCGAAACGTCGTCCCTTTCTACGAGCCCGGTTTGCTCGAGCTGATCGAGCGCAACGCCAAGGCCGGCCGCCTCGCCTACACGACCTCTTACGTCGACGCGGTCCCGGGCGCGGAGTACGCGATCATCGCCGTCAGCACGCCGGAGGGTGAGGGCGGCGAGGCGGACCTGTCCTACGTCGAGGCGGCCGCGAGCTCGATCGCCGACGCGATGGACGGGCCGCTCGTAGTGGTGAACAAGTCCACGGTGCCGCCGCTGACCGGCGACATGGTCTCCAAAGTCCTGCAGAAGAGGAACAGCCGTCATGCGGCCGCGGTGGTCTCGAACCCGGAGTTCCTCCGGGAGGGTTCGGCGATCCAGGACTTCATGCATCCGGACCGCATCGTGGTGGGGAGCCACGACCGCGAGGCGGCGGAGAAGGTCGCGCGCCTGTACGCGCCGCTGAACGCGCCGATTCTCGTGACCCCGAACATCTACACGGCGGAGATGGTGAAGTACGCGTCGAACGCCTTCCTCGCCACGCGAATCTCGTTCATCAACGAGATCGCGCGGATCAGTGAACGCGTGGGGGCCGACGCCAAGCTCGTCGCCGAAGGCATGGGTCTCGACCGGCGGATCGGCCCAACCTACCTCGACGTGGGTATCGGCTATGGCGGTTCGTGCTTTCCAAAGGATGTCGCGGCTCTAGCCGCCGTTGCAGAGAGTTTTGCCTACCACCCCGAGCTCCTCAATGCGGTCATGGACATCAACCAGGACCAGCGCATGCTCGTCATCGACAAGCTGCGCGAGTGTCTCGACGAGCTTCCCGGCCGCGTGATCGGCTTGCTCGGTCTCGCTTTCAAGCCGAACACCGACGACATGCGCGACGCACCGAGCGTCGACATCGCCAA
This sequence comes from Candidatus Sulfotelmatobacter sp., assembly GCA_035602465.1. Lineage (GTDB taxonomy): Bacteria > Chloroflexota > Dormibacteria > Dormibacterales > Dormibacteraceae > 40CM-4-65-16. The sequence goes on along the minus strand of DATNMQ010000080.1, from coordinate 53,519 downwards.
GGTGCTCCTCGCAGCGGGCGCCGAGGTGCGCGCTTACGACCCGGCGGCGACGGAACGCGCGCGCATGCTGCTGCCGGACGTCGAGCTCTTGAAGGATGCCTATGAGGTCGCGTCGGGAGCGGACGCGATCGTGCTCGTCACCGAGTGGAACGAGTTCCGTCAGCTCGACATGGCGCGGATCAAGCACCTGATGCGCAAGCCCGTCATCGTCGACGGACGCAACATCTACGACCCAGAGAGGATGCGGAGCCTCGGCTTCACGTATCGAGGCATCGGCCGCGAGTAACTCCAAGCCGCGCGCTGTCGTCTCCGGCGGCGCCGGCTTCATCGGCTCTCATCTCTGCGAGGCCCTGCTGGCCAAAGGCATGCGCGTGCTTGCGCTCGACAATTTCATCACGGGCTCGCCGAACAACCTGAAGAGCCTCCAGGGAAATCCTGACTTCGAGTTTCGGCAGGCGGACGTCAACCACGGCATCTTCATCGGCGACGAGGTCCGCTACGTGCTGCATTTCGCGTCGCCCGCTTCGCCCCCGCAGTACGACTCGAATCCGATCCACACGCTCAAGGTCGGGACGCTGGGGACGATGAACATGCTGGGGCTCGCGCGCGCCAAGAACGCGACGTTTCTGCTCGCGTCGACCTCCGAGGTCTACGGCGACCCGCTGGTCCACCCCCAGCCCGAGACCTACTGGGGCAATGTCAACCCGATCGGCCCGCGGGGCTGCTACGACGAAGCCAAACGGTGCGCGGAGGCGTTCGCCATGGCGTATCACCGGACGCATGACGTCGACACGCGGATCATCCGGATCTTCAACACCCACGGCCCCCGGATGCAGGTGCTGGACGGCCGCGCGGTTCCCAACTTCATGGCGCAGGCGATCCGCGGCGAGCCGCTCACGGTCTACGGCGACGGGTCGCAGACGCGAAGCCTGTGCTATGTGTCCGACCTCATCCGCGGCGTGCTCGCGGTGCTCGAACGCGGCGACGACCAGCCGATCAACCTCGGCAACCCCCACGAGGTGACGGTGCTCGAGCTCGCTGAGACGATCATCCGGCTCGCAGGCTCGAAGAGCAGGATCGAGCATCGCGATCTTCCGGTCGACGATCCGAAGCAGCGCCGTCCGGACATCTCGCGAGCTCAAAAGCTCGTCGACTGGCGGCCCGAGGTTGGCCTGGACGACGGGCTGGGCCGAACTCTTGAATACTTTCGGTCAGTGGTATGACTACCGGCGACGAGCTGAAGCGCTACATCCGGGACGTCCCCGACTATCCGCAGAAGGGGATCGTCTTCCGCGACATCACTCCGCTCCTCGCCGACAAGAAGATCTTTCGCGAGGTGGTCGACCTGATGTCGAAGGCGTGGGCGGCCGACCCGCCCGACCTCGTCGCGGCGATCGAGGCCCGCGGTTTCATCCCGGGCGCGGCGATGGCGGTGAAGCTCGGCGCGGGCTTCGTGCCGATCCGCAAGCCAGGGAAGCTCCCCTGGATGACCATCGTCGAGTCGTACGAGCTCGAGTACGGAACGGACCAGCTGGAGGTTCACTCGGACGCCGTCCAGCCCGGTCAGAAGGTGCTGATCGTGGATGATGTTCTTGCGACGGGTGGTACAGCCTCCGCCGCGGTCCGGCTGATGCGCAAGCTCGGCGCCGCAGTGATCGGCGTCCAGGTCTTGATCGAGCTCGGTTATCTCGACGGCCGCGCAAGGCTGAATGACGTCAAATTGGTGAGCGAGATCACCTACTAGGAGATCGATTTGAAAGTCAGTTCAAAAGGCAGCGACGTCAAGGATCCGAATCTCGCCGCTCAGGGCCAGGATCTGATCGATTGGGCCGCGCGCGAGATGCCGGTCCTCACCCTGATCCGGCAGCGGTTCACCAAGGACCAGCCGCTCAAGGGCCTCCGCCTGGCCGCGTGCCTGCACGTGACGAGCGAGACGGCAAACCTCATGCTCACCCTCAAGGCGGGCGGTGCGGACCTTGCGTTGTGCGCGAGCAACCCGCTCTCCACCAACGACGCTGTTGCAGCGGCGCTCGCGGCGCAGCACGCCGTCAAGACATACGCGATCCGCGGTGAGGATAACGACACGTACTACGAGCACATCGAGGCCGCGCTCGATCACCGCCCGCAGATGACGATGGACGACGGCGCGGACCTCGTCTCGGTGCTGCACAAGTCGCGGCGCGAGCAGCTGACCGAGGTGATCGGCGGTACGGAGGAGACGACGACCGGGGTCATCCGGCTGCGCGCGATGGCCGCGCACGGGGTGCTCGCATATCCGATCGTGGCCGTCAACGAAGCGGACACCAAGCACATGTTTGACAACCGCTACGGCACCGGCCAGTCGACGATCGACGGCATCATCCGCTCGACGAACGTGCTGCTCGCGGGCAAGACGTTCGTCATCGCCGGCTACGGCTGGGTCGGGCGCGGGCTGGCGTCGCGGGCAAAGGGCCACGGCGCCGACGTCGTCATCACCGAGGTCGATTCCGTCAAGGCGCTCGAGGCTGCGATGGACGGCTTTCGCGTCATGAAGATGGACGAGGCCGCGGTCGAGGGCGACATCTTCGTCACCGTGACCGGCGACGTCAACGTCCTCGACCGCAAGCATTTCGATGCGATGAAGGACGGGGCGATCCTCGCCAACTCGGGCCACTTCAACTCGGAGATCAACCTCAAGGCGCTCGACGAGATCGCGACCGGCGTGCGCCAGGTCCGGGCCTCGGTCCAGGAGTACCGCATGGGCGACGGACGCCGCCTCTACATCCTGGGCGAGGGCAGGCTGATCAACCTGGCCGGCGCCGAAGGACACCCCGCCGCGGTCATGGACATGAGCTTCGCCAACCAGGCGCTCTGCGCCGAGTACATCGCGAAGAACGCGGCGAGCCTGGAACACAAGGTCTACGACGTGCCGGACGACATCGACGCCGAGGTGGCACGGCTCAAGCTGCGTGCCATGGGAATTCAGATAGACACGCTCACCGAGGAGCAGCGCCGCTATCTTTCCTCGTGGGAGGAAGGTACCTAGCCACTTTATGTTTGGACCCGCTCGGCGCACCTGGGTGCTGGGCGGAGGCGGTGCCCGGGGCGCCGCGCAGGTCGGAGTCCTTCAGGCGCTGTTCGAGGCCGGCGTCGAGGCGCCGTCGGCGATCGTCGGCACCAGCGTGGGAGCCCTGAACGGAGCTTCGATCGCCGCCTACCCATCGCTCGCCGGGACGATGATGCTGCGCGAGGTCTGGCTCTCCCGCCAGGCCGCCGCCGTCTTTCAGGCGCACCCGCTGAGCCTGATCATCTCGGGCCTGCGCGACCAACAGAGCCTGATGCCGCAGCAAAACGTAAGGCGGCTCATCGAGCGAGCCATGGCGCTTACCGGCATCACTACGTTCGAAAGGCTACGCGTCCCGCTCGCGGTGATCGCGACAGACCTGAACGCCGGCAAACCGGCCGTCTTCCGGTCGGGCGAGCTCGAACCGGCCCTTCTGGCCTCGACGGCGATTCCCGGTCTCTTCCCGTCGGTGCGGATCAACGACCGGGAGCACCTGGACGGCGGCGTGGTCGACAACACCCCTATGGACACCGCGGTCGATGACGGGGCGAAGGACATCCTGGTGATCAGCCTGATGGGAGGCGGCGAGTTCGAGCACGCGCCCAACAGCCTGCCGGAGCTGATCGCGCGCACCCTGCAGCTGTCGCTTCACCACCAGATGCTCAGCGACTACGAGCGCCTGCGCCACCAAGCGCGGATCGTCGTGCTGTGCCCCATCACGGCCCCCACCGCGACGTGGGAGATGAAGCGAGAGCACGTCGAGACGGTGATGGAGGCGTCCCGCCAGGCGATGGCCAAGCTGCTCCACGACCGCGGCTCGCGCCTGTTCCGCCATTCGGGCATCCATTACCTGCCCTTGAGCTAGGATTCCGCTCGTCCCAGAGGTATGAACCTGGCGCTTGGGGCTTCGCCCACCCGGTGGCGGATCCTTGCCGGCGCGGGAGATTCAAAGGAGGACCGCATGCCGTCTCTGTTCACGTCCGAGTCCGTCACCGAGGGCCATCCGGACAAGCTGGCCGACCAGGTCTCCGACGCAATCCTCGATGCCATCCTGGCCAAAGACCCGCTGGCGCGAGTTGCGTGCGAGGCGATCGTCACCACCGGCCTCGTCATCGTGGTGGGGGAGATCACGACCGACTGCTACGTCGACATCCCGCGGATCATTCGCCAGACAGTTCGCGAGGTCGGCTACACGCGCGCCAAGTATGGCTTCGACGCTGAAACATGCGGCGTGATGGTCAGCATCGACGAGCAGTCGCCGGACATCGCGCAGGGAGTCGACGTCGGCGGCGCGGGTGACTCCGGGATGATGTTCGGCTTTGCGTGCGACGACACCCCCGAGCTGATGCCGCTTCCCATCGTGCTTGCGCATCGCCTCGCGCGCCGCCTGTCCGACGTCCGGCGCAACAAGACGCTCAACTACCTGCGGCCCGACGGCAAGGTGCAGGTGACGGTGCGTTATGGCGACGACGGCAAGCCGAGCGGTGTCGACAACGTCGTGATCTCGGCCCAGCACCACGATGAGGTCGACGTTGACCAGCTCCGGGCCGATATCTCCGAGCATGTCATCGACGCCGTCATCCCGGCCGATATGCGCAACGGCGCGCTGCGAGCGTACATCAACCCAACTGGCCGCTTCGTCATCGGCGGTCCCGTCGCCGACGCCGGGCTCACCGGACGGAAGTTGATGGTCGACACCTATGGAGGTTTCGCGCGGCATGGAGGCGGCTGCTTCTCCGGCAAGGACCCCACGAAGGTCGACCGCGCCGGCGCATATGGAGCCCGCCACGTCGCGAAGAACATCGTCGCCGCGGGCCTGGCGAGCAAGTGCGAGGTCCAGGTGTCGTACGCGATCGGCGTCGTCAAGCCGGTGGCGGTGCGGGTCGACACGTACAGCACCGGCAAGGTCCCGGACGCGACGATCGCGGCCGCAGTGACCAGGCTCTTCGACCTCAGCCCGCTCGGCATCATCAAGGAGCTGAACCTGCGCCGGCCGCTGTTCCGCCAGACGGCGGTGTACGGCCACTTCGGGCGGACCGACATCGATGCGCCGTGGGAGTCGACGGCGCGCGCGAAAGAGCTTGCCGAAGAGCTGAGTTGACGCGAACCGTCGCGGTGATTCCGGCCGGCGGCTCGGGCACGCGGCTGTGGCCGCGGTCGCGCAGGTCGACCCCCAAGCACGTGCTGCCGCTGGGGGATCGCGGCCGCCCGCTGCTGCGCTCGACCTACGACCGGGCCGCGGCCCTGGCCGACGAGGTGTTCGTCCTGACTGAGCTTCGGCAGCGGGAGATCATCCGCACCGTGCTACCCGAGGTCGACGACGCCCATTTGATACTCGAGCCCACCGCGCGCGGGACGACCAACGCGTACGGCCTTGCCGCGCTGACGCTGGCCGAGCGGGTGCCGGGCGCGGTGACCGTCACGCTGCCGGCCGACCACATCGTGCATGGAAGCGCGGAGGTCGCGAAGGCCGTGAAGACGGCCATCCGCGCGGCCACGACCGGCGACAACCTGGTCACGGTCGGGCTCAAGCCCACGTTTCCGTCGACCGGCCTCGGCTACATCCACGCGCCGGGCAGGCTTTCCAAAGGCACGCTGCGGGTGCGCCGCTTCATCGAGAAGCCGAGCCTGGCCGGCGCCAGGCGATTCCTCCGCGAAGGCGGGTACTACTGGAACCTGGCGTGGTTCTCCTGGCGGATCGAGGTCTTCCTCGAGGAGCTAGGCCGCCACGCGCCCCGGCACCTCGCCGGACTGCGCAAGGTGGTCGCGGCCCGTGCCGCGGGCGATGATTCGGCCGCCGCTGGCATCTACAACCGGCTGCCGGTCGAGGTCGTCGACCGCAGCGTGATGGAGAAGACGGACCGGCTCCTGCTCGTCCCGGCTGGGTTCGACTGGGCGGACATTGGGAACTGGGCCGAGCTCGGGGACCGCGTCCACGCCGACAAGCGCGGCAACTCGGTCGATGGCGAAGCGGTGCTGATCGACACCACCGGCAGCCTCGTGTTCGGGGATCGCCGCCTTGTCGCTGCGATCGGGCTCGAGGACATGATCATCGTCGACACGGAGGACGCTCTTTTGGTGTGCCCGCGCTCGCGCGCGCAGGACGTCCGGAGGGTCGTCGACGCGCTCAAGCGTTCGCGCAAGACCCGTTACCTGTAGTCACCCCACGAAATCTTCGATTTCGCGGGGACCCCGACACTCTATCGTTGGACGGTTAACTGTGAAACCGACGCAGATCAAGTTCGGCACCGACGGCTGGCGCGGTGTGGTCGCCGACGATTTCACGTTCGGCAACGTGCGTCGTGTGGCCCAGGCCAGTGCCCAGTACATGAGGTCTCGCTCCAACGATCCGCTGGCCGTCGTGGGTTACGACTGCCGGTTTGCCTCGGAGGACTTCGCGCAGGCGGTCGCCGATGTATTCGCGGCCAATGGCATCAAGACCCTGGTCTTCGATCGTCCTTCGCCGACTCAAGTCGTGTCCTGGACTGTGATCGATCGCAAGGCTACGGGGGGTGCTGCCATCACCGCGAGCCACAACCCGTACCAGTTCAACGGGTACAAATACAAGACCGAGACGGGGAGCGCCGTGCCCTCCGAGGTCATCGCCGAGCTCGAGCGCAATATCGCGGCGCTGGACGAGGTGGCGGCGCCAGACCACTCGGTCAGGCACGGGCTGGTGTCCTCATACGACCCGCGCCAGCCTTACTACGCCCAGATCGCTCGCATGGTGGACGTCGACGCGATCAAGGACGCGGGCCTGCGCATCGTGCACGAGTGCATGTATGGCTCGGGCTACGGCTACATCGCGGAGATGATCGGCGGCGGAAGGACGACCGTGACCGAGCTGCACAACCAGCGCAATCCGCTGTTCGGCGGCGTGAACCCCGAGCCGATCCCACCCAACATCGACTCGACGATCGCGCTGATGAAGGTGGGTGGCCAGGACCTGTGCATCTGCACCGACGGCGACGCGGACCGCGTCGGTATCATCGACGAGACCGGCCGGTTCATCAATCAGCTGCAGGTTTTCGCGCTGCTCATGCTCTACATGTTCGAAGCGCGAGGACAGCGCGGCCCGGTCGTCAAGACCGTGAATATGACCGCGATGGTCGACAAGCTGGGTGCGGAGTTCGGCGAGCGAGTGTACGAGGTTCCGGTGGGGTTCAAGAACGTCGCGCCGAAGATGATGGAGACGAACGCCCTGCTCGGCGGCGAGGAGTCCGGCGGGTTCGCTGTGCGCGGCCACATCCCGGAGAGGGACGGCATCCTGATCGGGCTCCTGTTCGCGGACATGATGGTCAAGTCGGGCAAGAAGATCTCGCAGCTGCTGTCCGACCTCGAGCAGCGCGTCGGCCCTCACGCATACGCGCGCCACGACATTCACCTCGTCCGCGAGACGTACGACACCGACCGCAAGCGCATCCTCGACACGCTCGAGAAGAACGAGCCGCAGGAGATCGCGGGCGTACCTGTGCAGCGCGTGCGCTCGGACGACGGATTCAAGTTCTACCTCGCGGACGGCAGCTGGGTCCTGCTCCGCGCCAGCGGAACCGAGGCCCTGATTCGCATCTACTCCGAGGCGGCGGACAGCGCCGGGGTCGAGGCCAGGCTCGCGGCGTTGGAAGACATCGTGGGAATCAGGCAGCACGCTGGTGCGTCCTGAGTTCGGTAGGGTCGAGGACAGGAAGATCGAGAAACCGTGGGGCTATGAGCTCCACTGGGCGATCACGGACCGCTACGTGGCGAAGATCCTGCACATCAACAAGGGCGAGGCGCTCTCCCTCCAGTACCACGAGCGCAAGGACGAGTTCCAGTACGTCTTCAAGGGCGCGGTCGACATCGAGGTCGGAGGCGCGGATGGGAATCTCGCGACCCACCGCATGTCCGCCGGTGACACCGTGCACATCACGCCCGGCACCCGGCACCGCCTCACGGCGGTCGAGGACGCCGACATCTTCGAGGTCTCGACGCCGGAGATCGACGACGTTGTGCGGCTTGAAGACCGGTACGGCCGTGTATAACAATCGCCTGCTGTGAAGCTGCCCCCAGTCCTGGCTGAAAAGGTCGCTCCCGCCGCGTCGACCGCGAAGAGCGAGCGCGACAGAAGCTTTCTCATCTTCGCCGGCGTCGTGCTGGTGGCGATCGCGCTCGGCTTCAAGTCGGATTTGCTCGGGCCGGGACAGGTCTGGGCGGTCGCGCTCGGGCTGATCGTGGTCGCCGCGCCCGCGCTGCTCGGCTACCTGCGCGGGACGGAGGAGTTCCCGCGCGTCGAGCACTACATCCCGGTCGCGCTCGGGGCCACGACGCTCGCCGGCCTGTCGCTCCTGGTGCCCGAGCTCTGGAAGTACCTTGTCCTGACCGCCGTCTTTGGCGCCGGGTTCATCATCGCGGCGCGCCTCGACTACCTGAGGCTGCGCGACGAGGAAAAGCGCGGCCACCTCGTCCTCCAGGAGCTGATCCTGGTCCTGGTCCTGGCGGGCGCCTACCTCGTCGTCGTGACGAGCTTTCCTTCGAATCCGATCCTCCGCCTGCTGTGGATCTTCACGATCACCTTCCTCGCCTCGTTCCGCAGCTTTCGGATCAACGGCACCTCGATCGCCCCGCGCCGAGCGTTCATCTTCGCGCTGTTCGTCGCCCAGGTCGTCACGTTCCTCGCGTGGGCCATTGCCACCCTCTCTTCGCTGTACCTGATCGTGAACGAGGGCACCTTCGCGGTGATGCTGCTGTTCGCCTGGTACATCAACCGCGGCCTCGTCCGGCACACGGTCGAGGACAGCTTCACGCGGAACGTCGTGCTCGAGTACGGCGCCTTCGCGATCGTCCTGATCTACCTGTTCGTCTCGAGCTACCAGCCGGGCCGCTAGCAGCGGAGGCGCGGACCGAAAAGCCGCCTGGGCGCCGAAGATCCGTCGGGGGCTTTTCGGTCCGCGCCTCAGAATTACATGCCCAGGTAGGCCTTCTTCACGTCTTCGGATTCGAGCAGCTCCTTGCCGGTCCCGGTCTGGACGATGGCCCCGGTCTCCAGCACGTAGCCGCGATTCGCGATCTCCAGCGCCTTGTGCGCATTCTGCTCGACGAGCAGCACCGGAGTGCCCTGGGCGTTGATCTCGCGCACGATGTCGAAGATCGTCTCGACCAGGAGGGGGGAGAGTCCGAGCGAGGGCTCGTCGAGCATCAGGAGCTTTGGTTTCGCCATCAGCGCGCGACCCATCGCGCACATCTGCTGCTCGCCACCCGACAGGGTCCCCGCGATCTGGTTGCGGCGCTCCTTCAGGCGAGGGAACAGCTCGAACACCCGGTCCATGTCCTTCCTGATCTCGCTGCCGTTGCTTCGCGTGTACGCGCCCATGCGCAGGTTGTCGGCGACCGTCATGCGGGTGAAGAGGCGCCTTCCCTCTGGCGACTGGCAGATGCCGAGCTGCACGATCCGGTCGGGCGGCTCGTGCGTGATGTCCTTGCCGTTGAAGACGACGCGGCCCGCGGCCGGGTGCATCAACCCGGAGATCGTGCGGAGAGTCGTGGTCTTGCCCGCGCCGTTGGACCCGATCAGGGCGACGATCTCGCCTTTGTCGACGGCCAGGCTGATGCCTCGCAGCGCCCTGATCCGTCCGTAGGATGCCTCGACGCCGTCGAGGTCGAGTAGAGCCATCGCTAGCCGCTCAGGCGCTCTTGCCCAGGTAGGCTTCGATCACCCGCTGGTCGCGGCGCACGACCTCGGGAGTGCCTTCCGCGATCTTCTCGCCGTGGTCGAGCACGACGATCCGCTCCGATACTCCCATGACGATCTTCATGTCGTGCTCGATCATGAAGATCGTGAGGCCCTGCTCGCGCAGCCGCTGCACGAGCTGCATCAGCTCGGCCTTCTCCTGCGGCGTGAATCCGGCCGCCGGCTCGTCGAGCAGCAGCAGCTTCGGGTCCGTGGCCAGCGCCCGGGCGATCTCGAGGCGGCGCTGCTGGCCGTAGGGAAGGTTGCGCGCGTAGTTTTCGGCGTGCCTCTCCAGCCCCACGAAGCGCAGCAGCTCCATCGCGCGCTCGCGGACGTGCTTCTCCTCCCGACGCTCGAGCGGCGTCTTGAGGACCGAGTCCCACAGCTTGGCGTGCATCCGCGAATGCTCGCCGACGAGGACGTTCTCGATCACCGTCATGTAATCGAAAAGGCGGATGTTCTGGAATGTTCGCGCGATCCCGAGCTTGGCCACGCGGTGGGGCCGAGAGCCGGTGATGTCCTTGCCATCGAAGACGACGCGGCCCATCGTCGGCGCGAACAGGCCGGTGACGCAGTTGAACAGCGTCGTCTTGCCCGCTCCGTTGGGGCCGATCAGCGCAAAGATCTCGTTTCGCTTGACGTCGAACGTGACGTCGTCGACCGCGGTGAGCCCAAGGAAGCGCTTGGTCAGGCCGTTGATGCCCAGGATCACGGGCTGGCTCATGAGGTCGACGCGTCGAAGACGCTCTGGTCCGACGTGCCTTTCGTCAGCTCCGCCTGGCGGAGCTGGCTCGGGAAAAGGCCCTGCGGCCGGAACAGCATGGTGCCGACGAGGATCAGGCCGAAGATGATGAAGTTCAGGCGTTGGACCTCGTCGCCCAGGCCCGCCCAGTCGCCGTTCGGGTTGTTGAGGAAGCTCAAACCGATCGACGACGCGGCTCCCGTGGTCCAGATGGGCAGCTGCGGAATGATCACGTTCTGCAGGAAGTAGACGCCGATCGCACCGACGATCACGCCGGAGATGTTGCCCATGCCGCCCAGGACGACCATGACCAGGATCACGATCGACACGTTCTGAAAGCCGAACAGGGTCGGGTCGATGCCGCCCAGCTTGGCCGCGAAGAAAACGCCGGCGAAGCCGCTGAACGATGCGCCGATCGAGAAGGCGAGCAGCTTGATGATGACCGGGTTCACGCCCATGGCCGCCGCGGCGACCTCGTCCTCACGAATCGCCATCCACGCGCGTCCGAGCCGCGAACGATACAGGTTCGTCGCCAGGACGACCGAGACCGCGATCAGCATCACGATCAAGACGTAATAGGGCACCGGATCGAGCCCGAAAACCTGGTTGCGGGTGAGGGCGAAATCTTGCCCGGCCCACGGGCCGGTGAGCCAGACCGGCAGTGTCGGCTGATCGAGCGCGGTGATGCCGTTGATGCCGCCCGTCCATTCGATCTTGATGCGGAAAATGCGGGGCACGATCTCGCCGAAACCCAGGGTGACGATCGCGAGATAGTCCCCGCGCAGGCGCAGCGTCGGGGCTCCGAGAATTAACCCGAACATCGCCGCCAAGCCCATGCCGACGAAAAGCAGGATCCAGAAGGGGATGTGCACGGCATGGTGAATCGCGGTCACATCGAGCCAGCCGGAGCCCAACATCGCATACGTGTACGCGCCGATGGCGAAGAACGCCGCGTACCCCAGGTCCAGCAGACCGGCGAACCCGACCACGATGTTCAGGCCGATGGCCAGCAGGACGAAGACTCCGGCGTTGGCGACCTGGTCCAGCACGACGCCGGACGAGGTGCCCTGGGTGAAGTTGGCGATCGCCGGGACGATGAAGACGCCGGCGATGAGGATCGCGTAGATGATCGCGTCCCGGTTTCTCGTCAGCCGTCGAGCCCGCCCCAGCAGGCGCGGGACGCGTCCTGGGGAGCTCACTTCTCGGGTACCCGCATGCCGAGCAGCCCTGTCGGCCGGAGCGTCAGCACAAGAATGAGGATCGCGAACGTCACCACGTCCGTCCACTGGGGATCGACGTAGCCGTCGTTCATCGCCCGGATCAGCCCGATGATCAGGCCGCCCAGCGCGGCGCCCGGGATGTTGCCGATCCCGCCGAAGACGGCGGCTGTGAACGCGACCAGGCCGATCGGAAACCCGAGCGTGTTGTTGATCGAGTTGATGTACAGGCCGTAGGTCATCCCGCCGGCCGCGGCGAGCACCGCGCCGATAAAGAACGTGGCCGAGATCGTGCGGTCGATGTTGATCCCCATCAGGCGCGCGGCGTCGCGATCCTGGGCCGTGGCCCGCATCGCCTTGCCGAGCTTCGTCTGGTTGACGAAGATCGCCAGCCCCGAGACCAGGATGACGGCGGCGATCACCACGATCACGTCCTTGGCGCTGAACGTCCCGCCGACGAAACGGTTGTCGGGCAGCAGGTCGGGATAGTGGAGGTTGACCGCGCCCTTCCACAGGTACATCACGCCCTCGAGGAAAAAGCTCACGCCGACGGCGGTGATGAGCGGAGCAAGCCTCGGCGCGTTGCGGAGAGGACGGTACGCGACCCGTTCGATGCCGACGTTGATCAGCCCCGTGATCAGCATGACGATCAGGAACACGGCGATCAGCGGCAGGACGATGCCCAACCCACCTCCGCCTCCCTCGGTCAGATGCCAGAGCGGCGTGACCAGGAGGGGCAGCGAGATGAAGGCGCCCAGCGTGAACACGTCGCCGTGCGCGAAGTTGATCAGCTCGACGATGCCGTAGACCATCGTGTAGCCGATGGCGATCAGGGCGTAGATGGCGCCCAGCGCGATGCCAATGGCGATGATGCGCACGAAGTACGAAGGTCCGAACTGGTAGACGGACGGGGCGATCTTGATGATGACCACGGCGGCAAGGAGAAGTGCAATCACGCGCGTGATAAGGCTCGACGAGACGGATGAGCGCGCCTGTCGGAGGGCTCCTACCAAGTAGCCGTCAAGTCCTTCCCCTCAGTTGATCGGCAGAAAAAGAAAGGAGGGGGCCGAAGCCCCCTCCCATTCAATCACGGATACGTCTGGCCGGCGTAGTTCTTCGAGCTGACGAATTCCCAGCAGACGTTGGTGTTGGTGGCGCCGCAGGTGAGCTCGCTGCTCCCGGAGCCCTTGGCGTCAGCCTTGTAGAACGCGATGATCTGCTGGGTCGTGTCTCCGTTCTTGTCGTAGGAGACGTTGCCCAGCGGTGTGGCGACCGGCGGCAGGTTGGACATGGCGTCCCGCACCTGCGCACGGCTCGGCATGTTGCCGTTGTTCGCCTTGATCGCCTTGTCGAGGCCAGCGATGATCGTCTGCGTCGCGGCGTAGGCCGCGACGGTGTAGGCGCCGAAGTCGGTCGGGCCGGAGCCCATCGCCGCCTTGAAGTCGGTGACCATCTTCTTGGCGTCGGCGGAAAGCTTGCTCTGGTCCTCGGCCGCGACGGTGCCGACCATTCCCTTGGCCTGCGCGGCAGCGGTGTCGATGCACTCTGAGTCAACGCCACCGTCGCCCATCACGAAGGCGCTGTCGGCGGCGAAGATCCCGTTTGACTGGTTGCGTGCGACGCACAGCTTCAGCGAGGCGTTGCCGCCCGCGTAAAGCCCTTTCGCGCCGCCCTGCTGGAGGGAGTTGAGCATCGCCGCGAAGCTGGCGGTGCTGGTCGGGTCGTACTGCTTGATGCCGGACACGCCGCCGGCCGCGGTGGCGCTGCACCCACCCACGACCATGCCGCCCAGCTTGCAGAAGTGCTCGGCAAAGTACTCGGCGATGCCGATGCCGTAGCTCGACTCGTCGTTGAACACGCCGACGGTCCGAAGGCCGAGCGTTGTGAACGCGTAGTCCGCGGCAGCACCGCCCTGGTAGACGTCAGTGGCGGCGACGCGGAAGTAGTTGTTCGGTCCGTAAGGACGCAGCTGAGACGGCCAGAACCCGATCTGCGGGAAGTGGCACGCCGCGAGGTCGACTGTCAGACATGGGTTGGTGTTGGCCGGGCTCACCAAGACGAGGCTCGCCTGGTTGGCCACCGGAAGCTGCTGCTTGGCCACACCGGAGTTGAACGGCCCCATCACCGCCAGGACCGACGTGTCGCCGACGAGGGCGAGCATGTCGTTCTTGCCGACCGCCGGGTCGGGTGTTCCCGCGGGCGCGTAGTCCTTGGAAACGACCTGCAGCTGGAAGCCGTCGATCCCGCCCTTGGCGTTTTGCTGGTTGACTGCGAACTCAGCGCCTTTCAGCGTGGGTTGGCCGTCGGAAGCGGACGCGCCCGAGAGCGGTAGCGAAACGCCGATTTTGATCGTGCCCTTGTTCGTCGTGGTCGTGTTGTTACCACCGCAGGCGAAAGCCGCCAGGGCCACTAACGAGAGGACGACGAGTCCCCTAGATCGAACCATAGGTTCCCCCTTGTGCTTGTTGGGAGGCCGAAGCGCAAACCACACCCAAAGCCTCCCAATCACTAGCCGCCCTCTTCCCAACTCCAAGGTCGGGGCGAGAGTGCGCCGGCGGCGAGTGCGGCCACATGGGATGGCCGACCTGCTACTCCGAGGCACACTATCGACTCGGAGGGGCCTCTAAGTCAAGTCGCACTTGCGCGCGGCGGCTTGAAATCAGTAAGGCAGCCCCGAGCTGTAGTCGATCGTGGCGGCCAGGCGCCAGGGAGCCCGCGGGTCGGAGCCGGTTGCTTCGAATATCGAAATCTGCCGGTTCGTGGTGTCGCCCAGGGCATCGAAACCGATGAACCCCGTGACGCCGGGGTAGCCGGTGGTCGCCACCAGCTGGGCGATCACGCCGGCCCGCGCCGGCTTGCTGCCTCCGGCGGCGGCAATCGCCTGCCGGATCGCCGAGTAGAGGATCGCCGTCGCGTCGTAGGCGAGCAGTGTGTACGGGCCGTAGTCACGCACGTTTCCGTACGCGGCCCTGAAGGCGCGGATCGTGTCCGCCGCGACGAGCGAGGAGTCCGCGTCCACGATCGGCACGGTCGCGTAGATCCCCTGCGCGTTGTCTCCCGCGTCCTTCACACAGCCTGGGTCCTGCGCGACCCCATCCCCGGCGAGGAACGGGGTCGCCTCGCCGCTGTCGAAGATCGACTTCATCTGCGCCCGGATGGTGCATTCGTGATCCCCGCTGACCCCGCCGAAATAGACCGCCTGCGCCCCGTCGGCCTTCGCGGCCTTCAGGAAAGCCGTCGCGTCAGGCAGCCGTGGATCGATGTCGAGGTGGCCGACCACCGTGCCGCCCATCCTCTGCAGGCGGGCGCTGAAGGCGTCCACCAATCCCTGGCCGTACGCCTCGTGGTCCGAGATGACCGCCGCGCGGAGGACGTGAAACCGCCCGTAGGCGTAGTCCGCGGCGGCCGCGCCCTGCAGCTCGTCGGTCGCCGTCAGGCGGAAGAAGTTGTTCACGTGCTTGGGCCGAAGCTCCGAGGCCGATGGCAGCCCGGCCGTCTTGCACGAGATGGGCGTGTACGCCGGGTTGAGCAGCGCCGGGACGAAAACGTCCCTGGTCAAGCACGGGCTGCTGGTCGCGGGTGTCACCATCGCCAGGTCCGCCCCGTTGGCGATCGGGATCTCCCTGCGAGCGACCGAGGCATCGAATGGGCCGAGCATCGCCACCACGTTGGAATCGGCCACGAAGCTCTGCACGTTGGCCGCCCCCAGCTCCGGGCTGGGCTTGCCGCCTCTCGCGTCGTCTGTCGTCTTGAACTGAACCTGGAAGCCGCTGATGGTGGGGTGCTTGTCGACGTAGAAGCGGATGCCGTTCAGCGCGGGCACCGCCGCGGGCGCCTCGGCGCCGGTGAGCGGGAGGTCGACGCCGATCTGGATGATGGCGCTGGCGGGGGTCGCGTTCGGCGTCGTCGAAGTGCACGCGGCGAGCAGGATCAGGCCCGCCCCGGCGCTGGTCAGAGCTCCCGCTCGCATCCCGCAGAGGATGACACCCGATTCGGAGGCGCGTCCGAAAAGTCCTCGACGGATCTTCGGGCCCATGCGGCCCATCTTCGGGTTCAGCTCCTGCGCTGCTCGCTCACGCATCTGCGATGCGCTCGCTCCGCTGCTCGTCGCTTCACCCGAATCTGGACCACCTGGATCACCGAATCTCTCGCCGAGGATTTTCGGCCGCGCCTCAAATGACCGCACTCCGTATACTCAGCATTCCTTTTCGCCTTCCCTCGGCCCTAGGAGCGCGCCCCCTTGAAGACTGAAACCAGCGAACACCTCAAACCCCGCTCGCAGTACGCGGAGGACGCCGTGCAGCTTGCGATCGCGGGCAAGTGGGACGAGGCCGTCAAGCTGAACCGCTTCATCATCGAAAACTTCGGCTCCGATGAGGAGGCGCAGAACCGGCTCGGGAAGGCGCTGTCCGAGCTGGGCAAGCTCAAGGAGGCGAAGGCCTCTTATGAAGTCGCGCTGAAGCTCAACCCGATGAACTCGATCGCCAAGAAGAACGCCGCCCGGATCAACGCCCTGCTCCACCAGAAGGAAGGGCTCAAGGTCGGCGGCACGAGGGTCGACCTCAACCTCTTCGTCGAGGAGATGGGCAAGACCGTCATCACGACGGTCGATTCCCCGCCGAGCGTGGACATCTGCTCGAGGACTGCGGCGGGCGATGTCGCGGAGCTGAAGGTCGAGGGCGACGGCATCGTCGCCGAGACCTCGCGCGGCGTCCGCCTGGGCTCGCTCGAGGCGAAGCTCGCGAGGCGGCTCATCAAGTTCATGCGAGGAGGCAACCGCTACCAGGCGGGCGTCACCGCGTGCGACAACAACACGGTCAAGCTCATCGTCCGCGAGACGTACCAGGACCCGAAGTTCGCGGGCAAGCCCAGCTTCGCGATCCGGCGCAAGCGCGAGGTCGAGTTCCGGCCGTACGCAAAGGAAAGCCTCCTCGCGAGAGATGTCGAGGTGTTCACCGAGGACGAGGAAGAGGAAGGGCCGCTGGTCGAGACGCCGGTCAGCGACGACCTCGAGGAAGGCATGCACGCGGTCGAGGAAGAGGGCGAGACGGTCGACTTCTCCGCCGACGCGGACGAAGACGGTGACGAGGAAGAAGAAGACGAAAGCTGAAAATTCCCAGGCCGCGGCCCGGAGGTCTCTTCACCGAGGCTAGCCCGCGTCCGCAGCTCGGCACCGTGCCGGGCTTTCGCGATCTACTTCCCGCCGAAGCCGAGGTCCTGCGCGAGGCGCAGGAGTCGCTCCTCACCGAGATGCGGCGCTGGGGCTACCGCCACGTGATCACCCCGCTGGTCGAGAGCATGGACGTCCTCGACCTCGGGCTCGGCGTCGAGCAGCGGCGCCGGCTCTTCAAATTCACAGACGGGAATGGCGATGTGCTCGCGCTCGTCGGCGAGCGGACGGTGCCAGTGGCGCGGCTCGTCGCCGGCAAGTTGCGTTCCGCTCCGCTTCCGCTTCGCCTCTGCTACGCGGGCCCCGTCCTCTCGACCGACGAGAACCGCTTCCAGCAGCGGCGGGAGACGTACCAGGTGGGCGCTGAGCTCGTCGGCGCGTCGGGCCCCGTGGCCGACGCCGAGGTGATCGCCCTGGCGGCGCGATGCATGGAGGCGACGGGCATCCGCCGCTACCAGATCGACGTCGGCCACGCCGAGTTCTTCCACGGGATCATGGACGCGGTCAGCCTGCCGGACGAGACGAAGGCGGCAGTCCGCATGGCTCTCGCCGCCCGGGATTTCGTGACGCTCGAGTCACTGCTAGAAGGCACGCCGCTCAAGTCGGCCGAGCACGAGCTGCTGCTCAAGTTCCCCGCCCTGCGCGGCGGCCCCGAGATCCTCGACGCCGCGCGTGCCCTCGTGCGCAACAAGCGTTCCGAGGCGGCGCTCGCCGAGCTGTCTCGCGTTCGCGAGCTGCTCGTCGATCACGGCATCGGCGACGTGGTCAACCTCGACCTGGGCGCGATCCGCGACTTCGATTACTACACGGGGATCATCTTCGAGGGCTACGGCCCCGACTTCGGCCGGCCCGTCGCCCAGGGCGGCCGGTACGACGGACTGCTCGCGCGCTTCGGCCGCCCCGCGCCGGCGACCGGGTTCATGATCCAGCTCGACCTCGTGTCCGAGATGCTCACCCGCGCCCCGCGCCCGCCCGCGCTTCCGCGCCTCGACGCCGCGATCGCATGGTCCGGCTCCGGGCTGAGCGCCGCCCTCCGGCTGGCGTCGACGCTTCGACTCTTCGGCATGCGCGCGGTCGTCGACACGGAGTCGCGCAGCCCTGACGCGGCGAAGGATTGGTGGCAGGCCGTGGGCGCGGCCAACCTCCTCTACTTGCGCGACGGGCGGACAGTCATGTGGACCGCGGCCGGAAAGCGGGCGCGAAGCCTGCCCGCCGAGCAGGTCGCGGCGCGGCTTGCGGGAGGGGATGCGTGACGCAGCAGCAACCGGTCTCGATCGCCATCCCCACCGGCGCGCTGCTCAACGGCGCGCTGGACGTCCTCGCCCGAACTGGCCTTGCGCGGCTGAGCGCGGAAGAGCTCGGCCGGCAGCTGCTCGCGGAGCGCGGTGGCGTGCGCGTGATCCTCGTGCGTCCCGCTGACGTGCCGGCCTACGTCGACCATGGCGCCGCGGATCTCGGGATCGTCGGCAAGGACATCCTGTGGGAGACGCCGGGTTCGCACTACGAGCTCGTCGACCTGCGCTTCGGCGGATGCCGGCTCGTGCTGGCGGTTCCGGAGTCATCGCACCTCGACGGCCCCAACACATGGCCGCCGCTCCTGCGCGTCGCCACCAAGTACCCGCGCACGGCGGGTGCGTGGTTCGAGTCGCGCGGCCAGGCTGTGGAGGTGGTGCGGCTCCACGGGTCGGTCGAGCTCGCCCCGCAGGTCGGGCTCGTCGACGGCATCGTCGACCTCACCGCGACCGGGCGCACGCTGCAGGAGAACCGTCTGCGCATCACCGCGGTGCTCGGGACGTCGACCGCGAGGCTGATCGCAAACCAGGCGAGTCTCAAAACTCGGACCGCGGCCGTTCAGGCGGTGGTGGCGAAGCTGCGGGAGGCGGCCGGAAATGCCGGTTAAGAGATTCGACGCGGCGTCGTGGCTCGACTCCCCGATGTCGCGGAGGCGCCTCGACCTCGGCCGGTTCGCCGAGGAGCGCGCGACAGTGGCCGAGATCTGCGGGCGCGTCCTCGCGGAGGGCGACGAGGCGCTTCGCGAGCTGGGCAAGAAGTTCGATGGATGGGCGCCCGGCCCGGGCTCGGCGGAGACGTTCGAGGTCCCGAAGCACGTGGTCCGCGAGGCGCTCGACCGGCTGCACGTAGCCGACCGCGCAGCGCTCGAGTTCGCGGCCGAGAGGATCCGCGATTTTCACGCCCGCCAGATCCCGCAAGCCACCCTCGGCTCGCCCGGCCTCAAGCTGCTCACCCGGCCGGTGCGGCGCGCCGGGGTCTACGCGCCGGGTGGACGGGCCGCGTATCCGTCGACGGTGTTGATGACGGCGATCCCGGCCCGTGTCGCCGGCGTCCCCGAGGTGGTGCTTGCCACGCCGCCGCGGCCTGACGGCACCGTGCCCTCGTCGATTCTTGCCGCCGCGCACATCGCCGGCGTCGACGCGATCTACCGGATCGGCGGGGCACAGGCCATCGCCGCGCTCGCCTACGGAACAGCGAGCATCCCGCGCGTCGACGTCGTCGCCGGCCCGGGCAATATCTACGTCACCCTCGCCAAGCGCGAGGTGTTCGGATCCGTGGGCGTCGATGGAATCGCCGGGCCGACAGAGGTGCTGGTGATCGCAGACGCCAATGCGAGACCGGACTTCGTCGCGGCCGACCTGGCGGCGCAGCTGGAGCACGACCCGCTCGCGTGGGGCGTCCTGATCACCGACTCCAAGCGCCTCGCCGATCGCGTCGAGGAGGAGCTCGAGAGCCTGCTCCGCGGGCTCGAGCGCGCCGACATCATCCGCCAGGCGAACTGCTGCCTGATCGTCGCCGACGACCTCGAACAGGCGATGCAGCTGGCCAACGACTTCGCACCGGAGCATCTGCTGCTCGTGGCCGATGATGCGGCGCGGCTTGCCGCGCTGGTCGAGAACGCCGGCGCGGTGTTCGTCGGTCCTTACGCGACGGTGCCGCTGGGCGACTACGCGGCGGGTCCCAACCACACGCTTCCAACGTCCGGCGCCGCGCGTTTCTCGTCGCCCCTGGGCGTGCATACCTTCTTGAAGCGGACGAGCGTGCTGAGCCTCAACCGCGGCGACCTGGAGACGCTTCGCGAGCCGGTCGTGAGGCTTGCGGCGCTGGAAGGCCTCGGCGGCCACGCGCACGCCGTAGAGGTCCGTCTTGAGTAGGACGGCGGAGGTGACGCGGAAGTCGAAGGAAACCCAGCTGGCCGCCAAGGTCGACCTCGACGGTCGCGGGCGGATCAAGGTGTCGACCGGGCTGGCTTTCCTCGATCACATGCTCGAGCAGGTCGCGCGGTACGGCGGTTTCGACCTCACGCTGCGCGGCAAGGGTGACGTGCAGGTCGATCCTCACCACCTGGTCGAGGACGCGGGCATCGTCCTGGGCCAGGTCCTGAGCAAGGCGCTGGGCGATCGCGCCGGGATCGCGCGATTCGCGTCGGCCTACGCGCCGCTCGACGAGTCGCTCGCGCGAGTTGTCGTCGACCTCGGCCGGAGGCCATATCTGTCCTACAACGTGCCGCTGCGCGGACGCATAGGCACGCTCGAGTCAGAGGTCCTGGAGGAGCTCTGGCGCGCGCTGTCCATTCACCTCGGGGCGACGATGCATGTCGACGTCATCCGCGGGCGCAATCGCCACCACGTAGCCGAGGCGACGTTCAAGGCATTGGGTCTCGCGCTGCGCGAGGCGATGGCAGAGACCGGCGGACCCGGGGTGCCGTCGTCCAAGGGCGTCCTCGGATGATCGCGATCGTCGACTACGGCGTCGGCAACATCCGGTCGGTGGAGAGGGCGCTCGTCCATGTGGGCGCGGAGGTGCGGTTGACCTCCGACCTCGACGAGTTGCAGCGTGCACAGGGAATCGTGCTGCCCGGGGTCGGCGCCTTCGCGCCCGCGCTGGCGAAGCTGTCGGAGCGCGGCCTAGGCCGCCGCATCGTCGAGCTGGCCCTCGCGGGCAAGCCGGTCCTCGGCGTGTGCCTCGGCTACCAGCTGTTGTTCGATGAATCGACCGAGCACGGACGCCACCAGGGACTCGGTCTTTTGCCCGGGCGTGTGGTCGAGGTCCAGAACAGTGAACGGCTGCCGGTCATCGGCTGGTGCCGCACCGTGCAGACCGGGTCTTCGGCTCTTTGGGACGGCATCGCCGATCGCTCCTACTTCTATTACGTGCACTCGTACACGCCGGACGGCGGGGAGTACGGCGTCGGCTGCACCGACCACTCGCCGGCCGCCGCCTCGGCGCGCGGCAACGTGATGGGCACCCAGTTCCACCCCGAGAAGAGCGGCCCGGACGGGCTGCGCGTGTACGCGAACTTCGTCGGGATGTGCTCATGAATTCCTCCCGTTTTGCGCAAAAAGCACCTTTCGAGTCGCGAATTACGCACGTTTTGCGCAAAAGGGGCCTTTGATGCCCGCGAAACGGATCATCCCGTGCCTCGACGTCAAGGACGGGCGCGTCGTGAAGGGCGTGCGGTTCCAGGAGCTGCGCGACGCGGGTGACCCCGCGGATCTCGCCGCCGCGTACGACCGCGAAGGCGCGGACGAGATCGTCTTTCTCGACATCACCGCGTCGTCGGACGCGCGCAAGATTCTGCTCGACGCGGTCGAGCGCACGGCCGACCAGGTATTCATCCCGCTCGCGGTCGGCGGGGGTGTCCGCAGCGTCGAGGACATGGCGGAGCTGTTGACGCACGGAGCGGACAAGGTCTCCGTCAACACGGCCGCCCTGGCCGATCCTGCCCTGATCACACGCTGCGCCGAGGTCTTCGGCTCGCAGTGCGTCGTGCTTGCGATCGACGCACGCAGGCGATCCGAGGGCCCGGGCTGGGAGGTCTTCAGCCATGGCGGACGGCGTGCCACCGGAAGGGAGGCGGTCGAGTGGGCGGTGCTCGGCGAGAAGCTGGGAGCGGGGGAGATCCTGCTCACGTCGATGGACAAAGATGGCACACACGCCGGCTACGACCTCGACCTGACGCGGGCGGTCAGCGGGTCCGTGCGGCTGCCGGTCATAGCCTCGGGCGGGGCCGGTTCCGCGCAGCACATCGTCGACGCGCTCACGCTCGGCGGGGCGGACGCCGCGCTGGCGGCGTCGATCTTTCACTTCGGCGAGCTGACGATCAATGCCGTAAAGGCCGATCTCGCCGCCGCCGGACTGGAGGTGCGCTCGTGAGTCCCGACTTCTCCAAGGGCCTCGTGCCGGCGATCGTGCAGGACTCGGAGACCGGCAAGGTGCTGATGCTCGCCTACATGGACGAGGAGTCGTGGCGCAAGACACGGGAGACGGGCCAGGCCTGGTTTCACTCTCGGACGCGCGGCCTGTGGGAGAAGGGCGCGACCTCCGGCAACACCATGGAGGTCATCGACGTGCGGCTGGACTGCGACCTCGACACCGTCCTGCTGCGGGTGCGGCCGGCCGGGCCGGCGTGCCATACGGGTGCTGAGTCGTGCTTTTTCAACGAGCCTGATTGAGTTCTGTACTTCTTCCTCGCCCCTCACCCTGACCCTCTCCCCCGAAGGGGGGAGGGAAAGAATGGATGTTTATGCACATACCTGTATACTCATGCGTTCGTGGCGAAGAAGCTCAAAGTAGGGGTGGCGGGAGCCAACGGCTACGCGGGCATGACCGCGGTCCATCTGCTCGCGCGACATCCGGGCGTCGAGCTGGTGCAGCTCACGTCGCGCTCGTTCGCGGGTAAGCCCTACTCGGAGGTCTTTCCCCTCCTCGATCTGCGTGGCGAGTTCCTGCCGGAACCCTTGGCGGACGGTCTCGACGTGATCTTCAGCTGCCTGCCGCACAACGTCGGCGCGGCCAAGGCAGGCGCCTGGCTATCAGCCGGGCTGCGCGTCATCGACATGAGCGCCGACTTCCGTCTGCACGACGCATCGCAGTATCCGAAGTGGTATCGCCAGGAACACCCCGCGCCCGATCTGCTGGGGCAGGCCGTGTTCGGATTGCCCGAGCTTCACGCGGACGAGCTGAAGGACGCCAGGCTGGTCGCCGTCCCCGGCTGCTACTCGACCTGCGCGATCCTGGCCCTGGCGCCCGCGGTGTCGGCGGGCCTGGTCGGATCCGACATCGTCGTCGATGCGAAGTCCGGCGTCAGCGGCTCAGGCCGCTCGCCCGGCATGGGGGTGCACTTCAGCGAGGTGAACGAGTCGGTCGGCGCCTACGCAATCGGGGGCCACCGCCACCTCCCCGAGGTGATGCAGGAGCTGGGTTCCCTAATCAATGGCAGCGGTGCGCTCGCGGTGACTTTTGTGCCGCACCTCATTCCGATGACTCGGGGAATCCTGGCGACTTGCTACTTCGACCTCAAGGGGTCGGAGGCCGAGCTGAATGACGCGTATCGCGAGTTCTACGCCAGCCAGCCCTTCACCAGGGTCGTCGACCGGACGCCGACCACCAAGCTCGCGACGCACTCCAACCTGTGCCTGGTCAACGTCGCCGCGCAGGGCAAGAAGGCCGTCGTCACGGCGGCCCTCGACAACCTGGTCAAGGGCGCGTCGGGCCAGGGCGTGGAGTGCTTCAACATCGCGTCGGGGTTCGATCGCACGACCGCGCTCGAGGGTGCCGTCCAGTGGCCGTGACCTATCCGCGCGGATATCGCGCGGGGACCGCCGCGTGCGGGATCAAGGCCTTCACCGCGGGCGCATCGGCGATACCGCGAGGCCAGAAGGACGACCTGTGCGTCATCCACTCGGTCAACCCGGTCGACGCGGGCGGCGTCTTCACCACCAACAAGGTCAAGTCCGCGTCGGTGGTGATCGACCAGCTGCACCTGCAGCGCAACCGCGTGCAGGCGCTGACCATCAACTCGGGCAACGCCAACGCGTGCACCGGTGCGCAGGGGTTCCGCGATGCGCTGCTGATGGCGAAGATGTCGGCGGACCGGCTCGACCTCGACCCAGACCAGGTGCTCGTCAGCTCAACCGGCGTGATCGGCCGCTACCTGCCGATGGAAGCGATCAAGTCCGGCATCGCGGAAGCGTGCGGCCACCTGACTTCCGATGGGGGAGAGGCGGCGGCCCGTGCGATCATGACCACCGACACCGTCCCGAAGACCGCCCGGATGGAGATCGACCTCGGCGACGCGACGGTGCGCCTCGGGGGCATGTGCAAGGGCTCGGGCATGATCCACCCGAACATGGCGACGCTGCTCGCCTACGTCACCACCGACGCCGCCGTCGAGCCTGGACTGATGTCAAACCTCGTCCGGTCGATCGCCGACCGGAGCTTCAACCAGGTCACGATCGACGGCGACAGCTCCACGAACGACACCTTCCTCATCCTCGCCAACGGCGCCGCCGGCAACGAGCCGATCCGCGAAGGCACGACGCGCGCCGACCAGCTCGAGGCGGCGCTCGTCCAGGTGGCGCGCGAGCTCTCGCGCTCGATCGCGCGCGACGGCGAGGGCGCGACGAAGCTCATCACCGTCAAGGTGACGGACGCGATGTCGGACGCGGATGCCCGGACCGCCGCCCGCGCGGTCGCGTCATCGAGCCTGGTGAAGACCGCGGTCCATGGCGGCGACCCGAACTGGGGACGGATCGTCTGCGCGCTCGGTTACAGTGGCGCCGAGCTCGCCCTCGACCGCCTCCACCTGACGGTGGGCGGCCTGGTCGTCTTCGAACGGGGCGCCGGGGTCGACGTCGACCTGGCGGCCGTGAGGCGCGCTTTCGAGCAGCCGGAAATTGAGGTCGCGGCCACGCTCGGCCTTGGCGAGGGAAGCGCCGAGGCCTGGGGCTGCGACCTATCGGAGGAGTACGTGCGCATCAACGCCGACTACACGACATGACGCTGACAGTCGAAGAGCGCGCCAAGGTCCTGGTCGAGGCGCTGCCCTACATCAAGCGCTTCCACGGCCAGGTCGTGGTGATCAAAGTCGGCGGAAACGCGATCGACCACGCTCGCGACGAGACGCTGCTCGACGTTGTGCTGCTGCGCTACGTCGGCATGCAGCCGGTGCTGGTCCACGGCGGAGGTCCGGAGATCACCGCGATGAGCGAGCGCCTGGGTCTGAAGGCCACTTTCAAAAACGGCCTTCGTGTGACAGACGAGGACACGATGGAGGTCGTGAAGATGGTGCTGACGGGCAAGGTCAGCCCCGACCTGGTGGCAGCGATCCACCGTCTCGGCGGGCAGGCCGTCGGCATGAGCGGCGAGGACGGGCCGACCATCATCGCGGAGCCGCTCGACGAGTCGATGGGTTACGTCGGACGCGTGACGCAGGTCAACAGAGAGCCGATCACGGCTCTGCTCGGCCGCGGCTACATCCCCGTGATCGCTTCGATCGGCCTCGGCTACGACGGCCACGCGTACAACATCAACGCCGACACGGTCGCGGCGGAGATCGCGGTCGCCCTGAAGGCCGCCAAGGTGATCCTGCTCACCGACGTGCCCGGCGTTCAAGGCGTGGACGGGCAGGTCGTGGCGGTCATGTCGAAAGACGACGCGCGCAAGCGGATCGAGGCGGGCGAGGTCACCGGGGGCATGATCCCGAAGCTCGAGGCGTGCATGCGCGCGCTCGACGGCGTACCGCTCGCGCACATCGTGGACGGCCGGACCAAGCACGCGCTCTTGCTCGAGCTGTTCACCGAGTCGGGAATCGGCACGATGGTGACGCCGTGAGCTCGGTCACCGAGACCACGCTCGAAGAGGCCGAGCGATACCTCATGCAGACGGGGCGCCGCCTGCCAGTCACGTTCGTGCGCGGCCTCGGCTGCAAGGTTTACGACGAGGCCGGTCACGAGTATCTCGACCTCGTCGCCGGCATCGCGGTCAACTTGCTGGGACACGCGCATCCCGACGTGGTCCGTGTCATCAGCGCGCAGGCCGGCGCGCTGATCCATACGTCCAACCTGTACTTCACGCAGCCGCAGATCGACCTGGCGCGGCGGCTCGTGGAGCTGTCATTTCCCTCCCGCGTCTTCTTCTGCAACTCCGGCGCCGAAGCCAACGAGGCCGCGATCAAGCTCGCGCGCAAGTGGGGCGCCAGGAATCGCGACGGCGCCTTCGAGATCATCACCACGACCGGGTCGTTCCACGGCCGCACCCTTGCCACGGTCACCGCGGGTGGCCAGCACAAGTACTCCGACCCGTTCAAACCGCTGCCCGACGGATTCGTTCACGTCCCGTACAACGACCTCGACGCGATCAAGGCAGCAACGAATGAACGAACCGTCGCCGTGATGCTCGAGCCCATCATGGGCGAGATCGGAATCATCCCCGCCGCGCCCGGCCATCTCAAGCGCGTGCGCGAGTGGTGCGACGCGAAGAACTTGCTGCTGATCCTCGACGAGGTGCAGACGGGGCTCGGCCGCACAGGAAAATGGTTCGCGCATCAGCACGACGCGATCACGCCTGACGTGATGACGCTGGCCAAGGGCCTGGGCGGAGGCGTGCCCATCGGCGCGTGCCTGGCCAACCCGCGCGCGGACGTCTTCGAGCCGGGCGACCATGGCTCGACCTTCGGCGGCAACCCTCTCGCATGCATGGCGGCGCTTGCCGTGCTGCACGTGATCGAACGCGATGGCCTGGTGGGCCACGCAGTCGAGATGGGGGAGGTGCTTCGCGAAGCGATCAAGGACCTTGGGGCCAAAGACGTTCGCGGAGTCGGCCTGATGCAGGCGTTCGAGTTCGAGGATCCAAAAGCAAAGCCGTTCCAGCTTGCATGCCTGGACGCTGGCCTCATCGTCAACGCGGTCGACGACCACACCGTGCGCCTGGTGCCGCCGCTGATCATCACCGCCGAGGAGATCGACCGCGCCCACGCGACCATGAAGAAGGTCGCGGGATGACCGTCACCAAGGCGGAAAGGCACAGTGCGATCCTCGACCTCGTCAACCGAGGCTCCGTGCACACGCAGCAGGAGATCGCCGCCGCGCTGTCGCGCAAGGGCATGCGCGCGACTCAGGCGACCATCTCGCGCGACATCCAGGAGTTGGGCCTCGTCCGCTCGGGCGGCGGCTACCACACGTCTGCCGGCCTGATGAGCGAGCTAGTCCTGTCGGTCGAGGTGGTCGAGCCGATGGCCGTCATCAAGACGCCGCCTGGCACCGCCAATCTTGTCGCGCGCCGGATCGACGAAGCCGCCCTGCCCGGGATCGCCGGCACAGTCGCGGGCGACGACACGATCATCGCCGTGCTGCGCAAGCCTGGCGCCGGCCGCGCCCTGAGATATCTCCTCGCCAATGGCGGCTAAAAAGCTCGATTACGCCAAAAAAGTTGTTTTGGCCTACTCGGGTGGGCTGGACACCTCGGTCGCGATCCGCTGGCTTAAGGACAAGGGCTGGGATGTCATCGCCTTCACAGTCGACCTCGGCGAGAAGAAGGACCTCGACGCGATCCAGGCCCGGGCCTTGAAGATTGGCGCGTCTGCCGCCTACGTCGCCGACGGCCGGACTCCTTTCCTCCAGCTCTTCGTGTGGCCGTCGCTCCAGGCCGGAGCGGTCTACGAGAAGGAATACCCGCTCGCGACCGCGCTGGGCCGGCCGCTGATCGCGGCCATGATGGTCGAGGTCGCGCGACGCGAAGGCGCGCAAGCCGTGGCCCACGGCTGCACCGGCAAGGGCAACGATCAGGTGCGATTCGACGTCGCAACCGCCGCGCTCGCGCCCGAGCTCCAGGTCGTCGCTCCGGTGCGGGAGTGGGGCATGAATCGCGACGACGAGATCGAGTACGCGGCCAAGCATGGGATCGAGGTCCCGGCCACGGTCCGCTCGCCCTATTCGACGGACGAGAACCTGTGGGGCCGCTCGATCGAGGCGGGGGTGCTGGAAGACCCGTGGGCGGAGCCGCCCAAAGACGTCTATGCGTGGACGCGCGACCCTCAGGAGTGTCCAGAGGAGCCGGCCTACGTCGAGATTCGTTTCAAGGATGGAATCCCGGTCGCGCTCGACGGGAAGCATGTCTCCGCGGTCGACGTCGTGACGGCCCTCAACAAGCTCGGGGGCGAGAACGGTGTCGGGCGCATCGACCACCTCGAGAACCGACTCATCGGCATCAAGTCGCGCGAGATCTACGAGGCGCCGGCGGCGGTGCTCCTGCTGCAGGCCCATCAAGCGCTCGAGGACATCACGCTGCCCAAGGAGGTGGCGAGGTTCAAAGACCTCGTGGCGCAGCAGTGGGCGCAGATGGTCTACGACGGCCTGTGGTTCAGCCCGCTGCGCGACGCGCTCTACGCCTTTGTCGCGGAGACGCAGCGTCACGTCACCGGCGACGTGCGGCTCAAGCTCTATCGCGGGTCGGCGCAGGTGGTGGGCCGGAAGGCGCCGGAGCAGCTCTACCAGCTCGCCCTCGCCACATATGGAAAGGGCGACGAGTTCGACCAATCCGCCGCCGCGGGCTTCATCAAGCTTTGGGGCCTGGGCGTGCGCACGTCGGCACGGGTCCAGGGCCGGCTGCACGCGGGCGAGCTCAGCAAGCTGCTGGGGGACGTCAAGAGGCTGACACCATAGCCAGGAAATCGGGAAAGCTCTGGGGCGGTCGCTTCACCCGCGGCCTGCTGCCGGAGCTCGAGCGATTCTCGTCATCGCTCGAGTTCGACTACGAGCTCTACCCCTTCGACATCGCGGGCAGCATCGCGCACGCCCGCGGTCTTGCAGCGGCCAGGCTCATCTCGGGGCGCCAGCTCGCGTCGATCGAGCGTGGCCTGCGCCGGATCAGGCGCGAGCTCGATGGCGGCGAATTCACGTTTCAGGCCAGCGACGAGGACATCCACATGGCGATCGAGCGCCGGCTGACGGAGATCACCCCGGCCGGCGCGGTGCTTCACACCGGCCGGTCGCGCAACGACCAGGTCGCGCTCGACCTGAGGCTTTACTGTCGCGACTCGGCCGCTCACGCGGTCGCTTCGCTGGTCGCCCTGGTCGGCGCCCTGGCGCGGCAGGCGGCGAGCCACGCGGACTGGGTAATGCCCGGATACACACACCTGCAGCGAGCCCAACCGGTGACCGTGGGCCACCACCTGCTCGCTCACGCCGAGCCGCTGCTCCGCGACATCACCCGATTCGCTCACGCGTACGAGGCCGCGGGCGATATGCCGCTCGGGTCAGGCGCGCTGGCCGCCTCGACGCTCCCGCTGCATCGCGAGACCGTCTCGCGCCAGCTCGGGTTCGCGGCGCCGACAGCCAACAGCATGGACGCCGTGTCGGACCGCGACTTCGCCCTCGACCTCGCTTACGCGTGCATTGCGGTCGCCATTCACCTCAGCCGGCTGGGTGAGGACGTCGTGATTTGGGCGAGCAGCGAGTTCGGCTTCGTCAGGCTGGCGGACGAGATCGCGACCGGCTCGAGCCTGATGCCCCAGAAGAAGAACCCCGACATCGCCGAGCTGCTGCGAGGCCGCTCGGGCCGGGCGATCGGGAGCCTGATGGCGCTCGCCACGGTGCTCAAGGGACTTCCGCTGGCTTACGACCGCGATCTGCAGGAGGACAAGCCGGCGCTCTTCGCCGCTGTGGAGAACGCCCTGGAGTCCATCCGCGCGGCGGAGCTGCTGGTCGAAAACCTGGAGTTCGACCGGGAGCGGCTGGCGAGCGCGGCGAGCGACCCCGGTTTGATGGCAACCGACGCCGCCGAGGAGCTCGTGCGAGGCGGCGTGCCGTTCCGCAAGTCGCACGAGACGGTCGGCAAACAGGTCCGCGAAGGCAAGTTCACGGCCCCCTGGAATGCTCGCGTATCGCTTTCCAAGAGGAACCTTCCAGGTGGGCCGAACCCGCGACGGGTGGCGGCCCGCGCGCGGGCGATCCGGCGCGAGGCGGCGGTCTGGCGCCGCTGGAGCGAGCGCCGTCCGCCCCCGCTTCCGAAGTAGAGTTCGCTCGCCCATGCTTCTAGCCGTCGACGTCGGCAACACCAACGTGACGCTGGCCCTGTTCGACGGGGAGCGCCTGGCCGCCGACTGGCGGGTGACCTCGCACCGCGAGCGGACGGCCGACGAGCTGGCGGTCGAGCTCCGCCAGCTGTTCGAGCTCCGCGGGTTCGACTTCGGCGTGGTCACCGGCGTGGTGATCGCGAGTGTCGTGCCGAACATCAACGGCGCCCTCGTCGAGGCCTCTCGGCGCTACCTGAAATGCGAGCCCCTGATGGTCGGGCCGGGGGTGAAGACAAGCGTCCGCATCCGCTACGACAACCCGAAGGACGTCGGCGCGGACCGCATCGCCAACGCGCTGGCCGCCTATTCGAAGTACGGCGGCCCGGTGGTGGTGATCGACTTCGGCACGGCCGTGACCTATGACGCGATCAACGCCGACGGGGACTACCTGGGCGGCGCGATCGCCCCGGGCGTCGAGATCTCGCTCAACGCCCTGGTCTCGCACACCGCGATGCTCCGGCGGGTCGAACCGGTCGCCCCGGACTCGGTGATCGGCCGCAACACCGTCGCCTCGATCCAGTCCGGCCTGGTCTGGGGCTTCGTCGCCCAAGTCGAGGGAATGGTCAAACGGATGGTCGACGAGCTTGGGGGAAAGGCCCGTGTGGTCGCCACCGGGGGGCAGGCCTCCCTCGTGGCCGGGCTCACCAACGTGATCGAAACCACCGACCCGTTATTGACCCTCGATGGTTTACGCCTTATCTACGCTCAAAACTCAGACGGGGGTGCTAGAACGTAGCCCGCCAAATGAAGACGGCGCCCGGCTTCCATCTATATGTGCTGGACAGCGAGCGGTCGGGCGTCGCGGGCGCTGTCGCCGCGAGCGGCCTTGAGACCGAACCGCTCACCGACCCGACGACTGTCGTTCAGCCTGCGCTCCTCCTCCTGGGGCCCGGCCAGAAGGCGCCGGAGCAGCTCGCAGGAATCGCCGTCGAGGTTCCCGCGGACGTATCCGCGCCGGCCCTGCGGGAGCTCATCCGGGTCGCCATGGAGAACGTCGTCCTCAAGCAGCAGGTGAGCGAGCTCGAGCACGAGGCGCATCGCCGCCACCGCCAGTTCAAGGAGCTCAACCGGATCGGGATCGCGCTCTCCGCGGAGAAGGACATCGACCGCCTGCAGTCTTTCATCCTCACGACCATGCGCCAGCTCACGCACGCGGACGGCGCCAGCCTGTGGCTCAAGATGGATGAGGACGGTCCGAAGCTCTTCCTGGCCTCGAGCCAGAACCACTCGCTCGATAAGAACACCTACCAGGCGTTCAAGGTCCCGGTCGACGAGAAGTCCGTCGTCGGTTACGCGGTGTCCAAGGGCTCGAGCCAGATCTACGACGACGCCTACAACCCGCCGCCAGGAAGGCCGATAGGCGGGAAGAGCTTCGACGCGCAGTTCGGCTACCGCACCAAATCGATGCTCACGGTGCCGATGCGCAACTACAACAACGAGGTCGTCGGCGCAGTTCAGCTGATCAACGCGAAGCGTCGATTCGAAACGCGGTTGACGCCCGCGAACGTCGACAACGAGGTCGTCAGCTTCCGGCCGGACGACGTCGAGATGATCGAGTCGATCGCCAGCCAGGCGGCCGTGGCGCTCGACAACAAGAGCCTCCTCGATTCCATCCAGGCGCTGTTCGACGGCTTCGTCCAGGCGAGCGTCACCGCGATCGAGCAGCGAGATCCGAGCACCGCCGGTCATTCGGGGCGCGTCGAAGGCCTGACTACACGGCTGGCGCGTGCGGTCACCGAGATCGACACGGGGACGTACCGCAGCGTCAGCCTTTCGGACGACCAGATGAAGGAGCTGCGCTATGCGTGCCTGCTCCACGACTTCGGCAAGGTAGGAGTGCGCGAGCACATCCTGATCAAGGCCAAGAAGCTGATCCCAGGTCAGCTCGAGGTGATCGAGTCGCGCTTTGCGTTCATCGAGCGGTCGCTGCAGGTCAAGTACGCGACGGAAAAGCTCGAGGCGATGCGCGCCGGCCGGAACGGCGACGTCATCAAGCAGATCGATCACCGCCTCGAGGAGGAGCTCAGGGAGCTCAACCGATGGTTGGAGAGTGTCGTGGTCGCCAACGAGCCGTCGGTGATGCCGGAGGACAAGGCCTCGATGCTGGAGTTCCTTGCGCAGCAGACGTACCACGACATCGGGGGCAATCCGCACCCCATGCTCGAGCCGCAGGAGTTCCGCTTCCTCAGCATCCGCAAGGGCACGCTCGATCCCCAGGAGCGTCTCGAGATGGAGGCCCATGTCACGCACAGCTTCCATTTCCTGACCAAGATCCCGTGGACGCCGCTGATGAAGGGCATCCCCGAGATCGCTTACGGCCATCACGAAAAGCTGGACGGCTCGGGATATCCACGTGGGTTGACCGCTGAACAGATCCCGCTGCAGGCGCGGATGATGACGGTCGCCGACATCTACGACGCGCTGACCGCGCAGGACCGTCCTTACAAGAGGGCCGTGTCGCCGACGACGGCGCTCGACATCCTGCGCGAGGAGGCGGGCCAGGGCAAGATCGACAAGGAGCTGCTCGACATCTTCGTCGCGAAGAAGATCTACCAGCCGGTCGCCGCCCTGTGAGGATCAAGTTCTGGGGCACGCGCGGTACGCGACCTACTCCGGGCCGCAGGACTCTGCGGTACGGCGGCAACACCACGTGCATCGAGGTGAGGGACGCCGAGGACAACCTGCTCATCATCGATTCAGGCTCGGGCATCGCAGAGCTCGGCAACACGCTGCCGCCCGAGCCGCTGCAGGCGCACCTCCTGATCACGCACACGCACATGGACCACATCCAGGGATTCCCGTTCTTCCTGCCTGCATTCGTGCCTGGAACTCATCTCACGATCGTCGGGCCCGCGGGCTCGGCCAAATCGCTGCAGGCGGCGTTTGCCGACCAGATGGACCCGGCCTATTTCCCAGTGCGCCTGAGTCACATGCCGGCCGAGATGGAGTTCATCGAGCGCAACCCGGGCGAGACGTTCGAGGTCGGTGCGCTGCGCATCACGCCGCACCTCCTGATGCATCCCATCCCGACGTTCGGTTACCGCATCGACGAGGGCGAGTCGCGCTTCACCTTCGCCACGGACAACGAGATCGCGCTGTTCGCCAACGGAAGCAACGGCACGCTGAAGGACCTCGCCAACTGGTGCCGCGACTCTGACCTCCTGGTGCACGACGCGCAGTTCAGCACCGAGGAGTACAAGACGCACGCCGGATTCGGCCACTCGACGTTCGAGGAATCGCTTTCGCTCGCCGAGCAGGCGGGCGTGAAAGAGCTGGCGTTCTTCCACCACGACCCGCTGCATTCCGACAACGACGTCGATGCCTTGATCGAGGAGGCGCTCGGCAACCATCGCGCCGCGGGCGGCGCCGAGGTGAATTCGTTCCCGGCCGCGGAGGACCAGGAGGTCGGGCTCTAGCCTCTAATCTTTTCCGATCGTGCCGGAAGAGATGGACGAGACGGAACACACGGAGCTCGACCTGCCGGCGGTCATGCGCGACCGCCGCGAGAAGCTCGATCGATTGCGCGCCGCGGGCATCGATCCCTACTCGCGCGGATTTCTGCGCACGCATTCGACCGAGGCCGCGAAGGCTCTGCTCGGCGATGCCGAGCGCACGGATCCCGTCTCGATCGCGGGGCGCCTGATGGTGAAGCGCCTGCAGGGCGGCCTGGTCTTCGCCGACCTCCAGGACGGCCACGGCCGCATCCAGCTGATGGCGAATCGCAACATCCTCGGCGAGGAGGAGTTCACGAAGTTTGCCGACCTCGACACCGGCGACATCATCGGCGTCACCGGACCTGTCTTCCGGACCCGGCGCGGCGAGATCACAGTCGAGGTCCACAAGTTCCAGCTGCTCACCAAGTCGCTCCGCCCTCTGCCTGAGAAATGGCATGGGTTGAAGGACGTCGAGATCCGCTACCGGCAGAGGTACGTGGACCTCATCGCCAACCCGCAGGTGCGCGCGGTGTTTCGCGCTCGGACCAAGATCATCACCGCGCTTCGCGGCCTGCTCGACGAGCGGGGCTTCATCGACGTGGAGACGCCGGTGCTGCAGGAGATTCCCGGTGGCGGCCACGCGCGCCCGTTCCAGACCCACCACAACTCGCTGGACCGCGACCTATTCCTTCGTATCGCCCTCGAGCTGCACCTGAAGCGACTGCTGGTAGGCGGGTTCGAGCGCGTGTACGAGATCGGCCGCGTATTTCGCAATGAAGGGCTTTCGCCGCGCCACAACCCGGAGTTCACGCTCCTCGAGTCCTACCAGGCGTACGCCGATTACGAGGACGTGATGCAGCTGGTTGAAGACCTGGTGGTCGTCTCGGCAATGGCGGCCGGCCGGCCACTCGAGACGTCATACCAGGGCGAGTCGCTCAACCTGACGCCGCCATTCCGCCGCGAGAAGATGGCCGACCTGGTCCTCGAGCACACGGGCCGTCAGGCGGTGGGCGAGGAGCTGAACGACCTGTTCGAGGAGCACGTGCAGCCGCGGCTGCGCCACCCGACCTTCGTGATCGACTACCCGGTCGAGGTCTCGCCGCTGGCGCGGCCGCGGGAGGATGACCCGAGGTTCGTCGAGCGCTTCGAGCTGATCATCCTCGGCCGCGAGTACGCAAATGCGTTCACGGAGCTGACCGATCCGATCGACCAGCGCGCGCGGTTCGAGGACCAGGCCGCAAAGCGCGCCGCGGGGAACATCGAGGCGCACCCGATGGATGAGGACTTTCTCCGCGCGGTCGAGTACGGCCTGCCCCCCTGCGGGGGGCTCGGCATGGGCATCGATCGCCTGGTCATGCTCCTGACCGATCAGCCGTCGATCCGCGACGTGATCCTGTTCCCGCTGATGAAAGCGGAGACGTAGCCGGTGCTTTCGCTGGAGTTCATCCGCAAGAACCAGGACGCGGTGCGCCGCGCTGCCGAGCTGAAGGGTGAGCCCGCGCCCGTGGACGAAATCCTGCGGCTCGACGCGGTTTGGCGCGAGCACCAGCATGCCGCAGAGAAGATCAAGGAAGAGCAGAACAGGCTATCCAAGGAGTTCGCCAAGACGCGCGACGAGGCGCTCAAGGAGAGGCTGCGGCAGATGGCGGACACCGCGAAGAGCGAGCTCGCGGTCGCCGAGGGGGTGAAGCGCGATCTCGACGGTCTGCTCCTGCGAGTGCCGAACATCTTTCACGAATCGGTTCCGATCGGAGAGACCGAGGCCGACAACAAGATGACCAGGGAGTGGGGGGACAAGCCCGACCTGGGCTTCGCAGCGCGGACTCACTACGACCTGGGCGAGGCGCTTGGGATCATGGATTTCGAGCGCGCTGCTCGCGTGTCAGGGTCCCGGTTCGCGTTCCTGATCGGCGAGGGCGCGCGCCTGGAGCGTGCGCTGGTCCAGTTCATGCTCGACGTGCACACACGCGAGCACGGCTACACGGAGGTGTGGTCGCCGATCCTCGTGAACTCCGCATCGATGGTGGGGACGGCAAACCTGCCGAAGTTCGCGGACCAGGCCTTCAAGGTCGAGGACCGCGACCTGTGGCTGATTCCCACGGCGGAAGTCCCGGTTACGAACCTGCACCGAGAGGAGATCCTCGACGGCGATCGCCTGCCCCTCAAGTACGTCGCCTACGCGCCGTCGTTCCGCACCGAGGCCGGCGCGGCCGGAAAGGACACGCGCGGGTTCGTCCGGATGCACCAGTTCTCGAAGGTCGAGCTGGTGAAGGTGACCACCGCGGAGACGTCGCTGGACGAGTTCGAAAAGTTGACGCGGGATGCCGAGGACATCCTGCAGCGCCTGGGCCTGCACTATCGAGTCATGTCGATGTGCACGGGCGACATGGGGTTCGCCCAGTACAAGAAGTACGACCTGGAGGCGTGGGCGCCGGGCCTGGATCGCTATCTCGAAGTTTCCTCATGCTCGGTGTTCAACGACTTCCAGGCCATGCGCGCCAACATCCGCTATCGGCCGGAGCGAGGAGCGCCGCCGAGGTTCGCGCACACGATCAACGGGAGCGGGCTGGCGCTGCCGCGAACGATCGACGCGATCATGGAGACGTACCAGCGCTCGGACGGGATGATCAATGTGCCTGAGGTCCTGCGGCCGTACATGGGTGCGGTCGAACTGATCGGGGCGCGTTAGCTGCCTAGAATCCGTGATGCCCGCGGAGGGGTGGCCGAGTCCGGGCCTTCGCGGGGGAGGCAGGCCTCCCCGGCGGAACCCCCTCCGTTTGATGCTTTGCCCGGCGGTTTGTAGGAGGGAAACGACTGGGTGACGGCCGGAGTGAATCCGGCCTACAGCTCCACCTCGTCTTGTTTTTGAGCTGACCATGGTCTCGGTCGCTCGGCACGTTGGGTTCTTAGAATCGCTTGTGCCCTTGGAGGGGTGGCCGAGTCCGGTTGATGGCGACAGTCTTGAAAACTGTTATAGGTGCAAGCCTATCCTGGGTTCAAATCCCAGCCCCTCCGCCAATCGCCTACTTCGACCGTGCGCCCGGCTTGACCAGTCCGGTTTCGTAGGCCAGCACTACTGCCTGGACCCTGTCTCGGACCTCGAGCTTCATCAAAAGATTGCCAACGTGGCTCTTGACGGTTGCCTCGCCCAGATGTAATTCGTTCGCGATCTCCGCATTGCTGAGGCCCCGCGCCACGAGCTGGAGCACCTCGGCCTCGCGCGCGGTTAGGGAATCGAGCTGTCGCCCGGCCGCCGGCAAGACTCGGGGTGCGCTCACGAACGCTTCGATCAGACGTCGAGTCACCGAGGGAGCCAGCAGGGCCTCACCTGCGGCTACCACGTGAATCGCAGCCACCAACTCCTCGGCCGGCGAGTCCTTGAGCAGGAAGCCGCTGGCGCCCGCCTTGAGAGCCTCGAAGATGTACTCGTCAAGGTCGTACGTGGTGAGCATGAGGATCCTGGGTGAGGGACTCGTCGCTGCGACGATGCGGGCGGTGGCCTGTAGGCCGTCCAACCGCGGCATGCGGATGTCCATCAGGACCACATGCGGCCGATGGAGGCGCGCCTTCTCAATCGCTTCAAGGCCGTCTGCCGCCTCCGCTACGACCTCGATTCCGGCCTCGGCTTCGAGGAGCTTCCGGAAGCCGCTGCGCACCAGTGCCTGGTCGTCGGCAAGCAGCACTCGCACGTTCACCGCTACGCACTCTCGAGCGGTAAGGTCGCGGTGACCAAGAAGCCGCCACTTTCTCGGGGCCCCGCGTGCAGCGAGCCTCCCAGCATGGAAACTCGCTCACGCATTCCGACCAAGCCATGGCCGTCGTTCGGGCGCATGCCCTCGGCTGAGCCGCGGCCGTCGTCCACCACTACCAACTCCAGGTGGTCGCCTAAGTAGCGGAGCGTGACCTCGGCATGCGCTCTGCCACCGTGCTTGAGAGTGTTCGTGAGGGTCTCTTGGACGATTCGGTATGCGGACAGCTCGACTCCAGCTGGGACAGGTACGCGGCTTCCCTCCACGTGGAATGCAACCGGCAGTCCGGCCTCGCGGACTTGCTCGATCAGGCTGTCCAGATCCGACAGCCTCGGCTGCGGCGCGAGTAAGAGTGTGTCGTCGGTCCTGCGGAGCACCCCGAGCATGCGACGCAGCTCGACCAGGGCCTGCCGACCGGTTCGCTCGATCATCTCGAGCACATCTCGGGTCTCGTGCTGCTCCTGGCCGAGCACCTTCCGTTCGGCGGCCGCCTGGACCACCATCACGCTGACCGAGTGCGCGATTACGTCATGGAGCTCGCGAGCGATGCGTGCACGCTCCAGCGCGACGGCAAGCCGGGCTCGTTCGTCACGCTCCTGCTCGAGCTGTCGAGCCTGGGCGCGAAGGGAAGTCGTCAGGTTGCGGTAGCGCTGCATGCCCTTCCCGATCAACCACGCGACCGTCAGGACAGCCCCAAAAGTCAACTCGTTGCCCGTCTGCTGGCCACGCAGCACATTCCAGATCCACGGGCCAAAGAACAAAACCAGTACGGCAACACCCGCGAGCGTGCGCCAGCCACGTGTGTGCGCCCCGGCGTTGTACGCCAGGATCGGGACGATCAGGACAGGCGAAAACGGAATCTGCACCCCTGGCGGAAAGAACAGGTAAGCCCATGCCTTATAGACGACTACAAGGGCGATCAGGACGAAGAGCGGTGCGCGCCTGCGGAGCAACAGGCCGGTGAGAGCCAACACCGAAACAGCCAGGTAGGACAGGCGCTGCGCGTTCGTCGGTTGCTCACTACCCGACCACTGGAAGATGTCGACCGTCATAACAGCGGCTACAGCCAGCGAGGGAAGGACGTCGTACAGCGCCACCGTGCCGAGGTCACGCCGGGCTATTCCGAACACACCCTTAGTGAACACTCCTTTGGCTAGACGTGCATCCGCCTCAAGGTGGAGACCCGGTCGCCGGATCTCACTCCCACGGGGGACATTCGATCCGCACTGGTGGGGTGGTCATCGTTCGCGGCCACCGATAGCGTTTCGCTGTGCCTGGAAAACAGGACTGATCTCTCAATGAGGAGGCAACGCACATGAGCGAACGAATGGTGTGGCGACTCGCGGCAGCGAGCGGAATCCTGTACGTGGCAGTGGGGCTGGCGCATGGCGGCGGTGGGGGACCTGACCCGGGAGCGTCCCGAACTGACATCGCGAGCTGGGTCGGCAGCAGCCTCGGCCCACGCGGTGTGAACTGGATGGGGGCGTACTTGGCAGTCCTTGGGTTGCTCTGCTTTGTCGTCTTCACCGCGGTCCTGGCCGCGGCCATTCGGCGCCGAGAAGGTGCCCAACCGTGGCTCTCGAACGTGATCCTGGGAGCGGGCCTGATCACAGTGACCGTGAAGCTGGCATCCTTTCCGGCGGCGTTCGCACTCGCCTACCGGGCTCACGAAGGCTTCGAGCCGCAGCTGGCGGCAGCCCTCACCGACATGAACAACCTTTCCTTCATCCTTACCTGGCCCCTCAGCGCACTCATGATCGGCGCCGCGGCTGCCGGCATCCTTCGCTACGGGGCGCTTCCGGCATGGCTGGGTTGGTTAGGGGTCGCGGTTGCGATCGCGCTGTTCGCCTCAGTACCGTTCGCCTTCGGTCAGGGCGCCTTTGTCGCCTTCATAACCTCATCCCTCTGGGTCGTCTTGGCCAGTGCCACGATGGTTGCTCGCCCAATCCAGGACGTCATGCCCGGATCGACTCGTCAGGCGGCGGTTGCGCTGCCGCCGGCTGAAGTCGCTCCGACAGCAGGCTGACCATCATGGGTGGGGCGCACGCGGTCGTCGTTGAAGGCGCCGATGCGAGCAAGACTCGGGTCTTCGGTTCGCTCGGTGCTCATCGAAGCGCGATCATGGCATCCGTCCGGATCGATGTGTCTTTGAATCGTCGGCCAAACCAATGCAGCTATGAGGGTTGATTTCTCAGCTGGCGATGGCCAACTATCAAGCGGGGAGCGTCGGGGGACTGGAAACCGAGAAGCGCAGCTATGACGGCCGCGTCCTGGAGACGTTTGTCGACGTCGCCGGCCGGCTGCATGCAATCCCCGTCCA
The DNA here is from genome assembly GCA_035602465.1 of Candidatus Sulfotelmatobacter sp. Lineage (GTDB taxonomy): Bacteria > Chloroflexota > Dormibacteria > Dormibacterales > Dormibacteraceae > 40CM-4-65-16. The sequence goes on along the minus strand of DATNMQ010000080.1, from coordinate 14,270 downwards.
GCGGATGAAGCGCCTCGCTGTCTTGCGGTGGCTCGTCGAGGACTTCCAACCCGGGCGTCTCCACACCGAAGCCGAGGTCAACCGGGTTATCGCGCGCCGGCACCCCGACTTCGCAGCTCTCCGCCGCTACCTCGTGGACGAGGAGCTGATGCAGCGCAAGCGAGGCGTGTACTGGCGGACCGGGACAGTTCCCAACACCGGTTGGGACCCGCCCACGTAGGCCCTCGATTGACGACGAGAATCTCGGCGTTGTTCGGCGTCGTCTCTCCGCCGCTGGCCATGGCCCTGGTGCTGGTAGCAGGGGCGACCACGCCCGGCTACGATCCCGTGACCCGGACGGTGAGCCGGCTTGCAGTCCCCGGAATGCCGGAGGCCTGGATGGTGGAGGTCGCAATCGGCCTGATTGCGGTCAGCTGCTTTGCTCTCGCGTTTGCGCTGCACCGATCCGCGATCGTGCGGTCGGCACTGGTCGTGGCAGGCGGGGCACTCATCGGAGCGGCGCTGGTGCGGCTTGATCCTGCCTCGACGACCTCGACAGCCGCGCACCGGATCGCTACCGGAGCGGCCATCCTTGGCTTGACGATCGCGCCATTGGCCGCCGCACGTTCCTACAACCCCGTGTCGCTTGGCATCGGCGTTGCGGAGCTCGCGGTCCTGTCGCTGGGACTGGCCCTCCTCCCGACGTCGTTCTCCGCATGGGGACTCTGGGAGCGCTGCCTGCTTTTGCTGCCGCTGGCCTGGATCTTGGTTACGTCGGCCCGACTTCTGGCCCTCAGCGCCCGGAAGATCGTTTCGGCCGACGAGATGATCAGCGCAAATGTCGCGAGCCTGAGCAGCACCGGCTCGTAAACACCGCTTGCCGACGTGAAGACTGCGAATCCGTAAAGCGTTCCGCCCGCGACCTTCGACGACAGCTGCCGAGGATCGACCAGGCGTCCGGCCGCTGCGAGGCTGACGGCGCTGCCGATGACATAGATGCCAGCGACCACCACCAGGAGCGGACCTTCACGAAGGACAGCCGGGTGCAGGATCGTCAGCCAGGCTGCCGCCGAGATGAGGAGAAGCGTGTCCGCCAGGGCGTCGAGCCTGGCGCCTGCGGCCGTCGATAGGCCCAACCGGCGCGCGAGGTAGCCGTCCAAGAAATCGGTCAAGCCGGCGAGGACGAGCCCGAGCGCGACCAGGCGTCCATTGCCGGACAGGGCGGCCAGCCACAGGGGTGGCAGCAGGAGGACGCGGCCGAGGGTCAGGCAGGTGGGTACAGAAATCAAGGCGCCGCTGTTACCCGCGTCTGACTGCCAGCGTTTCGGAGGCAAAGGAGTTCGCACTGAATGCAATCATCGCTTCGCCTCTTCCTGGTGCCCCTTGCCGTTGCGCTCGCCGCCGCGATGGCCGTGGCCGCGGTCGTCATCGCGTCGAACCGCCAGCCTGTATTTCTCACCACGCCCTCGGCGTCGGTTTCGCTGTCCACCATCGAGCCTGCCATCCTGACGAGTGGCGACGCCACCGTCTCCAAGAAGCCAGACCTCGCGATCGTCTCGGCCGGCATCGACTCGCAGCAGAGCTCCGCGTCCGGCGCTCAGGCTGACCTGGCCGCCAAGGCCGGCAAGCTCATCGCCCGGATCAAGGCGCTGGGCGTGGCCGACAAGGACCTCAGCACGACCGGCTACTGGATTGGACCTGTGTACGGGCCTAACGGCCAGAACGTGACCGGCTACCGCGCCGCCGAGAACCTGCAGGTCCAGTGGCACAGCGTGGACAGCGTCGGCAAGACGCTCGACGCGATCGTCCAGGAGGGCGGCGCGACCCAGATCACCGTCAGCTTCTCGCTCGCCGACCCGAAGTCGGCCCAGGCCGAGGCGCGAACCCTCGCGATCGGCGAGGCCAAGTCCAAGGCGCAGGCCATGGCGTCGGCGGCCGGAGTCAAGGTCGGCCAGGTGATCCGGGTCAGCGACCTGTCGACGGTCAGCCGTTACCCGATCAGCTACGGCGCGGCCGCCGGTGCGCCGGCGCCCACCCAGGTGCCGGTCGGCCAGGTCGACGTACAGGTCAGCGTCGAGGTCGACTTCGCGATCGCTTAAACGAACTGGGCGCGGACCAGGCAGCTCTGTTTCAGGGCCGGTGACTTATCGTCCGCAGGGAGATGATGCTCAAGCTCTACCCGGACCGGCGCTGGCCCGCGTTCCTGCGCGTCTTCGCGGACACGATCGTCTTCTTCTGGAGCGTGGCCTGGGCTTACCTTGGCTTCCTGATCTACCAGACGATCATGGGTCTCGAGGTCATCGCCGACGGGATCAAGAACACGGGCATGACCTTCAACCAGTGGATCGCCGCCTTTCGCAAAGCGGTCCCGGGCGGGATACCGATTCTCACGAAGTTCTTGCAGGACACCGCCGACACCCTGAAGCACTACTCGGGCGATCCGCTCATCTCGACAGGGACGAACATCCATGACGCGATCTTCAAGACCGCGATCGTGCTCGGCCTGCTCGTGGCGCTGCCGCCGATCCTGCTCGTGCTGCTGCCGTACACCGGATGGCGCTGGCGCGACATGCGGGAGACGGGCGCCGCGTTGGCATTCGTGCGGATCGCCGCCATGACGGGACGCGCCGACGCGGCGCGCGCGGTGCTTGCTTATCGCGCGGTTTCCACCTTGAGCTTCCGACAGCTGATGCGCGCCTCGCCCGACCCGGTGGGCGACCTGGTCGAGCACAAATACGAAAAGCTGGCGAACGCAATGCTTTTGAGGGCGGGTATCGACCCGACGCGATTGCCCCCGCCTGACCTGCCGGAGCTGCCGCCACACCGCGGCTCCTAGTCGCGGGGCGTCGCTATCGTTGACGCCATGTGCCGAAGCATCAAGACCCTGCGCCACGCCGACGTCATAGCCACCGATGCGGAGATTCGCGAAGCCGCGCGCCAGTTCGTGCGCAAAGTGAGCGGGTTCAGCAAACCGTCGAGCCGCCACGAGGCCGCGTTCCAGGAGGCGGTGGACGAGATCACCGTCGCCTCGCAGCGGCTGCTGGGGAGCATTGCAGGCAACCTGGCCGGTGCCGGCGCGCGCTCTTAACAGGCTGGGTTGACACCCCGAGTACGCTGAGGCCGGTAGGCCGGCGGGGGAGGGAACCGGAACCGAAGGGAGGGACCCGCTAGAGGTATGTCCTTCCGCGGTGTGCCGCGAGTGCATGCACCGGCGGTCCGAATTCGATGCGGCGGGAGGCGAGTGCCGGCACCAGCGGCGAAATGGAGTCCTGGAGGCCGCGATTGCTTAGAGCTGGCAGCCCCGGCAGAAGTTCAACGGCTCCCGGTTGGAGCCGAGCTGGCTGATCCGGTGGCCGCAGCGGGGGCAGGTCTTGCCCCCCTTCATGTGCACCGCCATGAACTTTCGGTCCTGCTTCGATTCCTCGTAATTCGGGTTGGCCAGGATCGCCTCGACCGCCCGCGACAGCACGGCCGGGATCGCCCGGAACAGCGCCTCTTCATCCTCCGGCTTGAGTGACGCCCGCCGGCGCAGCGGCAGAAGGCGAGCCTCGAACAGGATCTCGTCCGAGTAGGCGTTGCCGATCCCGGCCAGGAACTCCTGGTTGCGGAGCAGATCCTTGAGCTCGTCGCGAAAGCGCCTCAAGCGCTTCCGAAATACGTCGAGGCCCATCGACGCGACGGAATCCGCCTCGGGCCCCTGCCCGTCCCACGCGGGAACCTCGCGCGAGCAGTCCGCCACCCAGTAGATCCGCCCCATGTCGCGAAAGTCGAGGTAGCGCAGCTCAACCTTGCCCTCGAGCCGGAGCGTGAACACCTCCGTCGCCGGCACAGGGTCGCCGGGGCCCGCGACCTGGAACCGCCCGCCCAGCATCGGGTTGATCACCAGCCAGCGCGGCGAGCCGCCGCCGCCGAGCTCTGTGGCGAAGACCATGTGCTTGCCGCGCCGGGTCAGCGAGGTGATGCGCCGGGCGGGCAGTTCGAGCGCAAAATTGTCGACGGGGTAGCGGAGGAGGTGCGCCTTCTTTGGGTTGACGGTCGCGGCCGTGATGAGCTTGCCGTCCACGCGCGGACCGATCCGGATCCGCAGCGCTTCCAGCTCGGGCAGCTCAGGCATGTCGCCAAAAATACGTGCAAAGGGGGCCTGAAAGAGGGTTTGGAACCCAAAGGGGCTTGGGATAAATGGGTCGATGAGAACTGATCGATTCACGGAGAAGGCCCAGGAGGCTGTGCAGGAGGCTGCGGACCTGGCACGTCAGACAGGCAACCAGGCGGTCGAGCCGGAGCATCTACTGCTCGCGCTCGTCAGCCAGGAGGATGGCGTGGGCCGGACCCTGCTCGAGCGAGCCGGCGCCTCCGCGCAGGCGCTGCAGCCGGCCCTCGTTTCGGCGATCGAGCGCTTCCCGAAGGTCAGCGGCGGCGGGCAGCCCTACCTGAGCGAGTCTCTCCGCAAGAGCCTCGAGGCTGCCGAGCGCGAGGCGGAGCGGCTGAAGGACGAATACATCTCGACCGAGCACCTGCTGCTCGCCCTGACCGACCAGAAGATCCTCATGGACGCCGGCGTGACGCACGACACCCTGCTTCGATCGCTGCGCCAGGTCCGCGGCACGCAGCGCGTGACCGATCAGAACCCCGAGTCCAAGTACCAGGCGCTGGATAAGTACGGCCGGGACCTGACCAAGCTGGCCAAGGACGGCAAGCTCGATCCGGTTATCGGCCGTGACGAGGAGATTCGCCGCGTCATGCAGGTCCTGTCACGCCGGACGAAGAACAACCCGGTCCTCATCGGCGAGCCCGGAGTCGGCAAGACCGCGATCGCGGAAGGCCTGGCCCAGCGCATCGCGCAGGGCGACGTCCCGGAAAGCCTCAAGGGCAAGCGCGTCATCGCGCTGGACCTCGGTGCCCTCGTCGCCGGCAGCAAGTTCCGCGGCGAGTTCGAAGACCGGCTCAAGGCCGTGCTGAAGGAGATCGAAGACTCGAACGGCCAGGTGATCCTCTTCATCGACGAGCTGCACACGCTGGTCGGCGCCGGCGCGGCCGAAGGCGCGATCGACGCGGCCAACCTGCTCAAGCCGGCCCTGGCCCGCGGCGAGCTGCGCGCGATCGGCGCGACGACGCTCGACGAGTACCGCAAGCACATTGAAAAGGACGCGGCGCTGGAGCGCCGGTTCCAGCCGATCGTCGTCGATCAGCCGACAGTTGAAGACACCATCAGCATCCTTCGCGGACTGCGTGAGAGGTACGAGGTGCACCACGGTGTCCGGATCAAGGACGCGGCCATCGTGGCGGCCGCCGTGCTCTCGAACCGCTACATCACCGACCGCTTCCTTCCCGACAAGGCGATCGACCTCATCGACGAGGCGGCGGCTCGTCTCCGCACCGAGATCGACTCCATGCCCGCTGAGCTCGACGAGCTCGAGCGCCAGATCCGGCAGCTCGAGATCGAGCGCCAGGCGCTGAAGAAGGAGACCGACCGCGCCTCGAAAGAGCGTCTCGCCGCGATCGAGAAGCAGTTGGCGGAGCTCTCGGAGAAGCGGACTGCGCTTCGGTCGCGCTGGAACCAGGAGAAGGAAGTCATCACCAGGATTCGCGGGCTGCAGGCCAGGCTCGAAGAGGTCAGAGCCGACGCCGAGCGAGCCGAGCGTGCGGCAGATTTTGCCAAAGCCGCTGAGCTTCGTTACGGGAAGGCGGTGGAGATCGAAAAGCAGCTGAAGGAGGCGAGCGACCGGCTTGCGCAGCTTCAGGGTGGCCACGCTCTGCTGAAGGAAGAGGTCACTGAGGAGGACATCGCCGAGATCGTCGCCAAGTGGACGGGCGTCCCCGTCTCCAAGTTGATGGAGGGCGAGGTCGCGAAGCTCATCAAGATGGAGGAGCGGCTGCACGACCGGGTGATCGGGCAGGACGAGGCCGTCACTGCGGTCGCCAATGCGGTGCGGCGGTCGCGTTCAGGTCTTGCGGACCCGAACCGCCCCGTAGGCTCGTTCATCTTCCTCGGCCCGACCGGCGTCGGCAAGACCGAGACGGCGCGTGCGCTCGCGGAGTTCTTGTTCGACGACGAGCAGGCGCTGATCCGCCTCGACATGTCCGAGTACCAGGAGAAACACACCGTGGCGCGGATGCTCGGCGCGCCGCCCGGCTACGTCGGCTACGACGAGGGCGGACAGCTGACTGAGGCGGTCCGGCGCCGGCCCTACTCGGTCGTGCTGTTCGACGAGATCGAGAAGGCGCACCCCGACGTGTTCAACGTGCTGCTCCAGATCCTCGACGACGGGCGCTTGACCGACGGGCAGGGCCGCACTGTCGATTTCCGCAACACGGTGCTGATCATGACCTCCAACATCGGAGGCCAGCTCATCCAGGACATGGCGGAGCGGCCGTTCGATGAAGTGCGCGAGGCGGTGATGGCGGTGCTGCGCGACCACTTCAGGCCTGAGTTCCTGAACCGTGTCGACGACATCATCGTGTTCAAGCCGCTGTCCCAGGACCAGCTCGGCGCGATCGTGGACATCCAGCTCTCCCGGCTGCAGAAGCGACTCGACGACCGCAAGATCACGCTCATCGTGACCAACGCGGCGCGCCAGCTCCTGATCGAGCGTGGCTGGGATCCCACCTACGGAGCGCGCCCGCTGAAGCGCACGATCCAGCGCCTCGTCCAGGATCCGCTCGCGATGCAGCTGCTCGAGGGCAAGATCAGCGACGGAGACGGCATCGAGGTCGACGTCAAGGGCGGCGAGCTGACCTTCGCGCGCGCGGCCGCTCCGGTGGCCAAGACCGTCGCCTAACTAGAGCAGACGGTCCCCGGCGCGGGCAGCGTGAGGTCGATCAGGTAAGCGTCCTCGGCTGCGTGCGAGCACGCGCTGACGTCGTAAGAGGTGTGACCGTTGCCCTGGCGGGTCAGCAGCACCGAGCCCTGGATCTGCCGGTTCACCGACTGAGACTCTGAGTAGGGCGTCGCCGGATCGTTAGTTCCGCCCACGAGGAGGATGGGCGGCGCCCCCTGGACCGTCAGCGGACCCTGCTTGTTCTTTGATTTCACCGGCCAGTACGCGCACTGCAGGTTGGAGTACACGCTCCAGGGTCCGAACAGCGGCGAGGCTTTGGCGTAAGCAGGACCGAGCTGGTCGTAGGCAGAGATGTCCTGGGGTACTGGCCAGTCGAGGCACCACTGGGAGGAGAAGGCGCCGTTGAAGAGGTTGCCGTACGTCCCATTGGGGTTCCGATGGTTGTACAGGTCGGCGAGGATCAGCAGGATCTGACCGTTGCCGCCGGCGGCGGCGGTGAGTCCCAGGTCCAGGTCAGGCCAGAAGCTCTGGTCGTAGAGCGTGATGAGCACTCCTGTCATGGCCAGAGAACGTGTCAGCTCGCGGCTGCCGACTGGAAGCGGCGTTTGATCGAGTCGGGACATCAATGCGGTGAGCTTCGTGCCTGGGTCGCCCCCACGACCGAACTTGCACGAGGTCCGGGAGCGGCAGTCAGCCAGGAACGCCTGGAGGTTCTGCTCGAATCCAACGACCTGGCCGAGGTTGCTCTCGTTGGCGGACACGCTCGGATCGACGACTCCGTCGAGCGACAGCGCTCGCACGCGATCCGGAAACAGGTGCGCGTACCACTGGCCGTAGTAGGTCCCATAGGAAAAGCCGAGGTACGTCAGCTTGGAGTCGCCGACCGCGGCGCGCATGAGGTCCATGTCGCGCGCGACGCTGGCCGAGTCCATGAAAGGCAGAAGGTCTCCGCTGCGCTGCTGACATCCGGCGGCGAAGTCCTTGTCGCCCTGGATCAGAGCCTGCTTCTCCTGCGGATCATCGAGCACTGAATCAGCCGCGAGGTACGCGTCTTCTTGCGGACCGTCGACGCAGGTTACCGGCGTGCTCGCGCCCACGCCCCGCGGATCGAAGCCGACCAGGTCGAACCGCTTGTTGAGGTTGCTGAGCGACTTCACGTCCCCTTGCACGAAGTCGATTCCCGTTTCGCCGGGGCCGCCGGGGTTCAGGAGAAGCGATCCGATTCGGTTGGCCTGGTCCGTGGCCGGCTTGCGAGTCAGCGCGATCGCGATGGTGCGGCCTCGTGGTTGCGAGTAGTCGAGCGGAACCTGCAGGTTGCCGCACTGAAATCCCTTGCCGCAGTCTGTCCACGCGATCTTGCTCGGGGACGGCGAGGGTCGGGGAGACGTGGACGAGGTCGGTCCATTGCGCGTACACGCAACCGCGAGAACGGTGACGAGCACCATGATCTTTGCCACGCGACCCGTCACGGCTTGGAGTGTACCGAGCGGCGCACAATACGAGGCCGTGCAGCAGTCGACTCTCTCGCGCAAGCTGAAGGTCGAGCCTGGCGCGCGCTATCGCGTCTTGAATGCGCCCGCCGGATATCTCGACGACGGCGTGGATGAGCCTGCGGACCTAGTGCTGCTGTTCGCGTCCAATCGTGCCCAGCTGGAAGAGAATGCGGCGGCGGCGCTGAAGGCGTTGAAGCCTGGAGGCGCTCTGTGGATCGCTTATCCGAATGAGGCGCTCGGGCGGTCAGACCTCAACCGCAACCACGGCGGGAGCGTGCTGGGTGAGGCGGGCTTCGTCCCCACGACCAGCGTCACCCTCGACGAGAGCTGGGATGCGCTCCGTTTCCAACCCGCCGCGGAGGTGCCGCAGGCCGCGATCCCGGCGGCCGACATGCTGCCAGTCGGCCGCCACGCGACCCCTGTTTTCCGCGTTGTGCGCTCGGTCGCGCGGGCCGTCTTTCATCTGCTGTTCCGTTTCGACGTGGCCGGCCGCGAGCGGATTCCGGACAGCGCTTTCGTGGTCATCGCCAACCACCTGGGATGGATGGACGCGATCAGCCTGCTGCTGCTGTTTCCGCCTGAGCCGCGGATTCATTTCCTCGCCGACCCGACGTCGATGATGCGAAACCGGCCGCTGTGGATGCTCGTCCGCGCGACGGGCGGCATTGTGCCGGTGAATCGCGCGCGTCATGGCGACCCGCGTCTGTTCCGCCATGTGGATCGATGCTTGAGAGAGGGCGGGGCGGTCGCGCTTTTCCCTGAGGGCGACTTCGGTCCGCGCGAGGGCGAGCTACTGCCCTTCAAGAAAGGCTTCGCGCATTTCGCAGTCGAGAATGGCGTACCCGTTGTGCCGGTGGGGCTCGCGGGAATGAGGGAGCTGTGGCTCGGGAAGCGGCTGGTGGTCAGAATCGGGGAGCCGATACCCACGGCCGGGAAGACCGTCGATGAGGTTCTGGACTCAGGCGAGACAGCGGTCAATGCGGTGCTGCCGAGATATGTGGAGCCCGCCGGCGCAAAACCGCTGCGCCGCTGGCTGACGGGGCTGTTCTAATGGCAGCGCGATGAGCAGGTTGTGGATCGTCGCGGCGCTGCTGATCGTGCTCGTCGTGATAATCGCGCTCCGGAACCGAAAGCCCTAGGCCGCCGCGCGCCGGTTCGCCTGCCGGCGCCGATATTCGAGCCGGCGGAGACCTGTCCGACGCTCCCGAGCGCCTCGCTGATCGGCACCCGGCCGAGTGGCCACAGCATGCAAGGTGTAAGACCTGCGCTCCACGACGCGTCTGTCCGCTCTACGTCGCCTTGTGGCGCTCCTTTGTTCGTTCATCGTCGCTCTCCTTTCGCCAGGTCGCTTCCAACCAGGAGCGACTCGCGGCGACCACACCGACGATGCGGCGGCTACCTCGGAATAGCGAGGAGACAGAGCGGGTCCGGCTCCTCGCTACCTTGAGAACGTCTGGAGCGCCAAAACCCCCGCATAAATTTCCAACACAATCGGTGCCATACTCAGCGAACGCCGATCGATTCGTGAATTCGGAGGGGCGGGTCATGAGGAGACTTCTGATCGCGGCGGTCAGCGCTCTTGGTTTGGTCCTCGCTTTCTCGTCGACGGCCCTGGCCGAAGGAGACGACGTCATAGTCCGGCACAGCGGCTCGCCCGACTCTGGCACATGCGGCAACAACTGGGCAAACGACACTTTCACCCGGGTGTTCCACGTCGATCAGGAGGACAACACCCTTGTCCTCACGGAGTTCTACAAGAGCGGGCACTTCGTGACGGTTGCCGGCGCCAGCCCAGGTGGTTGTCAGACGATAGGAAACCACGGCCATTTCGTCACCGCGGGCGTTCGCGGAAGCTTCCACGGTTTCCTGAGGGGAACGGTGACCGGCGGCACGTACAACTCCGATGCGACGTGTCCCAATCCATGCAACGGGACCACTTTCGTTCCGGCGTTCTTCGGTCCGGCCGCGACGTGGAACGTCATCAACGACTGGTCGTTCTCTTACCAGGCGAACGATGACGACCTTCTGTTCAGGCGGTGGACGAACGCCGGATCTGGCAACGTGGGAGACATCGCGACAAGCTGAAAGCCGTAACCGTCAATTGGCGTCTCCGTTGAGGTGTCATGGGGCAACTGCGTAGCGGTCGCGCAGTTGGAGTGGCCGTTGCAGCCATGTTCCTCGCCGCCTGCGGAGCACCGAGCCAGAACGCATCGAATCGCTCGCCGGCCGCCGGGACACCGACCGCTGCCGCCACGACACGACCGAGCGCATCGGCCGCACAGAGTCCCTCACCCGCACAGGCCGAGCCGCGTCTGGTGATCGCTGATCTCACTCGGCTTCAAGTGCGGCTGGCGCGACTCGACGCCACGGACACGGCCACCGTCAAGGGCCGCTATGACGGGATCGTCAGCGACCAGGTGATCGTCCTCGACGGCACCACGCTGCAGGCCCTGAACCGAAATGGCGCCGTCACGAAGCTCGGCCAGCTGGCAGCGATTCCCGACTGGGGCGGCGTGGGCACCGTCGTCGTCGATCCCCGATTGTCTCAATGGCTTTACGCGATCCACGACAACGCGTCGAACGCAAGCATCCATCTTGGTACGCCCACGAATGACCGAGTCGTCGCCACTCTGCCCTCGCCGGATGGCAACGCCTTCTATTCGCCATTCGCGTGGAATGCGAGCGGGATCTACATGTTGAGAACACCCGTCGGCATCGGTGGGGCTGGACCGTTTCTCGAATATCGCTTCCCGCTTGCGAAGTTCAACCTCAGCAACGGTCAGGTAACCGACGTTTCGCCGCAGTGCATCGCCGAGCAGGTGCTCGACGACGGCACGATGATCTGCCGCAAGTCAACCGGGGGCGGCGTCATCGAGATACGTTCGCCGTCGGGCCAGAGCAATCTGATCCAGCTTGCGGTTGGGGGTGGCGGAACCGGCGATGCCTACATAGCGGTGGCGGTGTCGCCGGACGACAAGCGACTCATCGCCGGCCGCAACGGGGCCAGGGACCCTGTGATCAACTACCAGATCGCTATGGCGGATCTCACGTCGTCGAGCGCGCAAGCCTTCGGTCCGCTCGATTACCTTCCGGACGCCTGGCTGCCTGACGGACGTGTGGTCGCCGACCACAGGTGTGCCCTCGTCGACTGGGGCGGTGGACCCTGCAACGCGGGCCTGGACGGCACATATTTCGTCAGCGCCGACGGGACAAGCCAATCCCTGTTCTTCAAGCTGGTGGGAAGCGCTTTTGTGGTGGGGTACGTGTAGACGCCGCCGAGGTAGGGTGACGTCATATCCCCAAGCCCCCTCGACTCAGATGGCGGGAAGGGAGGGATTGGACCCGAAGCTTGATCTACCTGGATATCGTCTGAGCAGAGGCTGTTCGCCACGCGTCAAGCACCGCTTTCGGCTTCCACACGCCCGGGACTCCGCTGATCACCCACTGCGCGTTGCCGCTGCTGACCGTTAGAGCCGGACCCCTGAAACCCGCTACGGCGAAGGAGCGTACCTCCATGTTCACGTCAGTTGGGCGAGCTACCAGTGCGATCCATCGTGGCTGCCCATCGAAAAAATCAATGCGAAAGAGCAAAACGTGTTCCGCGGTGACTGCCACCGCCAAGTCCCGCTTCGCAGAATCTCCCACGTACTCGGGTAGCAGAAGAGTAGGTTCGCCGGCGAGCATGGTCTCTTTTGGACCAAGTAGGTAGGCGGTCGCGGCAGCCAGCTGCTCAAGCGTCCACAACCGGTAGTCGCGCAAGGCAGGCCCTATTACGACAAGGGCGGGGATCAGAGCAATCCAGCTCAGGAAACAGCCAGCGTCGTTCACCCAGTTAAGCCACCCAGTCTTCCTGAGGCGGCCGCCGGCCGTCTTTAGCTTTCCCGATTGCTCGAACTCGGTGGGCGGGAGCTGGGGCAGAACGACCTGAGCCGTCGGAACCCAAGCCGTACCATCCCACCACCACTGGCCGTCATCGGAGAACTGCACCATTGCGGCGCTCGGCAGTATGCGCGGTCAATTCGTAGAAGTCAGGCCGCTGATCAGATCGGTTGGCGGGAAGGGAGGGATTCGAACCCTCGAGGGAGCTTTACACCCCCTACCCGCTTAGCAGGCGGGTGCTTTCGGCCACTCAGCCACCTCCCCGACAAGGCGGTGCCGTCGCTCGATTCTATCGGCCCCGACCTCTCTCCATACTTAGCACCCGATGGAGGCTCCCGGCGGACCAGGCGCGCCCCCGATGTGGGGCCCCGGACGCAAGATGGCGTTCGGATCCGCACCCGGTCCGAGGAGCAAGCTCTGGTACACGCTCGCCGACGGCAACCTCAGCGAGGTTTTCTTCCCCTTCCTCGACCGCGTCGCCCTGCACGAGCTTCGCTTTTTCGCCTCCGCCGGCGGCGCGCCTCCGGTCGATGACGCCGCCGACGGGCAGCACGCCGTCAGCTGGATCAGCCCGGGCGTTCCCGCGTTCCGCGTCGAAACCACGCACCACGAGTACCGGCTGACCAAGGAGGTCTTCTCCGATCCCGAAGAGAACGCCCTCCTGATTGCCGCAACTTTCACGCCCGAGCTCCCCGACCTCCGGCTCTACCTGCAGGCCTCCGCCCACTGGCAGCCCGGCACCGAGGGTAACTTCGGCAGCGTCATCGACACGCATCCGCCCGCGCTGCTGCTCCGGCAGCAGGACGTGTGGATATGCATCGTCGGCCCCTTCAGCCGCGCGACCGTCGGCTACTACCGCAGCTCGGACGTCCACATCGACCTGAGCGACGGCGACGGCTACCTCACCTACACATACGATCGCGCGGGTCCGGGGAACGTCTCGGTTGGCGCAGAGATCGGGATCCGTGCCGGCTCCTTTCAGCTTGCTATCGGATTCGCGCATACGCGGGCCGACGCCGAGGAGGTTGCGCGAGCCGCGCTCCAGAAGGGCGCGGGGACCGTGCGTCAAACGTTCGAGCGTGCGTGGCACGCGCAGCCCGAGATCCCTCGCGCCCTCGCGCAGGTCAGCGGCGACGATGGGATGCTCGCACGCGCATCGTTCGCGCTGCTGCACTGTCTCGAGGACAAGTCGCATGCCGGCGCCTTCATCGCCTCGCCCGCCGCGCCCTGGGGTGAGCACAACCATGACGGCGACCACGTGTACCACCTCGTGTGGCCTCGCGACCTCTGCCGCATCGCAACAGCGCTTCTCGACGCGGGTGACACCGACGCTGCGCTCCGGGCCTTTCGCCATTTGCAGACGCACCAGCGTCCGGATGGGGGCTGGTATCAGAACTGGTATCTCGATGGCACGCCCCATTGGCAATCGATCGAGCTCGACCAGGTCGCGCTGCCCATCCTTCTCGCGTGGCGGCTCGGCGTGGCGGGCTGCCTCGACCACGACCCCTACGCGACCATGATCCGCCCCGCGGCGACATTCCTCATCCGCGAGGGACCTGCGACGCAGCTCGACCGATGGGAGGACCAGGGCGGCCTGTCGCCGTCGACGCTTGCCGTATCCATCGCGGCCCTGATCGTCGCGGCCGAATTTGCCCACGACGCAGGCGAGCACATCGCAGCCAGCCACCTGCGCGCGGTGGCCGACTACTGGAACGACCGGGTCGAAAGATGGTGCACCACGGCGTCTGGCCAGTACGTCCGCCTCGCGTCCGACCCGGATCGCCGTCCGACCGAAGGCGCGATAGCACCGGAATTCTTAGAGCTCGTCCGGTATGGGCTGCGCCGGCCGAAGGACGAGCGCGTGCTGCGCAGCCTTCAGGGCGTGGACACCTCATTGAAGGTCAGCCTGCCTGCCGGGCCGAGCTGGCGGCGGTATGTCGGTGACGAGTACGGCGAGCACGAGGACGGGTCACCTTGGGACGGGAGCGGCCGCGGCCGCGCGTGGCCTGTGCTGACCGGAGAACGCGCGCGCCATTTCTTCTCCATGGGCCTGCCGGCCGCGGAGCTCGTTCGCTCGCTCGAGGGGTTTGCGGGACCGGGCCTCATGCTGCCAGAGCAGCTGTGGGACGGACCCGACTCC
>DATNMQ010000071.1:0-2633 GCA_035602465.1 Candidatus Sulfotelmatobacter sp. | reverse complement strand
GGTAGAGTCGAGGATGGGCGCGGTAGCTTGGGCCATTCGGCAACGCTCCGTTTCCCATCCCCGCTCATCGAACCGGACGTGCCCGATTAAGGCATCCGGCTCTCCGACTGGTTTCACCGTGAGGCACACAGCGGGGCCGTTAGGGGTAGGCGTTCGAGACGCAGCAGACCGTGTTGTCCATAGACAACGTCGAGAGAGAACCGATGTGTGCCACGTCCTGCCACTTTGTGCCGTCTGGCGAGGAAGTCGCGTACGCGCTCATAAACGTATCGGTCAATGCCGCGGAATGCCGATCGGCGCGTCCCATGGCAGAAGTAGTTCGACCAGCCAAGCAGAGAGCTGTTCAGCGTGTCGCGCACTTCGGGCCATGGATCGTTGTTGCCAGGCACCAGCAGATTGCCAACCTTCGTCTTGAGCCGTTGCACGCTCTTCTTGGACGGGCTCGCGCTCAGATACCAATGACCGTTCGCTTTGTAACGGTGAGGTCCGAACGAGTAGCCGAGGAAGTCGAAGCGTTCTTGCCGAGCATTCTTCAACGAGGTCTTGGCCTCGTTGAGTGTCAGCCCGAGCCGCGTCATCACCGCCTTCGTCCACGCCAGGGCCTCGGCCGCACATCCGCGACTGAGGATGACGAAGTCGTCGGCATACGCGATGACGTGTGCCCGGAACGCCTCCCCGCGCCCGGTCAGCCGCCAATACTTCAGGAACCGATTCATGTAGATGTTGGCCAGCAGTGGGCTCACGACGCCGCCCTGCGGCGTGCCGCGCGCGTTGCTCTTGCCACCACCGATGCGCCGGGTCCCGTCGCCATCATCCCGTTCCTCGATCGGCGCTTTCAGCCACAGCTTGATCAGCCGGAGCACGTGCCGGTCCACGATGCGACGAGCTACTGATTTCAGAAGCTCGCCGTGCGGAATCGAATCGAAGTAGCGGGATAAGTCGGCGTCGACCACGTCGGTATGGCCCCGGCAGATCAGCCGGTGCACTTCCTTGACCGCGTCCACCGCTCCGCGAACGGGGCGGTAGCCGTAGGCATTGTCCTCAAAGTCCGCCTCGAAGATCGGTTCCAGCACGAGCTTGGCGGCGGTCTGGACCACCCGATCCCGGATCGTCGGAATGCCGAGCGGTCGCTCGCCTCCGTCCGGCTTCGGTATGGACACCCGCCGCACCGGATCGGGCCGGTACGTCTTCGAAACCAGTTCCTCGCGCAGGCCCGCCAGCCACCTCTCCAGGCCCGACGCTTCGACCGCCGCAAAGGTCATTCCGTCCGTACCCGGCGCGCCCGCATTTGCTCGGGCCAGCGCATAGGCATGACGCAGGATGTCCGCTCGGTAAATCTTATCGTAGAGCAGGTAGAAGCGGAAGGCAGGCTCCGCCTTCGCCTTGCGGTATAGCTTTCTTTGAAGGGTCCGGATCGTTGTCGGTGTTGCCAGGCTCATCGCCAATCACCTTCACCTCGCCATCTTCGAAAGCGCACCAGAAGTCAGGGCCCTTTCCTCAGCCAGCATTACCCGGCTTCAACGGTCATACGACCCCGTCCGACTCCCGCCATGGCCGCCGCCTTCGCGACGTTGAGGCCGCTACCCTCGCCCTTGACGGGTCTCCCCCGATTACCCGAACCACCTTTCCGACGTGCCGTGCCCACTACCCCGGCGGATCGAGCGGGTGCGCGTGTCGATTACTTCCCCGCTCATACAGCCTTCCCCAAATGGCAGGAGGGTCGGCATCCGCGTTGTCACTTTCGAGGCCTGCTCAGGCTTCACTCACGTTACGGCCCGCCGGATTGCTCAACCGCCTAAAGCGGCCTTTGTCACGAGGCTCCAGCCCTGCCGGTTACCCGAACCGCTCGTCAGCTACCAGATCAATCGACAACTCTCTGGGTGGAATCTTCCTCCACTAGTGATCCGCGCCTTCGGGGCGCACTGCCAACTGCAGACGTCGGCCGACTTCACTACCTGTCGGCGCCGGCAGGCAGCAGCGGCGGCGGCAAGTCGAGACGGAGCGCTCGGCCAGCAACGAGCTCCTTGCGGTGTTCGTGGCTCGGGCTCATCATCTCGGACAACGGAGTCCGACGCTGTGCGGTGCACAAAATGCGAATTGGAGAACCGAGCGGGGCGCAAATTCTGTGCGTCCTGCGGCACGGCATTGCCAGTACCCTGCGAGAACTGCGGCTTTCCGAACGAGGCGGCCGAGCGTTATTGCGGCGGCTGCGGTCATTCGCTTGCCGGCGAAAGGATTGGGGCGGGCGAAGCTGAGCGGAATGTCGATCCGGAGGGAGACCGTCGTCCGGTTACCGTGTTGTTTTGCGATTTGGTCGGCTATACCCACCTCTCTTCGGTGCTGGATGCCGAAGATGTGCATGCCTTGCTGGAGCGTTTCTTTGCGCTTGTTGACGCTACCATCGAGCGTTTTGGCGGGACGATTGACAAGCACATCGGCGACGCGGCGATGGCGCTGTTCGGAGCGCCGCTTGCTCGCGGAAATGATGCCGAGCGGGCCGTGCGCGCCGCTTTGGAGATACAGACTTCCGTTCCAAAGCTCGTATCCGGCCTACCTTCCGCTTTGGCCGTTCATATCGGTATCGCGACCGGTGAAGTCATTGCGAGTTCAGTCGGAAGCCAACACCATCGCGG
>DATNMQ010000065.1:0-2733 GCA_035602465.1 Candidatus Sulfotelmatobacter sp. | reverse complement strand
GCGGCTGCGGCACCCGCCCCGTCACTGGCGCCACCTGGCCGGGATTGGTGCCCCACGTGACGTGAGGCTCCAGCTGCGAAGCATCGATCGAGATCTCGGCGTCGAAGGGCGCTTCGGCGTCTGTCGCGAGCGATCGCCAGTATGCCAGCGCCGACTCCCAGGCCTCACCCTTTGGCGCGCTCGGCCGGCCTTCCAGGTATTTGAACGTCGTGTCGTCCGGCGCCACCATCCCGGCCTTGGCACCCCACTCGATCGACATGTTGCAGATCGTCATCCGCCCTTCCATGCTCAGCCGGCGGATCGTCGACCCCCGGTACTCGACCAGGTGGCCCTGACCCGCCGACGTGCCGGTCCGCCCGATGAGGCTCAGGACGATGTCCTTGGCCACGACGCCGAGAGGCAGCTCGCCCTCGACGGTCACCGCGATGTCGCCCTGACGCTTCTGGGGCAGGCACTGAGTGGCGAGGACCAGCTCGACCTCCGAGGTCCCGATCCCGAACGCGAGCGCGCCAAAGGCGCCATGCGTCGAGGTGTGCGAGTCGCCGCAGACGATCAGCATCCCCGGCTGCGTCAGGCCGAGCTCGGGTCCGATCACGTGGACGATGCCCTGGCGCCGGCTGCCGATCCGGTGCAGGGGGATGCCCTCCTCACGGCAGTTCTCGGCCAGCACCTCCATCTGCTTCCGCGACAGCTCGTCCGCCGCCCGGACGCCGCCGCGTGTAGGCACGTTGTGGTCCATCGTCGCCACCGTCAGATCCGGCCGCCGGACGTGCCGCCCGGCCAGGCGCAGGCCCTCGAAAGCCTGCGGGGAGGTGACCTCGTGGACCAGGTGCAGGTCGACGAAAAGGAGGTCGGGCTCGCCCGGAGCCGAACGCACCACGTGGGCGTCCCAGAGCTTCTGGGCGAGGGTTCTACGCTGGCTGGGCATCGGGAACGACAACTTTACGGAGCCCGGCGACCGGAAATTTGTGTCTTGGCCACAACCCGAAGCCCCCTCACGCTCGTTAACATTCACAACCTCATGGCAAAGTCCTGCGCGCTCGTACTGCTCCTTGGACTCCTGGGCCTTATTGGCATTGGATCGGGGGCACGCGCGAACTAGCCAGAACCGCAAGATAGATCGCAAAAGCCCCCGACCGAAAGGCGGGGGCTTTCTCATTTTTCAAGCAAAAGGAGCCCGCTGAGAGTTGACCGGAGCAGACATGATCCTGGAGGCGCTGGAGCGCGAAGGTGTGGAGTACATCTTCGGCTACCCCGGCGGCGCCAACCTGCCGATCTACCAGCACCTCCATGAGCACCCGAAGCTGAAGCACATCCTGGTCCGTCACGAGCAGGGCGCCGCGCACATGGCGGACGGCTACGCCCGCGCGTCAGGCAAGCCGGGTGTGGTGTTCGCCACCTCCGGTCCGGGCGCTTTGAACCTGGTCACCGGCCTCTGCACCGCCTACATGGACTCCGTTCCGATGATCGCAATCACCGGGCAGGTCAACAGCACTCAGGTCGGGCGCGACGCCTTCCAGGAGTCGGATGTGATCGGCGCCACCAGCTCCGTGACCAAGCACAGCTACCTCGTGACGAAGATCGACCAGCTGCCTCGAGTCGTACACGAGGCGTTTCACATCGCCACCACCGGCCGGCCCGGCCCCGTCCTGATCGACGTTTGCAAGGACGTGCAGCAGGCCGAGGCGGAGCGCGTCACACCGGAGTACCTCGAAATCCCGGGCTACAAGCTGAACGGCCATGTCAATCTCGACCGGGCCCGCCAGGCTGCCCAGGCGCTAGGGCGAGCCGAGCGTCCCGTGATCCTCGCCGGCCACGGCGTGTTGCTGAGCCATGCGGAGCGCGAGCTGATGCAGATGGCAGAGGCTGCAGCCGCGCCGGTCGGCACCACCCTGCTCGGGATCGGCGCCTTCCCGGTCAAGCACCCGCTGTCGCTGCACATGACCGGCTTCATGGGCACCGGCTGGTGCCTGAAGGCGGTCCAGAACGCCGACGTTCTGATGATGGTCGGCATGCGGGTCGACGACCGCGTGACGGCGAAGCTTTCCGAGTTCGCGCCCAACGTCAAGACGTTCATCCATGTCGACATCGACGAGTCGGAGATGGGGAAGAACGTGCGGCCTCACATCGAGCTGGTCGCCGACGCCAGGCTGGCGCTCGAGGCGATGCTGCCGCATGTCGGCAAGGTCGAGGAGCACCGCGACAAGTGGCTGGCGCAGATCGACGCGTGGCGCGAGGAGCACCCGCTCCGCTACAGGCACTCGAACGGGCAGCTCCAGCCGCAGGACGTCCTGATCGACATGTACCGCCGCGCCAAGAGCGAGGCGATCGTGGTCGCCGACGTGGGCCAGAACCAGATCTGGGCCGCGCTCTGGTGGAACTACGACCGGCCGGGCCTGTTCATCAACTCCGGCGGCTCGGGCACGATGGGGTTCGCGCTGCCGGCCGCGATCGGCGCCAAGTTCGGCAGGCCTGACCTTCCGGTTTGGTGCGTCGCAGGCGAGGGCGGCTTTGTCATGACCGCGCAGGAACTGTCGGTCGCGGTCGAGCACCAGCTCGACGTCAAGATCGTGCTGCTCAACAACTTCTCGCTGGGCATGGTCCGTCAGTTCCAGGACGACTTCTACGGTGGCGTGCGTTCGGAGTCGATCCTCACCCACATGCCGGACTTCGTGAAGCTGTCCGAGGCCTACGGCCTGCCGGCCATTCGGGTCGACAGATTCGAGGAGATCG
>DATNMQ010000050.1:0-48488 GCA_035602465.1 Candidatus Sulfotelmatobacter sp. | reverse complement strand
CGAGTGCCGGCATGCGCGAATCGCAGATTACTTCGGCGAGCAGGGTGTGGCGCGCCGGTGCAGTGCCTGTGACAACTGTCTTGCCGCCCGGCCTCCGGATGAACCCGCGCCGGTGGAGGCGGTCGTGGCCGGGCTCGCCGCGGTCGGTCGGTTCAGCGGGCAGATCGGGCTGGCCAACGTGGCCGCGGTGCTCGGCGGGCGCCGGAATCGATGGTCGACCGCGCAGCCATGGGTCCAGGAGCTGCCCTTTCACGGCGCGCTGAAGGGATGGAGCGACGAGCGCGTGAGGCAACTGCTGGCCGAGCTGCTGTCTGCGGGCATGGCCCGGCAGAGCTCGGGGGAGTATCCCGTTGTCGAGCTGACGCCGGCGGGGCGCGATGCGGTGAGGCATGGGCGGCCGCCACTTGTGATGCTGCCGGCCGCTGCGCCGCGCCCCGGCACCGGGGCTGCTACGCGCTCCGACGTCCCGATCGAGATCCTGGACCGCTTACGCCGATGGCGCCTCGAGACGGCCCGCGCCGCCGGCCTTCCCGCGTACGTGGTTTTTCACGACTCAACCCTCAACGCGATCGCGGTCGCCCAACCCGCGACCCTGGCTGAGCTCCTGCGCGTGCCCGGCGTGGGAGATGCGAAGCTGCGCAAGTACGGCGAAGAGGTGCTCGAGGTGCTGCGAAAGCCGCCGGGTTAGAGTCGCGACTGGCGACGAGGGATTCTTCGCCTAGGGCCGGCAGATTTTCGGCGCGCAGACGGATGACTTTCCGGCAGGGGCCTGGCCCACGACGTCCGGACCCGCGTCTTCAGCCCCGCCTGACCTGACCGCGGCCGTTGGGTTGCCAGACGTGGTCGTGGACGTCGGCGATCCGGAACCGGATGTCGGTTGAGTGGCGTTGGGATTTCCACCACTGGCGGGTGCGGCAGCCGGCGCGGAACCGAAGCCTCCATGTCTGAGGCTCGACAAAGTCCCGGTCTCCGATGCCATGAGCAGAACGGCGAGCGCTGCCAGCAAGATGAGCGGCACCGCCAAGCCGAGAATGCCCGGCCTTCGCGCAGTCATATCCATCCCAGGCTAGCGCAAGTCGTCAAAAAGAGGGGAGGGGCCGCGCGCCGCGCAGCCCCTCCTCGTGTATTCGAGCGATGGCTCAGTTGCTGTTGCTGTTGTCGCCCCCGCCCTCGTCCTGGCCTCCCACGCCGCAACCCGACGACGCGAAGTGCCGGACGTCATTGAAGCGGTAGATCACAGCCCCGCCTCCTCCGAAAGCGAGGTAGGACAGCTTGAACAGGCTGTGTCCGAACTGAACGCCCGCGCCGCCGGTTGACGCGGAGTAGTTCCCCTCCTGCCACATGCATTGCTCGCCGGAGTGGTTTTGCCCAAATGTCGGATAGAAAGCCACAGTTCCGGTGTCGGTGATGGGCGGCACGGCGCACGGCCTTCCGGTGTCCACCCATGTTCCGGTTATGGAGTCCTTGGTCATGCGAGTCCCGGTGTTCCGGCTGCAATCACCCTCGGTGACGTTCAGCGCTGTGATGCGCGGGATGTCCGCCTCGAACGCTGCGCTCTGATAGGGCGCGCCGCCCACTGTCACCGGGCTGGAGAACGTGATCGGCGTAGGCGCGTTGGGCGCTGGAGCCCACCGGCTGGCGATATACGAACCTCCGTCGAAGCCGTCGTTCTGGGTCGTGCAGCCCGGTATGGCGACACCGCTGCCGTCAGACCCCGCGACTGCGCCTCCGTACTTGGCAAACGCCGCGCCCTCTTCGCCTGTGTAGCACTGGCCGCCGCTGTCGGCGTCGTTGTGGACGGTCAGCCCTGGACCCTCCTTTCCGCCTAAGTTGCAGTGACCGGAGCCGAATCCTGCTCCCGGCGCAAGAGAGCTGCCCGCTCCTGGCTCCGTGATCGCATTGCACCAGTCCCAGTGACCGGTCTCGTCGGAGAAGGAGATGTTGTACGAGTGCGCGGCCCACTGCACGCGCGTACCGCCCTGGTCCGTGCAAACCTTCGCCGTGGAGTTGCCGCCCGCAGCGTTGTTCGGGAAGACGCCGGCGGGACAGGCTACGTTGGCCGGCGGCTGCGAAGTCGAGTACTCAGGGTGGAAGTTGTACGGGTTGTTCTTGCACGCAGTCCCTGTTGGCTGGTAATCGACGGTGCCAAAGCTGTTGGCTGCGCTCGCCGTCATCGATCCCATCGTGTGGCTAGTAAGGTCGTTGACGACCGTCTGCAGCCCGTCGGGGGAGTCATGAATCGACACGGTCAGCTTGTCGCCCTGGTTCATCAGCAGCCAGTCGTTGGTGACCGTGAACGAGTTGCCGTTGAGGTCGATCGCGTTGGCCGGACCGGTCGGCTTTCCGCTCTTGGTCAGATAGGCGAGGTTCGGGTACTCGAGCCCGCCAATCTGCGCCGTGCACGTGGCGTTGAGCGCCGTGCCGTTGATCGGGTCTTGGGCCAGGCTCCAGATGACCATGGCGACGCACCACCGCTTGGCGGTGCAGCTTGTCGGGAAGTAGCCGGGTGGGTAGAACTGCAGCTCCAGGAACGCCTGGCCTGGAGCCTGGGCGAGGGGCTTGATGTTGGTGTCCGAGTCGGCCGCACAAGCCTTGGTTTGGTTCGGATAGGAATCGGGGTTGCAAAGGATCATCCCGAACCAGAAGGCCGGATGCAGCTGGAAGTCCCATGTCGTGGATGTCCTACCGGCCGCGTCCGGCATCGCCGCGGGTTCGGTCGGCAGCGTCAAGTGGTATGTCGAATTGTTCCCCGAGCCGGGGCGGTTCGAGTAGAAAAGCATGCTCGGCTCATCGTGGCCGACGTAGTACTCGAAGCCCGCGGCCTGCCAGTCGTGAACCTCCAAGCACCGGGGATCGTTCTGGCAGTTGATCACCCGATGTGGCACGGTCGCAGAGACTTGCGCGACAGGCAGCCCTACCAGCACGGTCCCTGCGACTAAAGGCGGTATGGCCGCCAGCATCAAACGAGGTCGCCACCTGTGCATGTCTCACCCTCCCACACACACGAACCCCAGACGACCCGGAAAACGTAGCACCCACCGGACGCGTGTTCAAGAGCCTCTTTAGGCATGGGCGGGGTATGGTTCCGGGGTTAGGCTGGCACCCGTGGGGAACGGTCGAGTGCTGGTTGTTCGGCCGACGCGGGCGGGCTACCTCACCGCGGGGATATTCCTCTTTCTGGGGCTGATCCTCGGGTGCTCGTCGTTGGAGGCCTCACGCTACTTGGAATCAACGAGTCTCTCAGCGCGGCGGTCCCGCGTATCACAGTCGACGACGCCACGATCGATGTTCGAAACCGGTTAGGCCGTCATCGGCGCTTCACGCGAGCGGAGGTAGGGCTCGCAGCGCACTGGTCACGACGCTGGGCCTCGCCGAGCCGCACAGTCACAAGCTCAGCGTGCGTCAGATAAATCGAAAGTTCCCCGGCGCTTACGCACTCGACTTTCAGGCGGCCGGGATCGTCATCGTGGCCATTCTCGCGCTGGCCCTGGCGGTGGCCGCTATCGCGGTCAGCTGTGGATGAGAGCGGCTGGTCAACGCGGGAAGGCTTCCTCCATTGATCAGGGTGCGAGGCGCGCGGCCCCGAGCACGATCTAATACTTAGCGGATGCATGCCGGGGAGCCGGGAAAGCCTAGGGCGCGGTTTCGAATCCGCGAACTCGGAAGAGGGACGTGGCCTGACTTCGTGCGAGTCATGGAGAAGCACAACGGCGTGTGGGGTGGCTGCTGGTGCGTCACCTTCCACCTCAAGCCCGGCGGGTCGAGTCAGGCGGCTGGATCGCGCAGGGCGTACAAGGAGAAACTTGTTCGAGCGAATCAGTCCCACGCCGCCCTTGTCTACGACGGGGCGAACGTTGTCGGCTGGGCGCAGTTCGGACCGCCCTCCGAGCTCCCGGGCCGAATGGGAGGAGTCCGCAAGTTGGGTGTGGCTCCACCCGAGTGGAGGATCACGTGCTTCTTCGTCGATCGCGACCGAAGGAGGGAAGGAATCGCGGAAGCCGCGCTGGAAGGCGCACTTCGCATGATCGCCGCCAAAGGCGGCGGGACGGTCGATGGTTATCCAATCGCCACCCGGGAGAAACCCTACTCGAGCTCATTCTTGTGGGGCGGGACTGAATCAATGTTCGCCGAGAGCGGATTCCGTCCGGTCGGCTCTCTGGGCACAAGCAAGATGGTCATGCGAAGAGTGGTTCGCGGTGGGTGATGTCGTCCGACGCGGTGCTCGGGCTCGAGCGACGAGCGGCTTAGAAGGACAGCGGTCGCCATCTTCGTCACCGAGGGTGTCGGCCTCGCTCAGCTGCGTTGGGGATCGATCGAGGTCATCCGGCCAGGCGATCGCGACGACGCGTATCGCACGAATTACGGCCGATACGCTGGGAGGATCATCAACAGGGTGCTCACGCCGGAGGCGCGTTCGACGACGATCAAATTGGTCCCGTGTTCGCAAGGCTCTTAGCTCGGAGGACGCGTTGTTTCCGAGAACAAGGCTTGCGCATTCTGGTGGTGCTCGCGCAGGGAATCGAACCCTGAACCTTGGGCTTAAGAGGCCCCTGCTCTGCCAGTTGAGCTACGCGAGCGCGCTTCCGGAGGGGATCGCCGTTCGATTCTAAGGGTCTCGCGTCGTTAACAGCCCAGGTTCCTTTTTGACCAGCCCGCGGGTAGCTTGCCCCTCGTGCCCGCTCGCGTCCCGCTCGATGTCGACCTCGAGGACAAGCTCCTATACGGACTGACTCCGATGCGTCTTGCCTACATCGTTGTCGCGCTCCTCGCGGCCTTCGCGCTCTGGTCGAGTCACTGGTCGCAGACGCCGATTCGCGCATTGGCGGTGGTGCTGATCATTACGGCCGGCGCGCTCGCCGCCTGGGGTCGCTGGCGTGGGCGACCGGTCGACGTCTGGGGCGTCGACCTCGCCATCTTCGTGCTGGCCAACTACCGCGTTGCTCGGCGCCGACCCAGGGTGGCATCGCATTGATCCGTCTTGCACGGCGCGAGGCAAGAGCGTGCTGGGGGGGCGCCGACGACGTCGCCATCATCGCGACCGGGGCGCTCGGATTCGCAGGCGCGGCCGAGGACGACCGACGCAGATGGCTCAACGCTTTCCGCCGCCTGCTGGATGGCCTGGACGCACCCCTCCAGGTGGTCATCGACGTTCAACCCGGATGCGGCGATTCTGCACCGGCCTCCGGCGCGATCGCCCCCGACCTGGACGACATGCGCGGCGCTGACATGTGCTTTGTCGAACAGCTGCGGCGATCACCGACGGCGCATCGCTTCAGCACATCTCTGGCGACGCTTGAGAAGCACGCGGCTCGCTTGGAAGCGGGGCTGCAAGAGATGGGCATCTCGCTCGGAACCGCCGCGCCGCCGCTGCTGCCGCTCTTCGGTCAGGAGGTCGCCGGCTCGTTCCGCCACGTACGTGGTTTCAGCCGCAGCTGGTACGTGCACCGCCTGCCCGGCACCGAGCTCGAGCCAGGGTGGCTCTTCCACCTCCTTCCTCAAGGGCTTGCTTTGACCCTCGCGTGGCACGCCACTCCGCTGCCCGCCGCATGGATCGTGGGCTACCTGCAGCGCCAGCTGATCAACATGCGGGCGACGCAGATCGTCCAGTCGACCGCCGGCACATCAGACCCGTCGCTCGATGGAGCGCTCCCGAATGCCGAGGACCTGCAGCGACGCCTGGCCTCGAGCCAGGACAAGGCATTCCATGTTTCGGTCTACCTCACGCTGACCGCCGCGACACGGGCGCAGCTCGAGCTTGGATCACGCCGCGTCGAGTCGGCCGCACGGGCGATCCTTGCGACCTCCAGCCTTGCGTGTTTCGGATGCTGGACGGCTACGTTGCCACGCAGCCAGGAGGTCCGGACCGCCTCCAGCGCAAGCGGGTCGTCGACACGACAGCGCTGGTCACCTTCTTTCCGTGGCACGAACCGGACCTGCAGGCGCGCGGTGGGCTGGTGATCGGCCGCAACCGGAACACGGGCGCGCCAGTGCTCATCGACCCCTTCGATCAGCACCGCTACGCCAATGCAAACATCGGGGTGTTCGGGCATTCGGGCGCGGGAAAGACCTACCTGCTCTCTACCATCGCGATGGGCGCTCTGGGCCACGGCGTCCAGGTCTATGTCGTCGATCCCGAGCACGAGTATGGCGGGCTCGCCAGAGGGCTCGGCGGCGTCGAGGTCCAGCTCGCGCTCGGCTCGGGCCATGCGTTGAACGTGCTGGATCTCCGCGCCTCCGAGTTGCGCGACGAAGCCTGGCTCGGTCCGGCGGCTGCGGATGCGGTCGAGCTTTGCGCGTGCATCTGCGGCGGTCTCGACGAGTCCGAGCGCGCCGTGGCCGAGGCCGCGGTGCGCGAAGCGTATTCAGAGGTCGCCGAGCCTTTGCTGCGAGACGTTGCGGAGCGCCTGCCAGTCGGATCACGCGCCGCGACGGTGTTGCGCCGCTGGGTCCGCGGCAGCCTCGGTCAGATGTTCAGCTCGCCCACCAACGTGGATCTCGAGGCGCCGATCGTGGTCTTCGGGATGCGCGAACTGCGGGACGAGATGGTTGGGCCCGTGCACTTCTTGCTCGCCGAGGCGTTGTGGACGCGCATCAAGCGAAAGGATCGCCGGCGCATGCTCGTGATCGACGAGCTAGGCCTTCTTTTCGAAGATGCCACCATCCGGCGCTTCGTCGTCAGCCTGGCCCGACGGATCCGCAAGTACGACGGGTCCTTGGTCTTCGCGACTCAGAATCCGGGCGACCTGCTGAGCTCCGAGCAGGGCGCCGTCGTTGCGACGAACCCTGCCATCCAGTTCTTCGGCGCCCAGCGTCCGGGCGAAGCCGCCCGGCTGCAGGACGCATTTGGGCTCAGCCGAACTCAGCGCACCTTCCTCGAGACAGGCCGTCGCGGCGACTTCCTACTCGCCGCCGGAGCCGATCGCCTTTCGCTTACGGTCCAGGCTCCGCCGTGGCAGGAGGAAACGATGCGCCAGGCCCGAACCGCTCCCCGACCCCCGCCCTGATCGGTAGTCTTGTCGGAATGTCGCGGGTCCTCCACTACGGCCTGTACGGCCTGCCCGAGCATCAGCTCGAGCGGGTCCACGATCAATTCGCGGCCCTCGCGGGTGCCCGGGCATGGCGGTGCGGCGAGCCATGGATCGCCAGCGGACAGTCGCGTGCGCTTTTCGAGATGGAGTACTTCCGTCACCTCAAGAAGGACGAAGGTCCCCGGCTGAGCGCCGCCGGCTTCGTCAAGATGACGGGCGACGAGACGGATGCCTTGATCATCACCATCTTCATGCGCGACCTCAGCGCGGAGTACCGCATCGCGGCCGCGATTCGCGATGAGGACCACCCGCTGGCCAAGCTCCGGAGGCTCGACTTCGAGTCCGGGCGCTTACCCGGTGGCCAATCGCTCGAGGACGTGCTCGCCAAACGGCCGGTGATCAAGAAGGTGGAGGGCGAGCGGATCTTCTTCTACCCGCCCACATTCCGGTTGCACTCGCAGGGTCCGCCCAGCCCGGAATGGGCATACGCCCTGTGCGGCATCCGCGCCTACGCGCCGACCCTGCTCGAGGCCGAGCAGGAAGCGCTCAAAATCCTCCGGGGGTTCGGCCACCTTGGCGCCTAGCGGCGCCGCAACCACCGGTTCTATCCAGTCTGCCGACGGAACAAAGCTCGCGTACCGACAATGGCCCGTTGCGAACGCAGGCGTCACGCTGGCTGTGGTGCACGGGCTGGGCGAGCACGGCGGCCGCTACGAGCGACTCGCACTGGGCATGGCCCAGTTCGGCATGGAGACGTATGCCGTCGACTTGCGCGGTCATGGCAACAGCGCCGGCCGGCGAGGTCACGTCGACTCGTGGTCCCAGTGGATCGACGACGCCGCGGCGTTCGTCAGTCATGTCGAATCGCAGGCGCCTGGGGAGGTCGTGCCCTTGGGCCACTCGTTCGGCGGCGCAGTCATGCTCAGCGCTGTGCTTGCACGCCGGCTTCCCCACGCCCGCCGATTCGTCCTGTCCAGTCCAGCGCTCAAGCTGAAAGTCACCGTCCCCGCCTGGAAAGCAAGCCTCGGCAGGATGACGTCGCGACTCGCGCCGCGGCTGACGATGACCAATGAGGTCGATGCAAGGACGATTTCCCGAATCCCCGAGGTCGTCGAGGCCTACCGCACCGACCCGCTGGTCCACGGCAAGATCTCGAGCCGGATGTTCACCGAGTGGCAGCGAGCGGCCGAAGAGGATCTCGCGCGTGCGGGCGAGATCAAGATTCCGTTCCTGATCGTCGCCGGCTCCGACGACAAACTGATCGATCCGGACGGCAGCCGCCGGCTCCACGAGAGCGCACCGGCCAGCGAGCTGCACGTTTTCGAGGGCCGCTACCATGAGCCCTTCAACGACCGCGGCAGCGAGGAGGTCTTTGCATTGATCGCTCGGTGGCTCCGCAAGTGATTGCCGCCGCCTTTCTCGCCTCGAGGCTCAACCTCGAACCAGGCTCACTTCTCGCATGGCTTGTCGTCGGGCTCATCGCGGGTGCGATCGCGTCGCGCGTCGTCGCCGGCCGCGGCTTCGGCTGCCTCGCCGACATCGTGGTCGGTGTGGCCGGCGCGCTGATCGGCGGCTACCTGCTGGGCGCGCTGTTCGGCGTGACGGGTACCGTCGGATTCTTCGGCAGCATCATCGTGGCTTTCCTCGGCGCCGCCATCCTGCTTGCCCTGTTGAAGGCGTTGTCGGGCGGGCGCCTCTGACCTGACGGCCGCCGGTCAGCTTGCGGCCGCTCTGACCTCTTCCCGGTCAGCCGGCTCCGCGGCCGCCGCTCGCGGCCGCCGCCTGATGAACACAGTGGTGAGCGCCGTGAACGCGAGGAACACGATTGGCACAATGAAGGTCGCCTTCATCGCGTCGATGTAGCCGAGGACGAAGACGTCATGCGCGATGGCTGCGATGCGCTGGGCCACGTCAGCAGGCACGTTGCTGGGCAGGGTCGTTCCGACCTGACCCGTTCCGATCTCGAACCCCTTCGACGAGATGTTGCTGAACGCAGCCACGAACTGGTCCCTGAACAAGGGAGGGATCTGGGAAGAATGGCTGACGGCCTGGTCGTGAAGGCTCGTCGCAAGATGGTTCTGCAGCAGGGCCCCGACGACCGCGCTGCCGATTGCGGCACCGAGCTGGCGAATCGTGTTCAACACAGCCGATGCCGAACCTGCGATCCGAGGCTCGATGTTTCGCATCGCCACGGTCGTCATGGGAGCGAATGTCATGCCCATGCCAAGGCCGGCCACGATCGCCGGTGCCAGGAAGTTGATCCAGGTCGAATCGGGCGCAGCCACGAACGCGATGGATCCCATCCCGATCGTGAACAGGGTGATGCCGGCCATCAGAATGTACTTGCCGCCGATGCGGTCAGACATGCGTCCGGCGATGGGCGCCGTGACCATCGATGCGAGCGACATTGGAGCGATGGTCAGTCCGGCCACGAGGGCCGAAAAGCCGCGCGCCGACTGCAGGTAGATCGTGAAGGGCAGGAACATGCTCAGCATGCCGAAGCTGATCGCCGCGGCGATCCAGTTCGCGACGGCGAAGTTGCGGTCTCGAAACAGTGACAGGGGCATCAGAGGCTCGGACTGGAACCGCTCCCAGAGGATGAAGAGAACGATCAGCACGGCGCCCACGCCGATGACCTCGGGAATCGTGATCGGATACGACTCGATCTGGCCCCAGCTGTACCGCTGTCCCTCGATGAGGCCGAACACGATGGCGAAGAGCCCGGCCGAAGCGAGGATGATGCCCACGATGTCCCAACCGTGGTGTCTTCCCGGTCGAATGTCGGGGATGATGGCGAACGTCGCCACCAGGGCCGCGATGCCGATCGGCACATTGATGAAAAAGATCCAGCGCCAGTTGACGTAGGTGATGATCGCCCCGCCCACCGTCGGTCCGGCGACCGTCGCGAGTCCCGCGACACCGCCCCAGATTCCGAATGCGGCGCCGCGGCGCTCGGGCGGAAAGATGGACGTGAGGATGGCAAGCGTCTGCGGGGTGAGCAGCGCGCCTCCGACTCCCTGCAGGATTCGGGCCAGGATCAGCTCGGTGACGTTTTGCGAGAAGCCGCACAGCGCTGATGCGAGGGTGAACACGAAGAGTCCGATCGCGAACAGGCTGCGCTGGCCGTAGAGATCGCCAAGGCGACCCGCGGTGATCAGCAGCACCGCGTACACCAGGATGTACGAGTTCAGCACCCACAGGATCTGGTCGAGGGTCGTGCTCAAGCCGGCGCTCATGGCGGGAATCGCCACGTTGACGATGGTCGTGTCGAGCAGGATCATGAAGAACCCTGTCGTCAGAACCAGCAGCACGAGCCACGGGTTAGTGCGAGCTTGAGCCATGTGTTCTCCTCAACTTTTCAGCGTCGGCGTGGATTCCGACTTTCCACTCCAGCCTTCCGTCCGCAATCTCTTTCTCGAGACTGCTCACCCACTTGCGCTCGAACTCGACCATCGCGATCTTGTGCTCGAGCTCGACGAGGGAGAGTCGCGTGATGCCCTCGGCGCGCAGCTGGGACATGATCCCTTGCAACTTCTCCGCCTTGACTTCGAGCGATGAAGCCCGTTCTCTGAGGCATTCGGCAGCCCGTGCAGCGGACAGGTGGTGCATGAAC
Organism: Candidatus Sulfotelmatobacter sp.; assembly: GCA_035602465.1. GTDB lineage: Bacteria > Chloroflexota > Dormibacteria > Dormibacterales > Dormibacteraceae > 40CM-4-65-16. The sequence continues at coordinate 37,847 of DATNMQ010000050.1, read as the reverse complement.
ATCAGCCCGGCGGCGAAGTGTGGGTACTCACGCCGAGGCCGGGCGAGAATCTCGCTGACGACCTGGACGAGCATCTCGCGACCGGTCGGGGTCAGCTTGTAGACGGTCCGCTCCGGCCGGCGGCCTTCCTTCTCCCGCTCGGCGGGATCGATCCAGCCGTTCCGCTCCAGCACATCGACTGTGTGGTAAAGCGAGCCGAAGTTCAGGCGTATGAACTCGTCCTGGTGGCGATCGCGCATCGTCGAGGCGAGCTCGTAGGGATGCATGGGGCGCTCGTCGAGCAGCTCGAGGATGGAGAGCGCCAGTGGCGAGATCTCGGCCGTGGCGCTAGAAGTTACCTCTGGCATATTCCGGACAGAATATACCAAGCCAGATATCCCGCGTCAAGTACTTGTGGCGGAGCATCTTAACGGGCTGGGTTGTAGCGCTCGATTGGATCGAACTAGCCGAACATCCCCGCGGTCGCTACTTCGGGCTTTCCCACGCCCGTCGTCTCGGTGCCGTCTGTGCTGCTCGCCTGCGACGTGAAGGTCGTATTCGGCAACACGGTCCAGGTGTCGAAGAACGTCGCCGGCAACACGTCGGACCTGAAGGACAGCATCACCGTCACGATCACCGGCACGCGTCAGGCCGACGGAAGCATCAAGGCGACCACGATCCAGGTCGGCGGAGGAGGAGGAGGATTCAACCCCGCCGGGGCCTCCCCTCAACCGGCAGGAGGCTAAGGCTCGGCTCGGAACGGTTTCTCGAACCAGGCGACGTCCCAGTACCGCCCGAACTTCCGGCCCTGCTCGGTGTACACGGCCACCCGTTTGAAGCCGAAGCGTTCGTGGAGGGCGATCGAAGCCGGGTTGGGCAGCGCGATGCCCGCGTACGCGCGGTGGACGTCTTCGCCTTCGAGCAATTTGAAGAGCTCCCCGTATAGCCTGGCGCCCGCGCCCTTGCCCACCTGATCCGGGGCGAGGTAGATGCTCGTTTCGACGGACGTCAAATATCCCGGTTTCGGCCGGTAGCGGCTGCTCGACGAGAAGCCGGCGACCTGGTCCCCATCCGCGGCCACGAGCACCCGGTGGCGTCCGGTCGTGGCGTAGTGCGTGAACCACTCGCGGCGCTCGTCCATCGACATCGGCTCGACGTCGAAAGTGATGTGCGTTTCCACGACGTAGTGGTTGTAGATGTCGTTGATCGCCTCGAGGTCCGTGTCGGAGGCGGGGCGGACGTCGACCTTCGCGTTGATCACGCACTTAGTGTATTTCTCACAATTGGTGTCATGGATCGGATCGAGCTCCTCGGCATGTCGTTCCAGGGCAGGCACGGAGTGCGCCCCGCCGAGCGCGAACAGCCGCAGGAGTTCCGGGTCGACATCGAAGTCGACGCCCAGCTCGGTAAGGCCGGACGCAGCGACCGGCTGGCCGATACCGTCGATTACACGCGGCTGCGGGCGATCGCGAAAGAGGTGATCGAAGGCAAACCGCGCCGGCTGCTCGAGTCGCTGGCCACCGAGATCGCCGATCGGTCGCTCGAGCTCGAGCATGTCCAGTCGGTCTCCGTGCGCATCGCGAAGCGCCCGGCGACCATGCAACCCATCGACAGCGCCGCGGTGCGCATTAATAGGACGCGCGCATGAAAAAGGGGTCCCCGCGAACTCACGGCGTAGCCTCTGAGTTCGTGGGGTCCACGATCGCCTACTTCGACTGCTTCTCCGGCATCTCCGGCGACATGACCCTGGGTGCGCTCATCGATGCCGGCGCGGACCGGTCGCTGGTCGACGCCGCCGTGGAGGCGCTGCGGCTCGGCGACGAGGTCACCATCGCGATCCGCCGCGAGATCCGAGGGCACGCTGGCGGCACGCGGGTCGTGGTTCGCACCGAGGACCGCATCGAGCGAACCGTGCCGGCGCTGCGACGGGTGGTCGAAGACTCGGACGCTCCCGACCGCGTGAAGCGGCCGGCTCTCGACGCGATCAGCCGGCTGGCCCAGGCGGAAGCGCGCATCCACGACGTGCCCGAGGACATGGTGCACCTTCACGAGCTGGGCGGTGCTGACACCCTGGTCGACCTGGTCGGCGCGTTCTGGATGCTGCACGCCCTCGACGTCGAGCGCGTCTACGCCTCGCCGCTGCCGGCTCCACGCGGAAGCATCACGGGCACCGGTATGCCGCTGCCCGCGCCGGCAAGCCTGCGCGTCCTCGAGGGCACTGGTGCCGTTTTCTACCCGGTCGCCGGCGAGCGCGAGCTCGTGACCCCGACCGGCGCGGCGATCCTGGCCGTCGCCGCTACCTTCGAGCGCCCCGCGATGTCGCTGCGACGAGTTGGTTACGGCATCGGCGGCCGCGATGAGCCCGGCAACGCGCTCGCCGTGTGGATCGGCGACGAGGTCCGCTCCGAGTCGGGCGTCACCCTCGTCGAGACAAACCTCGACGACATGGCGCCGAATCTCATCGCTGCTCTGTGCGAGGACTTGATGGCCGCCGGGGCGCTCGACGTGACCGTGACACCGGCCCTGATGAAGAAGGGAAGGTCAGGCCACGTCCTGGCCGTCATGTCCCCGCCGGAGCTCGTCGCGAGCTTGAGTGAGCACCTGTTCCGGCACAGCACGACGCTCGGAGTCCGGCTGACGCCCGTCCAGCGCGTGATCGCAAGCAGGCGTGTGATCGAGGTGCACACGGCGCTCGGCGCGGCGCACGCGAAGGTGAAGGAGCTGGACGGCAAGGCCGTCGACGTCACGCCCGAATATGAGGACTGCCGCCGGATCTCGCGCGAGAGCGGCCTCGACCTTCGCGACGTGATGCGGACCGTGGCCGAGGCTGCCCGCAAGGAGCTCGGCCTGGCCTGACACGCGCCAGCCTCACCCATCCGCTGATCGCCCGCGACAAAATTAACTCGACGGATTGGTGGCGTAGGCCGGATTCACTCCGGCCGTCACCCAGCGTGGCCACACCGAACGCCTCCATGCATCCTGTGACTCGGTGGGGGTTCCACGGGGGAGGCCTGCCTCCCCCGTGTAACTTAGCCGCATGACCGCACGAGTGCTGGACGGCAGGGCCGCCGCCAAAGAGATCTATGCGGAAGTCGCGGCGGCCGTCGCACTCCGCGTGTCGCGCGGAGCGCCAAGGCCGAGGCTCGCGACGGTGCTGGTCGGCGACGATCCCGCGTCGGCGCAGTACGTGACGCTGAAGCAGCGCAACGCGAAGATGGTCGGGATCGAGTCCGAAGACCACCGCCTGCCCGCGCACACGACCACCGACGATCTGCTCTCGCTGGTCGAAAGCCTCAACGGCAATGACGACGTGAGCGCAATCCTCATCCAGCAGCCTGCTCCGCGGCAGATCGACATGACGCGGGTGGTGCTCGCGCTCGACCCCGTGAAGGACGTCGACGGGTTCCACCCGCTGAATGCCGGCCGCGTCTTCCTGGGCATGCCAGGCGGGGTGGAGCCGTGCACCCCTGCCGGGATCATCGAGCTCCTGCAGCGTGCGGGCATCCGGATCGAAGGTGCCGACGCGTGCGTCGTCGGGCGGAGCAACCTGGTCGGCAAACCGATGGCGGTGCTTCTGCTCAGGCGCAACGCGACGGTCACGGTGTGCCACACCCGGACCACGAGCCTCGCCGACCACACGCGATCGGCGGACATCCTGGTCGCGGCCGCGGGACGGCCCAACCTGATCACCAAAGACATGGTGAAGGCGGGGGCGGCGGTGGTCGACGTGAGCACGAACTGGTCGGACGGCCATCAGATCGGAGATCTCGGGCCGGGGGTCGCGGAGGTGGCGGCGTGGCTGACCCCAAACCCAGGCGGCGTCGGGCCCATGACCCGCGCGATGCTCATCAAGAACACCTACGAGGCGGAGCTCCGCCGCCGCCCCTAGCCGCGCGGCCACAATGACCGCGATGAACTACCAGCAGGCGCTCGATTTCATCTCGAGACAAGGGCGCTTCGCGATGAAGCTCGGCACGCAGAGGACGCGCGCCATCCTGGATCGCCTGGGCTCGCCAGACCGGCAGATGAAGGGCGTGCTCATCGCGGGCACCAACGGCAAGGGCTCGACCGGGGCATGCCTGGCCTCGATCTTTCGCGCCGCAGGCCACAACGTCGGGTTCATGCCGAAGCCGCATCTGGTCTCTTACACCGAGCGAATTGAGGTCAACGGCCGGCCAATCAGTGAGGACAACTTCGTCGTAACCCTCGAGACCTTGCTGCCGGTCTTCGACGCGGTCGCCGCGGACATGGGCGCGCCCACCGAGTTCGAGATGCTGACCGTCATGGCGATCGCGTTTCTCGCGCCGCGCGTGGATCGGTTGGTCTGCGAGGTCGGCCTCGGCGGCCGGCTCGACGCGACCAACGCGCTCGACCTTGGCGTGGCGGTGATCACCAATGTCGACCTCGACCACCAGAAGTACCTCGGCGACACGATTGGCGAGATCGCGCGCGAGAAGGCGGCGATCATCAAGTACGGCGATCAGGTCGCGACCGGTTGCGAAGGCGAGGCCCTCGAGATCGTCGAATCAAATGCCGCCGCCGAGTCCGCCACTCTGTGGCGATTGGGACGTGAGATCCAGGTCCAGTCGAGCGGTCGAGGTTGGGACGGGCACGTGGTGAGCGTCAGCGGCCCGGACTTCGGACACCACGGCCTGGAATTGCCGCTGCTGGGCGACTACCAACCCGCGAACGCGGCGCTGGCTGTGGCGGCGGCACACATGCTCGACTCACCCGACGATCAGTTCGTGCGTGACGGCCTCGCCGCGACGCGCTGGCCGGGCCGCCTGCAGGTGATCGCGCAGCGTCCGCGCGTCATCCTCGACGGCGGCCACAACCCGGCCGCGCTGCTCAAGGCCGGCGCGGGGCTGCGCAGCCTCATTCGAGACGAGAGGCTGGTCGCCGTCTTCGCCATGCTCAGCGAGCGAGACCCGGTCGAGCTTCTCGCGGCGCTGCGCACGATGCGGCCGGACGCGGCGGTGTTCACCGAGCCGGCAAGCGCGGGCGGCCACGTCATCGCGCCCGAGACGCTGGCGACACTCTTCGGCCAGGATTCCCACGTCGCGCGACCAGCTGCCGCGGCCCTCGAGAAGGCTCGATCCCTCGCGGGGCCGCAGGGGAATGTGTTGGTTTGCGGGTCGCTCTATCTGGTCGGAGAGATCCTCGGCCTCAGCGACTAGCGCTTCGCAAGAAGCGGACGAAGAGATAAACGCTGCCCGCGAGCATCGGCAGGAGCAGCGCGAAACCGAGCGCGAGCCAAAGGATCCCGCCGCTCGACGCAAGGCCGGCCATCAGCCCGGCGCCGAGCGCGACACCGCCCGCGCCGGTGAGCAGGTCTCGCCTCGATCGAGTCAGTGGGGGTGCAGCGTCCAAGGCACGGGCCGGCGGGCCAGGCGCGGCCGAGAGTCCTCGCCGCGCGGTGAGTCCATAAATCAACAGACCGATGCCGGCCAGGGCGGCAAAGAGCAGGATCACCTCGGCGATCAGGCCCTCTCGGGTGTCGGTGACCCGCGTCGCCGCGGCGAAGGCCAGGGCCATGAGCGCCGCTCCGGCAACCAGAGACAGCCAGCGCAATCAGCGCGCCGAAGCCAGGAGGTTCTGCCTGAGGCGGCGCATGCCGCGAAGCCAGCGGTCGTAGTCGGCGGCCTTGCGCCGGAAGTACTCGGCGACCTCGGGGTGGGGAAGGATCAGGAACTGCTCCGTGCCTATCCCCTGGACCGCCGCCTCCGCCACCGCCTCGGGCTCCAGGGCGCCCTCCGTCAGGAAATTGATGCCGAGCTGCGCGCGCTCCGCCTCCAGCATGTCGGTCTTCACGCCTTGCGGACACAGACACGAGACGCGAATTCCGTCGTCGCCGTGCACGATCGAGAGCCACTCGAAGAAGGAGAGGGCGGCCGCCTTGGTGACACCGTAGGGTGCGGCGAAAAAATGGTTCAGCAGCCCGGCGGCGGACACGGTCCCGATGAGATAGCCGTCCTTGCGTGCGAGCATGCCGGGCAGCACGTGCCGCGCGACGTAGACGTGGGACATCACGTTGACCTCCCAGATGTGCTGCCAGGCCGCGTCGGGCGCCTCTGGGCCGCCACCGACCCCGATGCCCGCGTTGGAGCAGAAGATGTCGATCGACCCATGCGCCCTTTGTGCCGCATCGACCAACCGCTCGACGTCGGCCTCACGCGAGACGTCGCATGTGATCGCGATGGCGCCGATCTCTCTCGCGACCACCGCCGCGCCGTCGCCGTCGATGTCAGCGACCAATAGCGCCTTGGGGTCCGCGTTCGCGAATCGTCGGGCCAGGGCGCGGCCGATCCCGCGCGCGCCGCCGGTCACCACGATGACCTTGCCGGTCAGCTCCATCGGACGATCATGACGCCGCCCACCCGAACATTTCCAACCCTTCCACGGTCGCGTCGCACGGGGCCGACTGTCCCCTGATTGTCCACAGAAAAAATTTCTTGTGGAAAACAGCAAAGCGGCCCTTTCGGAGAGCTCTGGTAGCGCATAGAATCACTCCCCATGGTCGGAGGGGGCCTTGACTACAGCGCGCCGTTCCAGCGCGCGATCGAGCTGATTGGGAAGCGTTGGACTGGGGCGGTGGTCAAAGCACTGCTTCCTGCGCCTGCGCGCTTCAATCAGCTGCTCGCGGGCATCCCAGGCATAAGCGATCGCGTGCTGACCGAGCGTCTTCGCGAGCTCGAGACGGAGGGCATCGTGGAGCGCCTCGTCGATCCGGGTCCGCCCGTGCGTGTGAGCTATCGACTGACCTCGCGGGGGCGGGCGCTTCAACCGATTCTGTCCGCCGTGGCGGACTGGGCGGAGGCTTGGTTGTCGACGCCCGCCGCGGCGGTGGGCTGAGGCCACCCCCGGATTTCACAGACCTCGCCCCGGGCCCTCCCTTCCTCCACCGTGCTTGCCCTCCCCCGCCAGCACTCCGCGATCGAGCTTAGGATTCGGGAAAATCCAATTCAACCCAGCCTGTTAAGAGCCGTCCGAGGGCATGTCGAACACGACTGATAGGCTTTACCGAATGCCGATTGGCGACTTCCTCCGCCGGCGGCCCGAAGCTCAGACCTGCCAGGCTTGCGGATCGCCACTTCCGTTTGGCGCTGTGTTCTGCCCCTCGTGCGGAGTCAGGACCGACGATCCGCAGTCGGAGCCGCTCCACATCGTCGACCGGACGACGGGACTCTTCAACGATCGCTTCGTCCGTCCCGTCCTCGAGGACGAGCTCGCCCGCGCACACCGCTACCAGCGCAACCTGGGAGTCCTTCTGATCGAGGCGAACGGCTCCCTCGCGCCTGACGAAGCCCTGAAGACCATGGCCGCCGCACTGGCCAGCACCGTCCGCGACGTCGACACACCCGGCGTACTCGGCCGCACCCCGCCGCAGCTCCTGGCCATCCTCCCCGACACCGACGTGGCCGGCACTGCGCACGCGGCGAACCGTGTCCTGTCGGCAGTGAACGAAGCTCTCAAGCCCCAAGGCGGGCAGGCCGCCGTCGGCCTCGTCTGCGTGCGGCCCGGCCAGCGGGTTCGCGCAGGGGCGGTCATCGACAGCGCCAGCCGTTCCCTTCGCTCGGGCCGTCCCGAGATGATGGGCAAGCCGGCCTGACGTTAGAGATCTATCTCGCCCGCCATGGCGAGACCGAGTGGAGCCTCGGGGGCAAGCACACCGGACGTACCGACCTACCCCTGACAACGCGAGGCGAAGAGAAGGCCCAAGCCCTGCGAGGGCGCCTCGAGGGCATCCACTTCGATGTGGTCTACTCGAGTCCGCTGCAGCGCGCCCTGCGCACCGCCCACCTTGCCGGCTTTGCCACACCGACGATCACGTCGCTGCTCGAGGAGGCCGACTACGGACAGTACGAGGGCCTGACCAGCGGCCAGATCCACGAGACGAACCCCGGCTGGGAGCTCTATCACGACGGCTCACCCGGAGGCGAGTCGCCGGCCCAGCTCTACGCAAGGGCCCAGCGGTTCATCGACCTCGTCGACACCGGTGGTAACGCAAGGCTCATCGCCTTCTCTCACGGCCACATCCTGCGGGCCATCGCGGTCGCGTGGATCAATGCGGATATCACGGTCGCGGCCGGGCTTCAGCTCGACGTGGCGACGCTGAGCATCCTGCGCGACAGCGATCACGGCCGACTGATCGCTCTATGGAACGCGCCGTAGCTAAGTCCGCCGGCGCAGTGTCCAGGTGCGGCTGCGGACGCCCGGCAGCCCGGCGAAGACGAGATAGGCCGAGGTCGGCACGTCGGCCCGATAGCGATGGCGCTCCCCTGGATTGATCAAGAGCATCTCGCCCACCGCGACCTCGCCTGAGTGGGTGCCGTCGTCGAACTGGAGGCGGCCTGCGGTGACGATCAGCGCCACCGGGATCGCATTGCGGTGTTCAGGCACCATCTGTCCGGCCTCGAGCCGCAGGCCGACCACTCGCATCGACCCGCTGTCCGCGATCTGCTCGAAACCAAAGGGTCGGGGCTGCTCACTGCCGGCGTCGGGCGGTGACATCGCGGACTATCATGCCGCCGCCACGACCCTCTACACCGTCTCGTGAGGATCGTCCACGCGACCGGCATCGACGGCGCGCGCCAGGCGCGCGGCACAGTCGTCGTGATCGACGTCCTCCGCTCCTTCACAGTGAGTGCCTATGCACTGGCCGGCGGCGCGGGCGAATGCCGCCTGGTGACGTCGGTCGACGAAGCACGCGCGCTGGTCCGCGAAACGCCCGGCGCGGTCCTGTGCGTCGAGGTCGACGGCCTGCCCGTTCCGGGCATCGCCATCAGCAACTCACCGACGCAGATTCGAGCCATCGACCTCACGAATCGGATCGTGATCCAGCGATCGAGTGCGGGGACGCCGGTGGCGGCGGCGGTTGAAAGTGACGTCATCTTCGTGGGGAGTCTTGTGGTTGCGAGGGCGACCGTTCAAGCCTGCCTGTTAAGACGTCCGGAGACGTTGACCCTGGTCGCCTCCGGTGACTTTCCCGAAGACCGCGCGTGCGCCTCCTACATGGAAGCGATCGCGATGGGCGAGCCGCCCGACATCGAACGACTGCTGCGGCCTTTGCGTGAAAGCGATCGGTACCGCGAGCTGGCGGCCGGCGAACGTCCTGGCTTTCCGTCGACCGACCTGGAGCTGTCGCTCGTTCCAGATCGATTCGACTTCGCCATGCCCGTCGACAAGGAGGCGGGGTACCTGCGCGTGACCGCAAGGTTTGGAGGCCCCGGCACGTTTTCTAATTGAGGACCTTCGGATTACGAGGTCATTTGATGGCGGCGGGATCGGGTTGGTGTCTTTGATCGGTGGGTGCGGTGCGAAGGCGTCGCCACCGGCCGCCAGCTCATCCGCCGCCCCTTGACAGGGTCGACCTTCAGCGAATAGCGAAGACGACCAGGGTCGCCAGCTGGCCCAGCTCGACAGCGGCGCCGCACACGTCTCCGGTCGCGCCGCCCACGCGGCGGCGTGCGATCGCGACCAGGATCAGCGTCGCGATCGCCACGACCGCTGCAGCGAGCAGCGCCCGGCGCCAGTCGAGTAGACACGCGAGCGCGGCGCATGCCGTGCCGATCACGAGGTCGGTCGCACGGTGGCTCGGCTCCCAGGCCGCGACGCCCAAGCCCGTCTCGCGGACGTAAGGCACGAGCGCGACGATCCACAGCGTGGTCAATCGCGAGACCGCGCCCGCGATGACAAGCGCCACCAGCGCGCGGGCCGCAGACATCGACGCGAGGGCGGCCACGTCGGCGACGACGACCACCACCAGGGCGGTCACGCCGAAGGATCCGAGGCGCGGGTCGCGCATCACCTCGAGCCGGCGGGTTGCGTCGCCTTTGCCGAGCAGCCCGTCGACGGCGTCAGCCAGACCATCGAGGTGGATCGCACCGGTCAGAAGACACAGCGCACCGACTGCCACCGCCGCCGCCAGAAGCGGAGTGGCGATCGCGGACATCACCGCGAACACGGCCGCCACGGCAAGGCCGATGAGCGCGCCGATCGCCGGGAAGTACGCGCGGCCGAGGCGCTCGCCTGGGCTCCCGTCCGCATTCGCCACGGGAAGGACGGTCAGGAACGACATCGCCGCCCGCAAAGAGCGGATGCTCAATCGCGCTCCAGGCCGCCATCGATCGGCTCGACCGGCCCGAGGTCGAGGGCGCGTCCGGCCACCATGAAGAGAGAGCGTTCGGCGCGGGCGGCGAACTTTGCGTTCACAGCGCCGAGCACGTCCCTGAAGGACCGCGCGAGCCCGTTCGCGGGCACGATCCCCAGGCCCACCTCGTTGCTGACCACCACGCCGTGCCGGGTACGAAGCTCTTCGGCCAGGGCGTCCGCCGCGCGCTGGATCTCGTCAGCGCCATGGCCGGCCTCCATCAGGTTGGAGACCCACAGCGTCAGGCAGTCGACGATCAGGAAGCTGGCCGGCCCTGTCGCGCGCACGGCGGCAAGAAGGTCAAGCGGAGCCTCCAGGGTCATCCAATCAGAAGGACGCGATGCGCGGTGCCGCTCGATGCGAAAAACCATCTCCGCGTCGCCCGCGGCTGCGGTCGCGATAAACGTCACCGGCATCTCCGCAGCACGGCCCATGCGGTCCGCAAGCGCCGACTTCCCGCTCCGCGCGCCTCCGAGGATCAGCACGTAGCCCATCAGAAGTCGATGCCGCGCAATGCCTGGATGCCCTGGTCGAACGCGTGCTTCTGGTTGCGCATCTCGGTCACGGTGTCGGCCACCTCGATCAGCTCGCTCGGCGCGCCGCGGCCGGTGGCGATGATGTTCACCGAGGCGGGGCGCGAACGAATCACGGCTGCGACCTCTGAAGACGGGATCCAGCCCCAGTTCATCGGGTAGGTGATCTCGTCGAGGACGACCAGCCCGAACGCGCCGGATTGAATCTTGTCCTGGGCGACCTTCCACGCCTCGCGTGCGACGGCTTCGGTCCGCTCCATGTCTGGTGAGTCCCAGGTGAAGCCGTCACCGATCGTCCACCACTCGACGCCGAGTCGCATGGCCGCGTCGCGCTCGCCGACCTTCCAGCGACCCGACTTGATGAACTGGACGACGCAGACCTTCCATCCGCGCGAAACGGCGCGAAGCGCGGTGCCGAAGGCCGCGGTCGATTTGCCCTTGCCATCGCCCGTGTTGACGATCACGACTGACTTTGCTTTACGCGTCGCTCGAGGCGGCGCGACGCGCGGTGGTGCGCTCGGTTTCATTTGCGCACCGGCACCACCGCATGCCCCGATCCGTTCATGTCCACGATCCTGACGTTGGCTCGATAGTGATCCGAGATCGCGGACTCGGTAAGGATCTCATCAGGCGGACCCACCGCGACCAGGGCGCCTTGGACGAGGAGCGCAAGGCGGTCGGAATACTGTCCCGCGAGGGTCAGCTCGTGCATCGCCGCGATGACGGTCAGCTCCTGCTCGGCTCGCAGCTCGTCGATCAGCTCGAGCACCGCCTGCTGGCGTCCCATGTCGAGCGACGTGGTCGGTTCGTCGATCAGCAGGACCGGCGCCCGCTGCGCAAGCGCACGGGCGATCGCGACACGCTGCCTCTCCCCACCGCTCAGCTGGTCGAGCGACCGCGACGCAAATTCATCCAGAGCGAGCCTGCGGAGGATGTCGGCCACGATCCGCCGGTCCTTCCCACTCTCCTTGCCCAGGTAGCCGAGGTGCGGGCTCCGGCCGAGGAGCACGTATTGCGAAACCGTCATGCCGGCTGGCATCTGTGGTTCCTGGAGGAGCATCGCGACTCGCCTCGCGACATCGCGCGTGCCCATGCCCGCGAGCGCTCGACCTCCGATCCTGATGTCACCCTCGAACCGAGCCAGGCGCGCGATCGCGCGCAGCACAGTCGTCTTGCCCGCGCCGTTGGGCCCGATCAGCGAGAGCCACTCGCCCGAGCGGACGTCGAGGTCGAGCCCGCGCAGGACCGGTTTGGTGCCGTAGGAGACCGAGACGCCCGCGAGCAAGACGTCGCTCACAGCGCCGCCACGCGTGTCGAACGCATGACCGCGATGAAGAAGGGCGCGCCGACGAAGGCCGTGATCACGCCGATCGGCAGCTCGCCCGGCGACACGACGGTGCGCGCCGCTGTGTCCGCGAGGACGATGAACGCAGCGCCGAAGAGCATCGAAAGCGGGACCACGACGCGGTAGCTCCTGCCGGCCAGCAGGCGGATCGTATGAGGCACGATGATGCCGACGAACGCAATCGTGCCGGCGACGGCGACCACCGCAGCCGTGCCGAGCGTCGCGGCGATCACGACGATCAGCCGGACGCGGCGCACCGAAACGCCAAGGGTGACCACCTCGTCCTCACCGACGCTCAGCGCATCGAGCAGCCTGCGGTGCACGTAGATCACGACCAGGCTCAACGCGACATAGGGAAGGACGAGAAGCACACCATCCCATCCCGCCGTGACGAGCCGGCCGAGGATCCACGAGTAAACCTGGCGGAGGGAGTTCGTCTGCGATTGCTGGACGTAGGTCTGGATGGCGTTGAAGAAAGCGGCGACGGCGACGCCGGCCAGGATGAGGCCCGTCGCGGTCCGCAGTCCGGTCACCGTTCGCCCCAGGGCAAAAGCGCCTGCCACCGCCGCACCCGCCCCTGCGAACGCCGCGAGCGGCACGAGGTTCACGCCGATGAAGGAGCCGCCCGGCGCGAACGCGATGGCAAGGGTCGCGCCCAGGTTCGCCCCCGCCGCCGCCCCGAGCAGGTAGGGGTCGGCCAGCGGGTTGCGAAAGACACCCTGGTAGGCCGCGCCGGCGGTGGCCAGCATGCCACCGACCAGCGCACCGAGGACGACGCGCGGAAAGCGCAGCGACCACAGGATCGTGGCCTGTCCCGGATCGACGCCGCTCACGCTGCTGCCAAGCCATGGGACATGAGAAAGAAGCGCGGCGAACACGGTGCCCAGCCCGATGTGCACCGGACCCACGAGCGCACCGACCGCAGCAGCGATGAGGAGTGAGGCAAAGCCGGCCGCGCCCCACACCCACCGCAGGCGCGGCAATCCACCAAGCGCTATGAGTGCGCCTGCCGCCGGCTCAGCACGGGGCCCAAAAATTCCCAGCATCACGCCGCCTGCTTTTCGATGTCGCGCACGTGCGGGGCGACCACGCGGAGGAAGTCGATCATGCGCGGACCCCACCTCGACGCGACGTCGTCGTCGACGTTGATCACCTCACCCGATTTCACCGCAGCGATGACGCTCCAGCCCGGACGCGCCGCGACGGTGCCTCTGTCCTGCCGGCAGCAGTTCGTGTCGGCGAGGACGATCAGGTCGGGGTTCGACGAAACGATGTACTCCGCCGAAAGCTGCGGATAGTCGGGTGCCGCACCGGTCGCGGCGTCCGCGATGTTGCTCAGCCCGAGGACCTTGTAGACCTGGCCGATGAAAGTCGCCGACGTCGCGGTGTAGTAGGTGCTGTCGAGCTCGTGGTAGATCTTCAGCGCCCGCGTCGGTTTGGCCAGGGTCGCGACGATCGCCGCCACGTCTGAACGCTCCTTGGCGACCACCGAGTCCGCACCCGCGCCCTGACCCGTGGCGGTCCCAAGCTGCACCATCTGCCGGTAGGAATCGTCGATCGTCTTGGCCGGACCCTCGATCAAGATCGGAATGTTGACGGCCTGCAGCCCGTGCACGAGGCCGCCGATGTCGTCCGCGGCCACCACCAGGTCGGGTGCGTATGCGGCGATCGCTTCGATGTTGGGTTGAAAGCCCGACAGCTTCGTGTGGGGCGCTGACGCGGGAAAGTTCGACTGGTCGTCGACGGCCACCACCTGGGGGCCGGCTCCGATCGCGAACAGCATCTCCGTGGCGGTGGGGCTCAGCGAGACGATGCGGTGAGGTTGTTTTGTGATCGTCACGCTCACGCCGGTCGAGCCGACAAGCGTGACCGGGAAGTGGGCGGATTGCGTCGCGGGCGGCGGCGATGCGCTGCCTCCGCATGAGGCGAGGAAGAGCACGCCGGCGACCAGAAGGTGATGCGCTCGCATCGATACGATCCTCCCGCGGCAAAGTCCCCACCGCCAGGGGAAACCTCGCCGCAGGAGGCGTCCCCACTGATCCGCGCAAGTGGGAGGGACGGCCCACCTGACGGGTCTCCTGGCTTGTGGATCTCGGCTGCCGGCTGCCTTCCCAAGGTCTTCGCCTCAGTGGCCGCTAGCCGGCGGCTCCCCACTCACAGTTGCGCGACAGCGCCGGATTTCCTCCCCACGAAGTCAGAGCTTTCGGCGTGACTTCGCGGGGGCCCCTACAGAGGACCGGCTTCCCGCGTCGGGTGAGCTATTCGGTTGTGCGGACCATTATTGCGCGCCCACCGCGGGACGTGGAGTGGCGTCCGTTCCCTCGCGGTCGGAGACCCCGGCCTCGTCGAATGTCGCCATCTCTTTCAGGAGCTGCACCGAAGCCCGGACCAATGGCAAGGCGAGCACCGCGCCGGTGCCTTCGCCAAGGCGCAGGTCGAGGTCGATGAGCGGGCGCAGACCAAGCGCCTGGAGGGCCGCGGCGTGGCCGCGTTCCTGCGAGCGGTGTGACGCGATCATGTAGCCGGCGACCGATGGCGCGATCTTCGCCGCGACGAGCGCGGCGGCGCTCGAGATGAAACCGTCGATGATGACGGGCTTGCGGTGGCGCGCCGCCTCGAGGATGACGCCGACGAGTCCCGCGATCTCGAGCCCGCCGACCGCGGCCAGTGCGTCCACCGGGCCGCGCGCGATCAGCTCTGCGTTGACGTGCAGGGCGGTCGACACCGCCTGCAGCTTCCGCTCCAGGCCCGCGTCGTCGACTCCTGTGCCGCGCCCCACGACCTCGCTCGGCGCGAGCCCGGTCAGCGCGCAGATCAACGCGGCGGAGGCTGTCGTGTTGCCGATGCCCATGTCGCCCAAAAGGACGATGTCGAGACCGGACGTGATCTCCTCGCGCACGAGTCGTTGCCCCGCCTCGATCGCCCGCTCGGCTTCGTCGAGCGACATCGCGGGCCCCTTGGTGATGCTTGCCGTCCCACGCCGGATCTTCACCGCTCGGAGGCTGGCGTCGTGAGGCAGGTCTGCGTCGACGCCGAAATCCGCGACCACCACGCGCGCCTCCGCGTGGCGCGCCAGCACGTTGATCGCCGCACCGCCGTGCAGGAAGTTGAGCACCATCTGCGGAGTGACCTCGCGCGGGTAGGCGCTCACGCCTTCGGCGGCCACGCCATGATCGGCGGCCAGTGTGAAGACGACCGCGTCGACGAGCGGTGAATCGATCCGCCCTGTCATGCCGGCGAGGTCGGTCGCAAGACTCTCGAGGCGGCCCAGGCTGCCCGCGGGCTTGGTCAGGCGGTCCTGCCTCGACGCCGCAGCTTGCCTCGCAGCGACGTCGAGGGGTGGGATCTCGGGGAACTTCATCCGGGTAACTTTGGCACGTGACGTTCGTCCAGTTTCGGAAGCTATGTCTCGCGCTTCCTGAGGCCGAGGAGGTCGAGACATGGGGCGAGGCGACATTTCGCGTCCGGGCGCGCATCTTCGCGATCGGATCGCCGGAGGGCAGGTCCGTTTCGCTGAAGGCTTCGCTCGACGACCAGGCCGGCCTGGTGGCGATGGACCCGAAGACCTTTGCCGCGGCCGCCTACACGGGTCGATTCGGCTGGGTCAACGTCTCACTCGCTCGACTGGGACCGGAGCTCGGCGCGAGATTGGTGCAAAACGCCTGGGAGCGCACCGCCCCCAGGCGTTTGACACGTCCCCTCGAAGCTAGAACGCCCGGCGCCGAGCCCCTCGGCCGCCGCCGAGCAGACGCACGACCAAAAGGAGAAGCGCCGCCCCGATAAACGCCATCAGCATCTCGGTCAGGATCGGGTGTCCCGCGATCCCGATGCTGATGTGCAGGATGCCGAGCAGGACGATGCCGCCGATGAACGCGCCGATGATGCCGACGATGATGTCGCCGAACAAGCCGAGGCCGTGTCCGAACGCGAGGTGGCTGGCCAGGAAGCCGGCGACCAGGCCGATCAGACACCAGATCAGGATCGTTTCGAGGTCCAGGGTGAACGACGAGCCGTTGATGGTGATGACCATGTCGATTTACGCCCCCTTACAAAGGCAGATGAATCAGGCATTCAAGAAACGCCTGCGGGGCGCCAAAAACTCGGCCTAAGGAATCTTCGAGGCCAGCTCTTCCAGGGCCGCGCCCAAGACGCGGTTGAACGCCGGGAACGGATGGATGACGTCCGCAAGCTGGCGGACGGGCGTTCCCGACTTGATCGCGAGCACCAGCTCGCCGACGATCTCGCCCGCCCGAGGCGTCACCAGCGTCGCGCCGATCAGGACCCCGCGGCCGCCGTCCGCGACGAGCTTCAGCGCCCCGCCGTGAAAGTCGTGGATGTATCCGCGTGCAGTCTCGGCGGGATCGACCGAGGCCACGGCGACGTCGATCCCTCCCTGGCGCGCCGCCTGCTCCGAGACCCCGACCGATGCGACCTCCGGGTCCGTGTACGTGACGCGAGGCACGGCGGTGTGGTCCGCTTTCGCGTTCTCGCCGCGCAGGCGCCGGGCGACGATCTGGCCGTGGTAGTAGGCGAGGTGCGTGAAGCCGCCGAGGCCGGTCACGTCTCCTGCGCCGTAAACCCCGGCGTGCGCCTCGAGCGTCGAGGGGTCGACCTTGAGCCAGCCGCGCTCGGTCCGCGCCAGGCCTGCATCGCTCCAGGCTTCGTAGTTCGGCCGGCGGCCTGTGGCGACCAGGAGGCGGTCGCCGGCGACGACGGCTCCGGACTTCAGGTGGGCGACGACCGTCGGGCCGTGTCGTTCCACCGCCTCGCACGGATCGCCGACGAGGATCGTGATCCCGTCCTCCTCGAGATGCGGCCTCAGCGCCGCCCCGGCCTCGGGCTCCTCCAGGCCGAGAAAGCGAGGACCCGCCTCGACGATCGTGACCTTCGAGCCGAGGCGCGCGAACGCCTGGGCCAGCTCCACGCCGACGGCGCCTCCCCCCAGGACCGTCAGCGTCGCCGGCAGCTCGCGAGGCACGGCCGCCTGACGGTTCGTCCAGTAGTCGACGCCGTCCAGGCCCGGGATGGGCGGGATGGAGGCGGTGCCGCCGTTGGCGATCACGACCGCCTTGCGCGCGACGAGCTGCTCGCCGCCAACCTCGACCGTGCGCAGGTCGATGAGCTTGCCTACGCCTCGGACGAGCTTCGCGCCGGTGGCCTCGAGCGCGGCCGCGGGCCTCGTGTCGTCGAGCTCTCGCGCCATCCAAAGGACGCGTTTCGAGACCTTCGGAAAATCGACGTCCCACTCGACGCGAGACGCGGCCAGGGTCCGCGCCCGGCCCGCCTCTTCCAGGGTCTCGCCCGACCGGAGCAGCGTCTTGGACGGCACGCAGCCCCAGTAAGGGCACTCACCGCCGACAAGCTCGCGCTCCACAACGGCCAGCGAAAGGCCGCTGCCGTGCAGGCCGCCCGCGATCGCCTCTCCCGCGACACCGCCGCCAAGGCATACGACGTCAAACTCCTGAGGCAATCGATTCACCTCTCACGGGCTCCGTCGCGTGCGTAGGCGGCGCGACGGCTATGCGTCCTCCGGCGACGACCATAAAGATCTCCTCGAGTCGCGTGACCGTCCTGATGTCAGCCAGCGGGTTGTTGTTCCACACGACAAGGTCCGCCGCCTTGCCGGCCTCGATCGTTCCGACGTCTGTGAGCCCAAGAGCGCGGGCCGAGCCCGCGGTCGCGGCGCTGATTCCTTCATGCGGGGTGAGGCCACCCTCGACCATCCGCACGAGCTCGAGAGCGTCTGCTCCGGGAGGTCCGCTGTCGAAGCCCATCGCCATGGTGACGCCTGCGGCGCGCGCCGCCATGAGGGTGCGGTAAGCCTCCTCGCGCTGGCGTTTCGCCTGCTCCACAAGCCTCGGCGCGAAGATTTCCGCGAAGCGCTCGCCGACGTCGTGGAACGTGCTGAGCGTTGGCACGAGCACGATGCCGTGGCGAGCCATCTGGTCGAGCAGCTCCGGGGCGCGGTGCAGCGAGAGCCCGTGCTCGACGGTGTCGACGCGCGCTTCCACCGCGAGGCGCACCGCGCCGAGGCCTTCGGCGTGAGCCGCCACGCGGAGACCCAGCCTGTGCGCCTCGTCGACGAGCGCGTCCATCTCCTCTTGTGTCAGCTGCGCGGGTTCGGGGTCTTCGCGATCGACCGAGCGCGCTCCTCCCGCCATCACCTTGATGTAGTCGGCGCCGCGGCGCAGCTGTCGACGCACGGAGCCGCGCATCTCCCAGGGACCGTCAGCCTCGTCGTACATGGTGGTGAAGATCCTTCCGCCGGGGGCCGTCGCCGAGATGATCCGGCCGCACACAAGGATGCGCGGCCCTTCGGTCAGGCCGAGGCGGACCGCTTCACGCAAGACGATCGCGTTGTCGTCGTAGCAGCCAACGTCGCGGATCGATGTGATGCCCGCCCGCAAAAAGGCGCGAGCGGCGTTGGCGAGCGCGAAATACACGAGCTCGCGCGGTCGCGGCTCCTCACCCTGCAGCGGCTTTGGCAGCGCCGCTTGCTCGAGCATCTTGGGGTCATCCGCCAGGTGGATGTGAGCGTCGATCAACCCCGGCAGCAGGAAGCGGCCGCCGAGGTCGACCGCGCCGGCTGGAGGTGCAGCGCCGGCGGGCCCGACCTCGACGATCTTGCCGCCGCTGATCGAGACCTGCTGGCGTTCGATGGGATTGCGATCGCGGCTGTCGATGATCGATGTGTTCCACAGGACGACGTCCTGCTGATTCGGCGTCATTCGACGAAGAGGCGCATGCGAAGCGCCTCGCACAATGCTGCGGCGGAGGCATCCTCGCCCATCTCGTTGAGGACTTCGCCCACGGTTTCGCAGATCGACAGGCTTCCGTATCCGAGCTGTGGTGGCTGAGCCTCGTCACCCAGGACGTCGCACGCCATCACCGCCTCGATCGTGAGTATCGTCTGCAGGCGGTTCACGATCGTCCGGGTCAGCGTCACCGACTGCGGTGCCAGTGTGGAGTGGTCCTCGGCGTCTGGATTCACGAGCGTCGTGCCCAGGGTGACGGGGTTCGCCAGGTGCTTGATCTCGGCGAGCAGCGACGCCGCGGAATGCACCGAAGGGCCCTGGTAGGGGCGGAACGGGAAGCGTGCCCTCCAGTCGGCCATCCTGCCCGAAGGGGTGCCGTGGAACCGCAGGCGGTTGATTCGGCGCTCGGACAGCATGGCCACGTGTGCGAGCGCCAGGCGCATCGTCTCGAAGCTGAGGCCCAGCACGACCGGGTCGAAGTTTCCGTTCGAGATGAGCTCGTCGCGATCGAGCGAGACCATGGGGTTGTCGCCGGCCGAGTTGAGCTCCACCTCGACCACGCGGCGCGCGACGGCGATGTACTCGCGCATGGCGCCGTGCACCTGGGGCATCACGCGGAACGAGAGCGGGTCCTGCACCGACGGTTCGCGCGTGCGGTCCTCGAGGTAGCTTCCGGCGAGGCACTCACGCATGTGCGCCGCGGCTGCGAGCTGGCCGGCAAACGGTTTGGCCTCGGCCACCTCCAGGCGGAAGGGCTCGAGGTTGCCGCCGATCGCCTCCACGGAGAGGCAGCCGATGGCGTCCGCGATGTTGCTCAGCTTCTCGAGGTCGACGACCGCGAGCGCCCCTGTCCCGATCGACATCCCGTTGGCGCTGATCAGCGCGAGGCCGTCCTTAGGTCGGAGCGGGCACGGCGGTATGCCGGCCAGCTTGAGCGCGTCCCGTCCCGGCATCTGGTCGCCTCGGTAGATCGCGTGGCCCCGCCCGATCAGGACCATCGCCACGGCCGCCATCTGGTTCAGGTCGGACGCGCCCACCGAGCCGCCCTGCGGGACGATGGGGTGGACCCGCGCGTTGAGCATCTGGAGCAGCGTCGCGAAGATGTCCGGGTGCGCGCCCGAGCCGCCGCGGGACATGCCCACGATGCGGGCCAGCATCAGCGCCCGAACGTCGCGCTCGGCCATCGGCTCGCCGATGCCCCGCGCGTGCATGGCGACGAGCTGGTGCTGATAGTCGATAAGGTCGTCGGGGTGGATCTCGCGATCGCGCAGGTGGCCGACCTGCGTGTTGAGCCCGTAGACCTTGCGGCCGCTCAGGAGGGCGCGTTCGACCGACGCCCGTGAGCGCCTGACCCGATCGAGGACGTCCTCGGACGCAAAGACGCGTGCGCCGCCGACCGCGATGTCGTACACGTCGTCGACCGTCACCCCGCGCTCGACCTCGAGGGTGACCACGCTGTCCCATTCGTGGTGAGTCATCGAGTGAGCGCGGGGGGATCAGGATCCCCCCGCGGAGCCCCCCTTTGACATAAAGCGCGTCCGGAGGCGTAAGGGTCATGACTGGGGACGCCCGGAATGAATCCGGGCTTCAACTCCACTCGAACACCGTCCCATTCGTGTGAGTCATCGAGCGTCCAGCACCAGCAGCGTCGCCATCAGGGCGGACGCCCCCGCGTCGAGATGTTGCGGGAGCGTGAGCTCTTCCGGACAATGGCTGCGCCCGCCGACCGACGGTACGAACAGCATCCCGACCGGTGCCAGACGCGCCATCTGGACCGTGTCGTGCCCCGCGCCGCTGGGCAGCGTGCGCGACGCGAGGCCCAGGTCCCCCAGCGCCTCGCTCATCGCGGCGCGCACGACCTCCGAGCAGATGACCGGCTCGGTCCGCGACAGATGGTCGATCGTCGTGCGCACGCCGCGGCGCGCCCCGATCTCTGTGGCGGCGGTCTCCAGGTCGCGCCTGGCGGCGTCCAGCCACTCCTTGCTCGTATGCCGGAGCTCGGCCCACAGCTCGACGTGGCCGGGGATCACGTTGAGCGCGCCGGGCTTGGCCTCGATCCTTCCCGCGGTCCCGACACCATCTCCCCGCGACGCGACCTGCTCGACGGCGAGCACCGCTTCCGCCGCCGCGCACAGCGCGTCGTTGCGCGAGCGCATCGGCGTCGTGCCCGCGTGGCCGGCCTCGCCCTCGAACGTCATGTGCAGCCGCTCGATCCCGGCAATCCCAGAGACGATGCCGATCGGAATGCCCGCATCCTCCAGGACCGGGCCCTGCTCGATGTGGAGCTCGACGAAAGCGTGAACCTCGCCCTCGCGCCAGGCAGAATCGACGATCCGGCCCGAGTCTCCGCCCACCGACTCCAGCGCGCCGGCCAGCGTTCCGCCGCTCGGGTCGCGCAGCGCGAGGTGGGCCGCGCTCAGGGTGCCCGCGACGGCGCGACTTCCCACGCAGCTGATTCCGAACTCATTCGGCTCCTCGCCCACGAAGTCGACGACGCGCAGCTCGTGGGTGAGCTCGCGTCCACTCTGCACGATGCACCGCGCGACCTCGATGGCGGCCAGCACGCCGAGCGGTCCGTCGAAGCGCCCACCGCCCGCGACCGTGTCAGTGTGCGAGCCTGTGACAAGGGCCGGCCTTTCGCCGGGCACGACGCCGATCAGATTGCCCGCCGCGTCGCACGTCACCTGAAGTCCGGCGTCGCGCATCGTTTGCGCGAGCCACTTGCGCGAGCGGATGTAAGGATCCGAGAAAACGCGCCGAGTCCATCCTGTCTGGTCCGGTTCGCGAAACTCGGCCAGCGCGTCGAGGTCCGACTGGAGCCTCGCGAGGTTGACCGCGGCGTGCCCGATCATCGAGTCGACTCCCCTACCGTGGTCTGATGGACGGGTTTGATCAGCTCCACGCCCATGATCTGCTCGACCTCGGCGAGCGCCGTGCGGTCGGTCGTGCTCGACGAAAGCGGCAGAAGCTTGCGGTGGACGTGGAACACGGCGATCTGGTCGCCTTCGCGGATCGCGGAGATCGTCACCGGACGCCCGGTTTCGACAGAGAGCGTCGTGATCACGTCCGGATACGTGGCCATCCGTTCTTTGCCGCGGTCCACGGTCATGTACTCGTTGAGATAGCGGAGCAGCAGCCCGCCGACCTCGAAGGCGCCGTGGTCGAAACCTCCCATGGTCTTCATCGGCGTTTTGATTCGCACGGGACCCTTTGCGAGGATTGCCCCGCTGGTCTGGCGGCACGTCGCCTCGATCACCGCATCTCCGCCGGACGTCTCGGCTTTGCGCATCGCCTTGCCGAGGTCGAGCGCGTAGGTGATGGCTCCGATTGCCGCGTGCTTCTTGACCCACGACGCCTCCACGGGGTTGCGCGCGGCGGCGATGAACCCGCCGACGCGCACCGAGACATCGCGCAGCACGTTGGAGGTCGTGACGACCGAGCCCAGGGCCACCAGGCGGAGCTCGCCGTGCAATTTGCGGTTGCCGCCGGCGACGGCCTGGACCGTCTGGTAGCCCGGGCGGCCCGTCAGTCCCATCCCGCCGAGCTTGCCGGTCGGGTGTGCCCGCACGTCACCTGCGGCGTCGAGCACCTTGACGCCGAGCATGGACGACTGGATCCAGCCGTTCAGCGTGGTGGACGCGCCGTTCTGCGCCGTCAGCACCGCGGCGATCGGTCCTGACGCGTGGTCCATCAGCAGCTTCAGCGCGTTGACGTAGTCGCGTGGTTGGATCTCCCAGTCGGGAGCTCCCGGTGCGCCGATCGCTGTGACCGTCGCGACCAAAGCGTCATCCGGAATCTCGTCCACTGAGCAGAGCACCGGCGTGCCGAGCCCAGTCGCCATCTCGGCCATGACCTCGCCATGGGATACCCAACCGCCGCCGCCGCACGCCAGGACCGAGCCGCCCCAGATGGCGTCGAGCGCGTCGTCGTGCGTCAGCTCGCGGATCATCTTTCAGTCCCGATCGGCTGCGAGCTGCGCAGCCCGAGCCCGGCGCGTCCCGCCGCCTCGCCCGCGAGCGCGTAGCCGGCGTCCGCGTAACGCAGCACGCCGAGGCCGGTGTCCGCGTCGAGCCCGAACCGCAGCCGGTGGGCCGCGGCGTCGCTGCCGTCCGCCACGATGCTGACTCCGGCGCTCTGCACGTAGCCGGCGTATCCGCCGCCACCGCCGTGGATGGCGACCAGGTCGGCGCCGGCGCTGCACAGCAGAAGTGCGTCGAGCAGCGGCCAGTCCGAGATCGCGCTGCTGCCGTCCGCCATCCGCTCGGTGCCTATGTGAGGGTGCGTCATGCCGCCGGAGTCGAAGTGGTCGCGGGTGAAGAGGACGGGTGCCGTCAGCTCGCCGCTCGCGACGAGCTGGTTGGTCGCCAGGCCGAACCTCGAGCGCTCGCCGTGGCCGAGCCAGCAGCTGCGCGCGGGCAGACCCTGCACCGAGACGTGGCGGCGCGCGAGCTCGATCCACGTCGCGACCTCGGGGCGCTCCGGGAAAAGGTCGCGAGCCAGGTCGTCCAGCCTCGAGAGGTCGGCCACATCGCCGCTCAAGGCGATCCACCGGAAGGGACCGATGCCGCGGCAGAAGAGAGGGCGGACATAGCGCTCGGCGAAACCGTCGATGGTGAACGCGTCGGTGACGCCGGCGTCGGACGCCTGGACCCGAAGGTTGTTGCCGTTCTCGACTGTGATCGCGCCGCGCTCCTTGAATGCGAGTATTGCGCGAACCTCGGCGGCCATCGACTGCCGGGCCATCGCCATCACTTCCTTCGGGTCGGCCTTGCGGAGGCGGGCCCACTCTTCGAGCGTCAGCTCCTGGGGCACGTATCCGTAGAGAGCATCGTGTGCGGCCGTGAGGTCCGTCACCACGTCCGGCGTGACGCGTCGCCGCGCGATCTCGGTGAAGACGTCCGCGGCGTTGCCCAGCAGGCCGACGCTCGAGCCGTGCGCACTCTGTCGCGCGGCGTTGCATGCCGCCAGGGCGCCGTCGAGATCTGTGAAGACTTCGACCAGGTCGCCGCGATTCTTGCTCCGCTCGAGCTTCGCCTCATCGACCTCGACGATCAGGCCGATCGCGTTCAGCATCCGGATCGCGACCGGCTGCGCGCTGCCCATGCCGCCCAGACCGGAAGTGAGGACGAAGCGACCTACGAGCGATCCGCCGAAGTGCTCCCGGGCGATCGCGCTCAGGACCTCATAGCAGCCCTGCAGCACTCCCTGCGACCCGATGTACTGCCAGTCGCCCGCGGTGAGGCCGCCCCACATCGTGAGGCCGGCGTCGGCGAGCGCGTAGAAGTTCTCCGCGGTCGCGTAGTGACCGACGATGTTGCTGTTCGCCATCACGACGACCGGGGCAAGCGGCTGGGTGGCGAACACGCCGATCGGCTTGCCCGACTGGACGACGAGCGTCTCGCCGTCGCTCACCGTCTTCAGCGCGGCCACGATCCGGTCGAAGGAATCCCAATCCCTGGCCGCCTTCGCCAGCGCCGCGTAGACGACGAGGTCCTCCGGACGCTCGCCGACCTCGAGCACGTTCTCGAGCATCCGCAGCAAGCCTTCCTGCCGCCAGCCGAGGCAGCGCAGCGCCGTGCCGCGTTCCGCGACGACCTTGCGCGAGCCGCTCATGGTCGTGCCACCACGTGACGGCCGATCTCGTCCGCGGCCGCGAGGACTCGCTCGATCAATTCGGGGAGGCGGTCGTCGGTGAAACCTGTCTCGGGGCCCGCCACGCTGACCGCCGCAAAGATCTGACCACCTTTGCCGAACACGGGCGCCGCCACGGCGCTTGCGCCCGCGTCGATCTCGCCATGGCTGACGCAGTAGCCGGCGGCCCGCATCGACGCCATCTCGCGGCGCACGCGCGCCGCAGTCAGCCGGCGTCCGTCAGGCAGCGGGTGGCCGTCCGCCTGCGCGATCGCGCTCTCCACGAGCTGCGGCGACACCCAGGGGAGGAGGATCTTGCCCGATGCCCCTGCATATAGAGGAAAGACGCGGCCTGGCTGATACGAGAGGCGAATCGCGCGCGACGGCTCGACCGCGAAGATGCAGATGGCCCGCGCGCCGGTCGGCATGACGAGCAGCGAGGTTTCGTTTGTCGCCGCGGTGAGGCCCTCGAGCACCGGCATCGAAAAGGGTGCGAGCTCCCTGGCGAGGAGTCGCTGCTTCGCCTGGCCCAGGTCCATCATGCGCAGGCCGAGCGACACGTACGGACGGTGGCTGCGATCGACCAGCCCGCCCATCTCGAGCGTGCGCACGATGCGGTAGACGGTGTTGGCCGGGACGCTCAGCGCCTGGGCGATCTCGCCCACGGTGACCGGCTCATCGCGCTCCCGCAGATAAAGGAGGACGCTCACCGCCCGGGCGAGAAGCTGCGTGCCGGCCATCCAGCTGACGAGGTCGCCGTTCGCGGGTGCGCGCTCGCGGTGAACAGCAGGTGCCGCCACGTCAGCCCGCGACCGCCGCCGTGGCAAGCGCCTGGTGCGGCCGGACCCAGCGGCCCTGCCCGGGTGTGCCGGCCACCTCGCCTCGCTCGAACACCGTGTTGCCCCTGACCAGGACGGTGTCGATCGCTCCGGTCAGCTCGCGGCCGTGGTACGGGCTCCAGCCTGCCGGGGTCACCAGGCGCGCCTCGTCGATCCGCCAGCGACGCGAGGGGTCGAAGAGGACGAGATCGGCGTCGGCGCCGATCCCGATGCCGCCTTTTTGCGGCCACAGGCCCAGCCGCCTGGCCGGGTTCTCGCACAGCAGCTGCGTGAGGCGTCCAACCGAGAGACCGTGTCGCAGCACCGCCGCGTCGAAGAACAGAGGAAGGAACACCTCGAGCGCGGGAACTCCCGACTTCGCATCGAAGATCGACCTCGTCGACTTGCGCTCGCGCGTCCAGCCGACGTGGTCGGTCGTGACGTATGCGATCTTGCGCCCCGCGAGCAGCTGCCACAGCCGGTCGACGTCGCCGCGTGTCCGCAGCGGCGGGTTGATCTTCGCGCGTGCGCCCTGGCGGACGAGCTCGTCCTCGTCCATGAGCAGGTAGTGCAGGCATGTCTCGGCGGTGGCGTCGACGCCGTCTTCGCGGGCCCGCTCGACCAGCTCGAAGGTGCGCTCCACCGTGGCGTGGACGATGTGCACGCGGACCCCGGTCGCGAGAGCCAGCTCGAGCGCGCGGCCCGCCGCCTCGGTTTCCGCCACGGGCGGTCGGGCGGCGGCGTGCGCGCCGGGGTCGGTGCGCCCTTCCGCCTCCAGCTTCGCGCTGAGCCGGCGGACGAGCTCGTCGTTCTCCGCGTGGAACGAGATCAGGGAACCGGCCGCGGCGATGCGCTGCATCGCCAGATAGAGCTGGCCGTCGGGGATGCGCGGAAAGCGGATCGGATGCGTCTCGAAGGTCGAGACCTTGAAGCCGACCGCACCGGCGCTGACGAGCTGATCGATCTCGACCATTTCAGTGGTGCCGCCGGCGGCGCCGCCCGCCTTGGCGATCGTCGCCCACAGCGCGACGTCGGTGATGGCTTCGCGCGCGACCGCCGCGGTCTTGGCGAGAAACGCTCTCACGTTGGTGATCGGTGTCGGGTCGTCGTAGGGCATGTCGACGATGGTGGTCACGCCGCCGGCGGCGGCCGCTGTCGTGGCGCGGGTGATTCCTTCCTCCGGCTCGCTGCGCGTGTGCACGTGGGCGTCGACGACGCCGGGCAGGACAAGGCCTTTTGTCTCGATCCTCTTCTCGCCGGCCAGCGCCCCTTGCTCGCCGATGGCTGCGATCCGGCCTTCGCGGATCCCGACCTCGCCCTCGACGAGGCGGTCGCCTGGAAGGGCGAGGGTGCCCGCGACCACGAGGTCGTGATCCTGGTTTTTCAGCATGCGGTTGCCACGGTCACCTGCTAGCCGCGCATCCTAGCACTGATTTTCACATCGTGAGAAGGATTGGCTGTTAGCATCCAGACGTGGCAGCGCGGACGATTGCGGTGACCACTCGGCCCATGCGGTTGAGCGAGCTGCTCGACGTGGCCGGCGAGGCGCGAATCGAGCTGCATCCTGACGCGGTCGACGTCATCAAGGACAGTCGCGCCGTCGTGGAAACGGTGCTCGCGAGCGGGCGCGCGGCGTACGGGCTGAACCTCGGGCTCGGGCACATGAAGAACACACGACTTCCAGATGACCAATTAAGGGCGCTGCAGGAGGCCATGATCGACGGGCACGCGGGGGCGATCGGCCCGCCGCTGCCGGCCAAGGTGGTGCGGGCGGCGATGGCGGCGCGCGTGAACGGCATCGCGCGCGGAGGCGCCGGGGCGACCCTTGCGTGCGCCCAGACGTACGTGGCGATGCTCAACGCGCGCGTCCATCCGGTCGTGCCGAGCTTTGGCTCGGTGGGCGCATCGGACCTGGCCCAGATGGCCGCCATCGCCCGCGTCGCCATCGGGCGCGGCGAGGCGGAGCTCGGCGGCGAGACTATGCCGGGAGGGGCGGCGCTTCGGCGCGCCAAAATCGCGGTGTTGGTGCCCGAGCCGAAGGACGGCCTGGCCCTCATGTCGGCGAACGGGATCTCCGTCGGACACGGCGCGCTCGTCGTCGAGCGTGCGATGCGAACGCTCGAGGTCGGGGACATCGCAGGCGCTTTCTCGCTCGAGGCGATAGCGGGCAACACGTCGCCGTTCGACACCGAGGTCGCGGCGGCCAAGGGCGTGCGCGGACAGGAGATCGTCAGCGACCACATCCGCGCCCTGCTGCGCGAAAGCGGCATCCACCGCGAAGATCCGAAGCGCTCGATCCAGGACCCGCTTTCGTTTCGCGTCGTTCCGCAGGTCCACGGCGCGCTGTGGGATTTCGTCGAGCTGGCGAGGCGCTCGGTCGAGACGGAGCTCAACGCCATGACCGACAACCCATTGGTGTCGCGGCGTGAGCGCCGGCTGATCAGCAACGGCAACTTCCACCCGATGCTGCTGGCGCTCGCGTTCGACGCGCTGCGGCCTGCGCTGGCGCACGCGGGCCAGCTGAGCGACCGGCGCATGAATCATCTGTGGTCCGCCACCTTCGCCTCCTACGAGGGCAAGCCCGCCGACCCGAACCGCTCCGTGTGGGGATCGTCGGGGGACCGGCGCGGGACGTCCCTCCGCTACGCGGCGGCGTCCGCCACCGCGGCGTTGCGACAGCTCGCCGGCCCGGCCACGCTCGACGTCGTCCCGCTCGATCTCGAGATCGAAGACCACGCCACGGGGGCGCCGCTCAGCGTTCAGCGCACCGACGAGTCGCTGGAGCGGCTCGAGCAGATCCTCGCGGTCGAGCTCCTCCTCGCGCGCGACGTGTTGAAAGGACGCGAACAAACGGGGCAGCTCGGGGTCGGGGCGAGCGCCGTCTCGCGGATGATCGATGCGGAGCTCGCGACGCTCGGACCCGACACGCCGTCGAACGTCTTCCACGAAGCAGTGTTGGGGTTGATGCGCACGTCGCTTCCGGCCGAGGCCGGTGCCGTTTCAGCTCGTCTCGGCTGGAGCGACTAGCTCCGCGGCTCCCGCGCGCGTCGCGTTCCACGCCGCCAGCGGCGCGACGCTTTCCGAGAAACGATGGCCGGCATCCACCAGGTCCGCGATCAAGGCCTGCCGCCTGGCCGGCGTGATGCGCGATGTCGGCACGCACATCGTCAGCGCCGCCAGGACCGAGCCGCCTGCGTTGCGCACCGGCACCGATATCGCGTGGAGGCCGACGGCTGTCTCATCGCGGTTCTCGGCGTAGCCCGCGGAGCGGACCTGGCGCAGGATCTCGAGCAGCTCGTTCACGTCGCGCAGCCGGCGCCCGGTGGGTGTCACCAGCTGGCGCCCGGCGAACTGCGCGGTGACCACGCCCGGTGAGCGATCGGCCAGGATCACGCGACCGCTTGCCGACGCGAACGCGGGCGTCCTGCTGCCGACATGCGTCACGAGCCGGACTGGGTGGGTCGTCTCCTCGATCGCGATGAAGGTCGATTCGTCGCTGTCCAGGACGGCGAGGCAGACGGTCTCGTTGTGCCTGGTCAGAAGATCCGCCGCGATGCCCCGGAAGGCGCGCACGATGGGGTATTCGGCGGACTGGGCCGTGAGCCCGAAGGCCCGGATTCCGAGCGCGTATCGTCCGTCGGAATTGCGGAGCAGCCAGCCGCGTTCTAGGAGAACGGCGCAGACTCGATAGAGCGAGCTCTTGGGGATCTTGAGCTCGGCCGCCAGGTCGCTGAGGCCGAGGGGGGCACGCGCGACCAGCGCCTCGAGCACGGAAAGGGCGGCGTGGACGCCCGGCGACCGGGGCTCGATGTGTTCCGCTTGTGGAACTGCATTCACCAGGTTGAATGTTGGTCTGGTCACGACCTGCTGTCAAGGCGACAACTTCCTACTTGACAACAATCCCCAGGCGGGAGAAGATGGCCCGGATCGTCGGATCATAGAACCGTATATGGAACGCGTTGGCGTTCCGCCAGCCGCTCCGCGCCGAAGTGCGCGGGCAAGTCACTTTGGGGAGGCAGCATTCAATGGACAGAGAGGCCCAGCGTCGCCTGGACGAGGTTCGCAAGGGGCGGACCGCGCTCGAGAACAACGCGATCGACGAGCTCATCGCGGGTCGTGTCTCGCGGCGCGAGTTCATCCGCTACGCCACCGTCATCGGTTTCAGCATGCCCGTGCTCGCCGTCGTGCTCGAAGCCTGCGCGACGGGCACCACCACGACCACGAGCGGCAGCATCAAGAAGGGAGGCCGCCTGAACGTCGGGCATCAGACCCCCGCGGGCGCGATGGACCCGATCCTCACCAACGACCTCGGCCGGCTCACGATCATCGGCCAGTGCGGCGAGTACCTCTGCTGGTCTGACAGCAACCTGCACCTGCGCCCGGTCCTGGCCACCAGCTGGACGCCGAACTCGGCCGGCACCGAGTGGACGTTCAAGATCCGCCAGGGCGTGAAGTACAACGACGGCTCGACCACCATGACCGTCGACGACGTGGTCGCCACCTTCCAGCGCCTGGCCGACCCGACCACGAAGGGCAACAACGCGCTGTCGAACTTCAAGGGCGTGCTGTCCCCAAGCGGCGTGAGCAAGGTTGACAGCCAGACCGTGAAGTTCACGCTGGATTCAGCGAACGGAAACTTTCCGTACCTCGTCAGCAGCGACAACTACAACGCGATCATCCTGCCCGCCAGCTACAACGGCGGTTGGGACAAGACCTTCATCGGCACGGGTCCCTGGAAGCTCAAGGACTACGTGGTCAACGACCACGTCTCCCTCGACAAGAACCCGAGCTACTGGGACCCCAACAACCAGCCCTACCTCGACGGGCTTGACTTCAAGTTCTACGCCAGCGAGCCGTCGGCGATCCTTGCGTTCCAGGCCGGCAGCCTCGACGTGTACACGCAGTTCTCGGTGGCCAACGGACTGTCGCTGCTGACCGACGCGAACACGACGGTCATCGACATCCCGAGCGCCGCACACCGCCAGGTCCACCTGCGCGTCGACAAGCCGCCGTTCAACGACAAGCTCGTCCGGCAGGCGATGGGCCTCGCCATCGACCGCCCGACCATCATCACCGGCCTCTGGAACGGCAAGGCGCAGCTGGCGAACGACCACCCGCTCTTCAAGATGTATCCCTCCAGCGACACGTCGGTGGCCCAGCGGGCGCTTGACATCACCAAGGCCAAGAGCCTGATGGCCCAGGCCGGGAAGTCATCCGGCGTCGACGTGACGCTCTACACCGAGCAGGTCCAGGAGATTCCGCAGCTCGCCGCGCTGCTCGTCTCGGCGGGCGCACAGGTCGGGATCCGGATCACCCTCAACATCACAGACTCGGGCACCTACTACGACAAGTACTGGCTCGACTCGCCGATGGGAATCACCGACTACGGACACCGCGGCGTGCCGAACACGTTCCTCTCGGCGCCTTTGCTGTCGACCGGCACGTGGAACGCGGCGCACTTCGCCAACACGACCTACGACGGTTACTACAACGACTACGTGAAGGCCGTCGACCTGACGGGGCAGAAGGCGGCCTCAGGCAAGATCGAGCAACTCTTGCTCGATGAGACTCCATTGGTCATCCCGTACAACTACGACCACCTGGTCGCGGTCAAGAAGAAGGTCGCGGGTGTCGAGGCGACCGGCATGGGTCACGTCAACTTCCGTCTAGCAGGCATCACCTCCTAGCCCAGAGAGTCACGGATTGCTCCGCTTCCTGGCCCGGCGCACAGCGCTGGCGCTGGTGACGCTGTGGGTGCTGTCCGTGATCATCTTCCTGGCGTCCCACGCCCTCCCGGGCGACGTGGGGAAACGGATCCTGGGTCCGTTCGCCGACCCTCGCGCCGTCGTCACCCTGGACCACTCGCTCGGCGTCGACAGGCCGCTGCTGGTTCAGTACCTGAGCTGGATCGGCGGGTTCGTCCACGGGGACCTCGGCATGTCGCTGTCCTTCCACGTGCCGGTGTCGGAGCTCCTCCTGCGCGGCCTGGGCAACTCGGCGAAGCTCGCCGCGGTCGCCTTCGTCATCGTCGTGCCCCTGAGCATCTTCGGAGGGATCGTGGCGGCGCTTCGGCGCGGCCGGCTGCTCGACCGAGTGATCACGGTCGGTGGGCTGTCCGCGACCGCGATGCCCGAGTTCGTGACCAGCATCGTGCTCATCCTCGTCTTCAGCGTCACCCTCAAGGTCCTGCCCATCAGCGTCCAGGTGCCGGCCGACGCCGACCCGCTGACCCAGATCTATCACTTGATCCTGCCCTCGCTTCCGCTCGTGCTCGTGCTCTTCGGCTACATCGCCCGCATCACGCGCGCGGGGATGATCGAGGCGCTGGAGTCTGACTACACACGGACCGCGGTGCTCAAAGGCCTGCCCTGGCGCACCGTCGTCATCCGCCACGTGCTGCGCAACGCGCTCATGCCGACGATCGCGGTCGTGGCGACGCAGACCGGCTACCTCATCGGCGGCCTGGTCGTCATCGAGACGATGTTCAACTACCAGGGCATCGGCCAGCTGCTCTACACAGCGGTCTCGCAGAAGGACTTTCCGCTCATCCAGGCCGGAGTCATGACCGTCGGCATCGTGTACCTCGGCGCGACGCTCCTCGCCGACATCAGCTACTCGCTGTTGAACCCGCGCATCCGCCTGGCGGGTCGCGAATGAGCGCGGTCGCCGCCCTCCCGCGACAGCAGACCGCGGCGAGCGCGCGCCGCCAGGCGTGGGTCGAACGGCTGCGCCTCGCCCTGCGCACGCCGAGCCTGCTCATCGGCGTCGGCGTGATCCTGTTCTGGATCCTCTGCGCGATCTTCGCGGCGAGAATCGCCCCGTACGATCCGCTGCAGCCGGACATACTGCACAAGCTGCTGCCCCCGTCGGCCGCGCACCGCTTCGGCACCGACGGGCTGGGTCGCGACGTGCTCTCACGCGTGATCTTCGGGTCGCGCGGGATCTTGATCGCCGCGCCCCTGGCCACGCTGCTCGGCACCGTCGCCGGCACGGCGATCGGTCTCGTCGCGGGCTACTTCCGCGGCATAGTCGAGGAGGTGTTGATGCGCATCACGGACGCCTTCCTCGCGCTCCCGACCATCGTCACGGCACTGCTCGTCCTCGCCGCATTCCCGACCTCGACCACCACCGTCATCCTCGTGATCGGATTCGGGTTCGCGCCGATCATCGCGCGCACGGTGCGTGCCGCGGTCCTGTCGGAGGCGCAGCTCGAGTATGTCGAGGCGGCGAAGCTGCGCCAGGAGCGCGCGCCTTACGTGATGTTCGTCGAGATCCTGCCCAACGTGATGGGACCGGTCCTGGTCGAGTTCACCGTGCGTCTCGGGTACGCGGTCTTCGCCATCGCGACGCTGTCGTTCCTCGGCTTCGGAGTCCCGCCGCCGGCACCCGATTGGGGGCTCGCCATCGCCGAGCAGTACACCTATCTGATCGCCAACTTCTGGTGGCCGGTCCTGTTCCCGGCGCTGGCGATCGCCAGCGTCGTGATCGCGGTCAACCTTTTCGCGGACGGACTCTCCCGAGTCCTCGAGCGCTGAAAGCATGAGCATGCTGCAAACGCCCGCCCTGCAGGTGACCGACCTGAGGCTGGCTTATACGGTGCGCGGGCGCGACCGAGAGGCGATCCGCGGCGTGACCTTCACCATCAACCGCGGCGAGTCTTACGGCCTCGTCGGTGAGTCCGGATGTGGCAAGTCGACCGTGGCCTATGCCGCGATGCGCTACCTCCCGAGCAACGGGAAGATCACGTCGGGGAGCATCGTCCTCGACGGCAGGGACATGCTGGCGATGGACGGCGAGGAGCTTCGCGAGCTGCGCGCGAAGGCGGTGTCGATGGTCTACCAGAACCCCGGCACGGCTCTGAACCCTACCATCCGTGCCGGCGACCAGCTCATCGAGTCGTTTGTCACCGCGGGCGTGAAGAGGAACGAGGCGGGCGAGCGCGCGCTCGCGATGCTGCGCCAGGTCCAGATCTCAGACCCCGCCGGCGTGATGAGCCGCTATGCCCATCAGCTCTCCGGCGGCATGCAGCAGCGCGTCGTCATCGCGATGGCTCTTGCCTCGGACCCGACCCTGCTCATCCTCGACGAGCCGACGACCGGGCTCGACGCGACTGTCGAGGCCGAGGTCCTCGACCTGATCCGCAACCTGCGCGCAACCTTCGGCACGAGCGTCCTGTTCATCAGCCACAACCTCGGCGTGATCGCGCGGATGTGCGACCGCGTGGGGGTCCTGTACGCCGGCCGCATGGTCGAGGAGGGCCCCGCCTGGGAGCTGCTCACCAACCCGCGCCACCCCTACACGGTCGGGCTGCTCCGGTGCATCCCGCGCTGGGGTCTGAGCAAGGAGCTCGGCGCGCTCGACACCATTCCGGGTTTTCCTCCCGGCATCGGCGCGACGGTCAAGGGCTGCGTCTTCACCGACCGCTGCGCGCTCGCCAAGGACATCTGCCGCCAGAAGGAGCCGGGACTCGACCCGGTGGGAGAGGGACATTCGAGCCGCTGCCACTTCTCCGACATCGCGCAGACGCTTCCACGCGCGGAGCGCGACATGGTTCCGCGTCCCCCTGTCCCGGAAACGGGCCGCTCGGTGCTGTCGATCCACAACCTGCGGCGCACGATGAGGCAGCAGGGCAGCTCGTTCCAGGCCCTCGCGGGGGTCGACCTCGAGATCGCCGCCGGCGAGGTGTTCGGCCTCGTCGGTGAGTCCGGAAGCGGCAAGACCACGCTCGCTCGCAGCGTCGTCGGCCTGGGCGTGCCCGACGCGGGGAGCGAGATCAGCCTCGAAGGCAAGGCCCTGGCCGGCAGGGTCGGCCAGCGCTCGCGCGACCAGGTGCGCGCGATCCAGATCGTGTTCCAGAACCCGGACGCGTCGTTGAACCGCCGTCACCCGGTGCGTCAGATCCTCGGCCGGGCGCTCACCAAGCTGACGGGAGTGCATGGCGAGCAGCGCGCACGCCGGGTCATCGAGCTTTCCGAATCGGTGCGACTCGATGCCGCCTTGCTCGATGCGCTGCCGCGCCAGCTGTCAGGCGGCCTCAAGCAGCGCGTGGGCATCGCGCGCGCGTTTGCGGGCGCACCTCACCTCGTCATCTGCGACGAGCCGACCTCGGCGCTCGACGTCTCGGTCCAGGCCGCGATCCTCAATCTTCTCGTCCGCCTGCAGCGCGACCGCAACCTCTCCTACATCTTCATCTCGCACGACCTCGGGGTCGTCCGGTACATCTCCGACCGCATTGGCGTGATGTATCTGGGCCGCTTGATGGAGGTCGGTCCCGCCGACGTCGTCTTCAACGCGCCGCACCACCCCTACACCGAAGCCCTCCTCTCGTCCGCGCCGAGCCTGGAGGTGCGCGAGGAGCACAGGATCCGTCTGGAAGGCGACGTGCCCAGCGCGGCCAAGCCGCCCTCCGGCTGCGTCTTCCACACGCGCTGCCCGCGCAAGATCGGCGCGATCTGCGAGCAGGAGCAGCCGCCCCTCGCGGAGGAGGAGCCGGGTCACTTCATCCGCTGCCACATCCCGATCGAGGAGCTGCGCCGTCTGCAGAAACCCGAGGCCGCGAAGGAGGCCGGGTGAGGATCACCGCGGCCGTGCTGCCCGACACGGGCGCGGACATCGTCGTGCGAGAGGTCGACCTCGCCCCGCCTGGCCCCGACGAGGTGCTCGTCCGCATCCATGCGAGCGGCGTGTGCCACAGCGACCTCAACGCCGTGGACGGGACGTCGGCCACGCGATGCCCCGCCGTGCTCGGTCATGAGGGCGCCGGAGTGGTCGAGACGGTCGGCCGCGGCGTGCAGCTGAAGGTCGGACAGCACGTCGCCCTGTCGTGGATGCCGTCTTGCGGTCGCTGCGAGGAATGCGTGCGCGGATTGACGCACCTCTGCCGCATCGCCTGGACCGGCATGAGCCATGGTGGTCTGCTCGACGGCACGCCGCGACTGTCGTGGGAAAAGGGCCCGATCTATCACTACTCATACCTCTCGACGTTCGCCCAGGCCGCGGTCGTGCCGGAGCGCTGCGTGATCCCGATCCCGGACAACGTTTCCTTCGACGTCGCGGCGCTCGTCGGCTGCGCCGTGTCGACGGGCATCGGCGCGGTCTGGAACACGGCCGGGGTGCGGCCCGGGGAGCGCGTCGCGGTCATCGGGTGCGGTGGAGTCGGCCTCAGCGCGGTCCTCGGAGCGCTTGCCATCGGCGCGTCGCCGGTGATCGCGGTCGACCTCTCGGAGCAGAAGCTCGAGCTTGCGAAACATGTCGGCGCGACCGCGACGGTGCGCTGGTCCGGCACCGCCGAGGCGACCGCCGAGGCGATCCGCGACGCAAGCGGCGGCGGAGTCGACTACGCCATCGAGGCCACGGGTCGCCCGGAGGCGATGCTCGCCGCATTTCTCGCGTGCAGGAAGCGAGGCGCGGCGGTGCTGATCGGCATCTCGCGGTCGGACGCGATCCTTCCCCTGCCCGCGATCGAGATCCCAAGGTCCGAGCGCCGAGTCCTGGGAAGTGCATACGGATCCGTGCGGCCTGAGCGCGATTTCCCGAACATCCTCCGGCTCCACGCGGAGGGCAGGCTTCCGCTCGAGCGGCTGGTCACGCACCGCCTGCCGCTGGCTCGGACAGCCGAGGCGTTGGAGCTCGTGCGCACAGGTCAGGCCGTGCGCGCGGTGCTGCAGCCGAACTGATGGCCATGAGCCCCGACGAGCTGGACGGACGCATCGGCGAGGCGTGGTCGGGCACCGTGCCCGACGGCAGCCACATCAACCTGGTCATCGCCAAGCGAGGCTCGCCGACCGCCGCCGCGATCATCGGCGCGCTCGCGTCCCCGCGGCCCGGTCACGTGCCGTTTCTCGCCGTGGTCGAATCCGGAGTGCTCGTGCGGCCAGTCACGGTCGTGGTCAACAAGGTGACCCTCGGCCACGACCCGCTCGACCGCATCACGTGGGGCGCGGCGCAGCTCGGCATCGCGCAGGGTGTGCTGGACGCGGTCGCCGACGGCGCCATCGACCCCGGGATCGCCAGCTCGATCGTGCTGCTCGTCGCCGTGTGGGTGGATCCAGCCGCGGCCGATGAGACCGCCGTGCGCAAGGCCAACCGCGCGGCGACGCGGGCCGCTGTTGCGGACGCGCTGACCGACCGCGACGCGCAGTTCGTCCGCGAGGTCGCCGCCCGGCGCGAGCACGCGTCCAACGGCTACTACCGAGGCGAGTGATTTGAAGATCACCGCGATCCGACTGCAGCGGCTGCGTCTTCCACTCGACCCGCCGTTCTTCGCGGCATGGGACCCCGCCCCGCGCGCGCGCTTCGACGCTACCATCGTGCGGGTCGAGACGGACGAGGGAATCACGGGCATCGGCTCGGGCGACACCATGGACGGCTTCGAGGCGTTCGCCCATCTCTTCATCGGCCAGGACCCGCTCCACATCGCGCGACACGTGCTGGCGCTCGAGACGATCGCCTTCCACGCCGGCCGGTACTGGCCGCTGGAAGCGGCCCTGTGGGACATCGCGGGCAAGGTCACCGGCCAACCGGTGTCCGTGCTGTTCGGCGGCTCGACCACCGTGCTCCCCGCGTACGCCTCGTGCGGCGAGATCAGGCCGCCCGCCGAGCGGGCGGAGTCGGCCTTGCAGCTGAAAGAGATGGGCTTCCGCGCGATGAAGATCCGCTTTGTCCGCGAGAGGCTGCGCGATGGCATAGAAACGGTGCGCGCCGTGCGCAAGGCGGTGGGCTCGTCGCTCGAGGTCATGGTCGACATGAACCAGGCCTGGCGTATGCCGGGCGACGTCGCGCCCGCGCTCGACCCGGCCTCTGTGCGCAGGACGGTGGAGGAGCTGACCGAGCTCGGCGTCCTGTGGGTGGAGGAGCCGCTCACCGGAGCGGACGTGCAAGGCTTCGCCAGGCTGCGCGCGGAGACAGGCTGCCGCATCGCGGCCGGAGAGATGACGCGGACGGTTCCCGAGCTGCTCGCCTACCTCGACGCAGACGCGCTCGACGTGTATCAGCCCGACGTCGTGCTGGCCGTGGGCATGTCCCGAGCGCGCCTCATCGCGGAGCTCGCGCTGCTCAAGAACCTCTGGTTCACACCCCACACGTGGACGAACGGGATCGGCGTGCTGGCCAACCTCCACGTGGCGGCCGGCGTGGGCGGCGGGCCGTTTCTCGAGTTTCCCTTCGACCCGCCCGGCTGGACGCCTGATCGTCGCGACTTCTTTCTCGTCGAGCCGCTGCGCATCAGCCCCGACGGGTGCCTTGCCGTTCCGCAGCAACCCGGGCTCGGCGCGGTTCTGGACGAGGAGAAGGTTTCGCGGTACCTGCTCCGTTGAGCGCGGTGCACAACCTGTACTCGCAGCAGCTCGCGATCGGCAGCGGCGCGCGCACCTTCTTCGGTTCGGGTTCGATCGCGAAGCTGGCGGAGGAGATCCGCGAGCTGGGCGCCACGGATGTCTTCATCGTCACCGACAAAGGCCTCGTCGACAGCGGCCTGTGCGCGTCGATCACCAACCTGCTCGTCGAGGCGCGTCTCAAGGTCGAGGTCTATTCCGACCTGCGTCCCAATCCCGGGATCGAGGACATCGAGGCCGGCGCCCGCGCGCTCGACAGCCCGAGAGGCAGAGTGGTCCTCGGACTGGGTGGAGGGACCGCGCT
>DATNMQ010000025.1:0-8478 GCA_035602465.1 Candidatus Sulfotelmatobacter sp. | reverse complement strand
CCCGGACTACTGCCGTTGTGCGCGCTGCAGGATCCAGCCGTGCGCGGCAAGCTCCGCCGAGTCGTCGAGCGGCGAAAGGTCGGCGACGCCCCGTCGCGTGAGGGCCCGTTTGATCAGGTAGTCCGCGAGGTGCGGGTTCTTCGGCAGCAGCGACCCGTGCAGGTACGTGCCGATGACCCCGCCCTGCACGCAGCCCTCGGTCTTGTCCGACCCGTTGTTGCCCTTGCCCATCAGCACCTTGCCCAGAGGCTTGACGTCCTTGCCGAGGAAGGTGCGGCCGCTGTGGTTTTCGAATCCGACGAGCGTGTCTGGCGTGAGGCCTTCGATGCTGGTCTGCACGACGA
Organism: Candidatus Sulfotelmatobacter sp.; assembly: GCA_035602465.1. GTDB lineage: Bacteria > Chloroflexota > Dormibacteria > Dormibacterales > Dormibacteraceae > 40CM-4-65-16. The sequence continues at coordinate 8,134 of DATNMQ010000025.1, read as the reverse complement.
CGTCGCCGATGTACCGCTTGGTGCCGGCCTCGGTCGCCACGTCGATGAGACCGATGCCGTCGAACCGATCGCCTTCAGCCGTCTGGTAGTAATGGCCGAGCAGCTGGTAGCCGCCGCACACGGCCAGCACTTGGGCGCCTTCCTTCACAGCGTTCTCCAGCGGCTCCCGCTTGTACTCGAGCAGGTCGTTGTAGACCAGGGCCTGCTCGCGGTCCTGCCCGCCGCCGAAGAAGAAAACGTCGACGTCGGCCATCTGCTCGCTCGCGCCGCGGCCCAGCTCGACGAGCCTCGGCTCGAAGCCGTGCCACTCCGCGCGCTTCAGCAGCGTGATGATGTTGCCGCGGTCGCCGTAGATGTTCATCAGGTCGGGGTACAGCCACCCGACTGTGAAGGTCGTCACGTTTCCCAGTATGGCTGCGCCCAGCCGCGCCTCACCAGCTCGGCGCGGATGTCGAGCATCGCGGTGTAAGTGCACAGCACGTACGCGACGTCGCCCTCCTTGGTGGTCTTGATCAGCTGATCCAGAGCCTTGCCGGGGTCGGTCTGCGGTGCCTCGGCCTCGACGCCCGCGTACTTGAGTCGCACCGCCAGATCGTTTGCCCTGACGCCGGCGGGGATCACCACCTGGGCCCTGTCCTTCAGAAGCTCGAAGTCGACGTCCCAGATCCACGACACGTCGGTGCCGTCGGCCTTGCGGTCGTTGAGGCCGAGGATGAAATTCGTCCCGTGCGCGAGGTCGACCGCGGTGCGCACCGTTTCGTTGAAACCTGCGGGGTTCTTGCTGAGCACGAGGATAAGGTGCCGGCCGCGGAACTCGACGCGCTCCTGGCGGCCGAACGCCGCCTTGAAGGTGCGAAGCCTTTGGGCGATGTACTCAGGCTCGAGGCCGATCGTCCGCGCGGCCGCGTACGCGGCCAGCACGTTGTACACGTTGTAGAGGCCGCCGAGCGGGATCTCGATGCGGTTGCCCTCGATGGTCGTGGCCAGCACGTCGAAGCCGTTGAGCTCGATCTGCGTCGCGGTCAGGTCCGGAGCCGGGCGCGCGAAGTCGCCCCTTGGACACGCGTACACGCCGTCGTGGCCGACGTACACGGCGCTGAATATCAGGCTCGAGCCGCATTTGGGACACGTGCGCGCGTCGGCGGCGTGCGGCAATGTTGTCGTCGCGACGCTGGTGTCGTCGAGCCCGTACCACGTCGGTTTGCGCGGCAGGTTCAGCCCGATCTCAGCGACGCGCGGATCGTCTGCGTTGAGGATCGCGCTCGCATCGGTATCCAGGTTCGTGAGGGCCTTCTCGATCTTCTTGGCGATCGTCTCCAGCTCGCCATAGCGGTCGAGCTGGTCGCGGAAGAGGTTCATCACCAGCGTCGCCTTCGGCTTTATCTCCTCGACCGCCTTGGGCAGGCTTGCCTCGTCGATCTCGAACACGCCCCAGTCGGCTCTTAGGCGCCCGCCGGTGCTCGCGCGGTTCAGGGCCGCGGTGGTGACGCCGAAGATGAGGTTGGCGCCGGCGCGGTTCGCGACGACGCGGTGCCCCGCGCCCTCGAGCAGCCAGCTGATCAGTCGCGCCGTGGTTGTCTTGCCGTTGGTCCCGGTGACAACGATCGAGCCGTGGGTCAGGTCCTGTGTGAGGCGGGTCAGGATCCTGGGGTCGATGGCGCGGGCGATGTCGCCGGGCAGCGTGGTTCCGCCGCCGCGTTTTGTGATGCGGCTCAGGGTGCCGGTCGCCTTGCCGGCCCAGACGGCGGCGGTTTTCCTTACGCCCACGGTTCTATGGAGCTTGTCACGGTGGTCCAGCCGTCGAGGCCTTTCGTGGCGCTTCTGGCTTCTTCTTCATTCGCGCACCGCTTGAAGAACGCGGAACCGCTGCCTGTCATCTGCCATCCGCCGTTCAGGCGCTTGGCGAAGTCGGTCAGGCGCGGCTCGACGTGCTCCGCGGCGCGACGAAGGTGGTTCGGTCCTTCGCCCTTCACCTCGTCCCAGGCTTCGTATACCGCGGCGGTCGAAAGCTCGAAACCCGGCCAGGCGACGGCGAACCACGCGGGGTCGGCCGCGAGCTTGGTGAGCTGCTCGCCGCGGCCCTCCGCGCGCGCGTGGCCGCCGTGGAGGAAGAAGGTGACGTCGGCGCCCAGGTTGTTGGCGATGGGGCGCAGGTCGACGTCGAGCCCGTACACGGCCTTCAACGCGCGCAGCGCGGCCGCTGCGTCCGAGCTGGCGCCGCCCATGCCGGACCCGGGCGGGATGCGCTTGTGCAGGTGGATGTCCGCGGGCAGCTTTCGGCGCGCGGCATGTTCGAGCGCCTGGTGGGCTTTGCTCACGGAGTTGTCATTCTTGCCGACGCTCAAACCCGAGATTGTGAGCGAGGTCTCATTGGCGGGTGACACGAGCAGCAGGTCGTGGAGGTCGATCGCCTGAAAGGTGGTGCGCAGCTCGTGGAATCCGTCAGCGCGTTTGGAAACGACCGAAAGGTCGAGGTTGAGCTTGGCCCGCGCCGGGAGCGCGAGCGTCAATCTGCGATCGGCCGGAGCTGCGCTCGGTATCTCGTCGCGCGATCCCGATAGTGCTGCGCCGCGGTGCCGACCCAGTGTTTGGAGGACCCGTCGAGCGGCTTCTTCACGGTTGCCGGCACGCCCGCGGCCAGGTGGCCGGGTGGGATGTGCTGACCCTCCTGCAGCACGGCGCCGGCGGCGAGCATCGAGCCCCGGCCGAGGCGGCTGCGCTGCAGCATGGTCGCGCCCATCCCCACCAGGGCTCCCTGCTCGACGACGCATCCCTCTAGCTGCGCGGAGTGGCCGACGCTCGCGTTTGCCTCGATCACGGTCGGCAGGTCTTCGGCGCAGTGGATGACCGCGTTGTCCTGGATGTTGGCGCCCTCGCCGACGTGGATGGTGGCTTCGTCGCCGCGGAGGACCGCGCCGAACCAGACACTCGCGCCCGCGCCGACCTCAACGTCGCCGATGAGGACCGCGGTCGGTGCGATGTAGGCGTCCGGATGCACCTTGGGGCGCCGGCCGCCGAGCTCGAACTCCACTGGCCCCTATAATCCTAGCTTCGTGACTTTCTTCTCCCTCCGGATGCTCGTTCGTGGCTAAGCGCACCGCTTCGGCGAAGAAGCAGGCGCGCGCGGGCGCTAAGCGCACGGTGCGCAATCGCGCGGTGCGCTCGTCGGTCAAGACGATGGTCGTCAAGGCGCGGCGCGCCCTGGTCGAGGCTCCGTCCGAGGAAAACGATCGCGCGGAGGTCACCCTCGAGGCGATCCGCCACCTCGACCGCGCCGGGGCCAAGGGGGTCCTGCACCCTCGGAACGCCGCCCGCCGCAAGTCGCGGCTGGCGCGCCAGCTCGCCAAGATCGTCGGCGCCGCACCGGCGCCCGCCCCCGCGGCCAAGGGCAAGAAGGCCGCGCCGGCCTCCGCTAAGGCTGCCGCGCCCGCTGCCGCCAAGGCTGCGGCTCCCGCCAAGAAGAAGTAGCGGGGCTCTAGAGCCGGGTCAGCAGCACGTCGAGGCCGAGGTCGGCGTCGACCTGGCCTGACTTGACCTCCCACTCGTAGTCGCGGATTTTTTTCAGCGCGTCTTCGAGCCTTCCGGAGTCGGCCTGCTGAGCCGCCTCATAGGCCTTCTGGATCACGAAGCGGTGCTCGGCCATGTCGTCCTGCACCTGCTGCAGCGTTTCGCCGCGCTCCTGCTTTGCTTTGACCTCGAGCACGAGCGCATAGTGGCGCGCCATGCGGTAGGCGACGGACGTTGGCTGGATGCCGCCGCGGGTCAGGTTGCGCGCGATCTCGAATGCCTGCTTCGTTGGACTCGGCAGCAGGTGGTCGGTGAGCCGGAAGATCTCGTCCTCGCGGCCGCCCGCGAGCAGCTGCGGGACGACGTCGCTGGTCAACTTCTGGCCCGACGCCTGGTAGGCGGCGAGCTTGGCGAGCTCGGAGTCGATGATGCTGAGGTCGGGCGGCGCGGTTCTCACGACCTGCGCGGCGACGGCGGGCGTGATCTGGTGTTTCTCCACTGCGCGCTTCGATGCCCAGTCGGTGAGCGCGCGGCCCTTGAGGTGCTGCATCTCCTCCACGGTTCCGCCCGCGGCGGTGACCGCCTTCGCGGTCTTGTTGGAGGCGGCGACCTTTCCGGCGACGGTGATGATCAGCCGCGTAGTGGGGGGAATCTCTTGGAGGGCGCTCGCCACGGACTCTGCCTTGTTGGCGGGGAGCCAGCGGACGTGCACGATGCGGTAGGGATCTAGGAACGGGGCCTGGAGGACGGCGTCCTGCAGGCGCGCGGGGGTGAGGCCCTGGCCTTCCATCGTGTCGAGGCCGAAATCCGATACGAGGTCTTTCTTCCAGTCATCGAGCATCGCCCGCGCCCGCTCGTCGACGAGGAATCGTTCCTCGCCGTGCAGGAGGAATGCGGTCGCCGTGCCTTTGGTGCCCCGCGCCACTGTTGGGATCGTACAAGGCCCTTAACAGGCTGGGTTCCCACCTGGTCTCGCGCTTCATACGCTCGGGGCCATGCGATTCGTGCCCGGCTGGAAGCGACTCTTGTTGATTGGCGCGCCGATCACTTTAGTGCTGGCCCTGGTCGCCGGTGCGTTGGTGTATGCGTCCTCCGCATCCTCTTCTTCTTCTTCTTCTTCTTCGCAGGCCGGCCCCGCTGCGCAGGCCAATGCCGCTCTTGGCGTGCCCGCCCAACCCGGCCTGCTGGTGGACGTCATCGGCGCGGTCGACAAGCCGGGCCTTTACCGGCTGCCGCGGGGTGACCGCGTGTACGACGCGATCGCGGCGGCGGGCGGGTTCAGCCCCGACGCCGACATGTCGCGCGTGCCGAATCTCGCCGGCCGCCTGAAGGACGGCGAGCAGGTCAAGGTTCCATTCGCGAAAACATCTACGGGCACCGTCGTACCTCGGACGAACCTGAACACGGCCACGCTCGAGGAGCTGGCGGCGCTGCCCGGCTTCACCGAGGTGTTCGCCCAGGACTGCATCGACTACCGCACCAACTTCGGCGGCTTCCAGAACACGCGCGAGCTGGTCGACATCCTCGGCATGAGCGAGGCGGAGTACGTCATCGTGCGCCGCTACCTGACGCTGTGACGCGCTACCCGGCGCTGGTCCTTTCCATCGCGTGGTCGGCCGCGCTCGCGGCGGCGGTTGTGCTCATCCCGTCGCAAGCGGTCGTCGGGGTGGTCGCGGTCGCACTCGCCATCCCAGTTGCGATGCTTGCGCTGCTGCTGCGCCCCGCGCTGGTCGCCCTCGCGCTTGCGGTCGCGCTGCTGGGCGTGGGCCGCGCCGAGCTTCCGCCCGCCGATCCCCAGGTTCCTTTGCGCGCGGCGCAGCTTGCGGGCACGACCGTCTCCATCACTGGGCGAGTCGCCGACGACAGCCGCCCCGCGGGCGGCGGCGCAGAGGTGCTCGTCGAGCCGACGGCGATCGTCGCCGGCGCGACCGTGATCACGGACATCGGCAACCTGATGGTCCGCTGGCGCGGGCCGACCGAGGTCTCGTTTGGCGACGAGGTCGTGGCCACGGGTCGGCTGATGCTGCCGCGCGACCTCCCCGCCTTTGACCGCAGGGCTTATCTCGCGCAGCGCCACGCCTACCTGGAGCTGCAGGCCTCGAGCTTCGACATCACGAGCAGCGCGAAGGGACTCGCCGGTCTGCCCGGGTGGCTTCGGGCGCGTTTCACCTCGGCGTTGGACGCCATGCTGCCGGCGCCGCACGCCGCCGTCCTGCTCGGGATCGTGCTCGGCATTCGCCAGGGCATCCCCGCCCAGCTGCAGCAGGCGCTGATCGCGACAGGCCTCATCCACCTTCTCGTCCTGAGCGGGCTCAAGGTCGCGGTCTTCGCCCGCATCGTCGAGGGCGCGCTGAATCCCATCCTCGGCCGCTTCGCAGCGCTGCCCGCCATGGGCCTGATCGGCCTCTATGCGATGGTCGGCGGCGCGACGCCCGCGGCGATCCGCTCCTCGGCGATGGGCGGCCTCGCCATCGCGGCCGGGCACCTCGGGCGTCCGTCGCATGTGTGGACCTCGCTTGGTGTCGCCGCGGCGGCGATGCTCGGCTGGCGACCCGAGTACGCGTGGGACGTCGGGTTTCAGCTGTCTTTCGCCGGAACGGCCGCGATAATCCTGCTCACCCCGGCCGTCGCCGAGCGGGTTCGCTTCCTTCCCCGCGTTCTGCGAGAGCCCTTCGCGGTGACGTGCGCCGCGCAGGTCGGGACGCTGCCGATGATGGCGACCGACTTCCACGTCCTGTCCCCAGCCGCGCCCATCGCCAACGCCCTCACGCTGCCGATCCTGCCCGCGCTCGTCGTGTGCGGGCTGGTCCTGGGTGCGCTCAGCGCTGCGCCCGAGTTCGTCGGGCGCCTGCTCGCGATTTCGGTCGCCGGCCTTCTCGTCTACGTCGAGCAGGTCGCGTACGTGCTGGCGCGGCTGCCGGCGGCCTCGATCGCGATCCCGAGATTCTCGACGTGGATGGGCGTCGCGTACTACTCGGCGCTCGGGCCCGCGATCGCCGGCGCGCGAGCCTCAGGCTCTCGCCGAAAGATCGCGTTCGGTGCGGCGTGCGCAGCCCCGTTGATGATCTCGACGGGCGCGCTCGCCATGTGGGCCAACGCGCCGCCGCAGGCGATCGTGATGAACGTCGGCGAAGGGCAGGCCGTGCTGCTGCGCGGGCCGCACGGCGCCATTCTCATCGATGCGGGTCCGAGCCCCGCCAAGCTCAACGCCGAGCTGGGCGCCCAGCTGCCGCCGTGGCAGCGATCCCTCGACGCCATCGTGATCACCGCGCCGAGCCTTGGCCACGGGGGCGGGTTTGCCGGCTTCGACCGATCGGCCGCGAGGGTCTTCGTCCCGGACGCCGACCTGACGGGGTCGGCGTGGCGGACCGCGGCGCTCGAGGCGACCGCGCGCGGCGCGTCGGTTACGCGCATCGGCGCCGGGAGGACGATCGAGGTGGCCGGCTTCGAGCTGCAGGTCATCGCGCCTGAGGCGGGCGCGCCCGGCGACCAGGTGGGCGCGGCCGACCTTGCGGTTCGCGTGGTCGCCCCCGACGGGCGCAGCTTCTGCGACTCGAGCGACCTCGACCTGGATGCCCAGACCATTGCTGCTTCGAGGATCCGCGGCCCGTGCACATACCTGCTCCTGCCGAACGGGGGCCGCAGCCTCCTTTCGCCGGACTTCGAGCGCGCGACGACGAGCGCGGCAACCCAGCTCATCGCGTCGAGGTCGTCGGGCCGCCTCGCCACCGGCTACCCGCCGAATGTGAGGCGCACCGACCAGGAGGGCACGATCACCATGCCCTTGTAGATCTGGTTCCCGGGGAAGGATTCGAACCTTCGGTCGAGGATCCAAAGTCCTCTGCCTTACCGCTTGGCCACCCGGGAGCGCGCCCACAAACACTACCTCGGAGCCCGCGGAGCTCAATCCAGGCCGCGTGACCCGCCGAGCGCCTCGAGCGTTTCGATTTGTATGAGATACGCGGTTCTCGGCGCGGCCTTGCTGCTGGTGGCGGCGTGCGGCGCTTACCAGTTCCCCGGCAGCTCACCCTCGCCGTCCACCGGCAACGTGAGCGGTCACGTCATCTCGGTCCCATGCGGACCCGTCCAGCCGGCCGACAACGCCTGCGCGGGCCGGGCGGTGGGCGGAGTACAGATCACCTTCACGGACGGTCAAGCCGTCGACAGGACGACGACCGACGCCAACGGCCGCTATTCGATCGACCTGAACCCCGGCACGTACAAGGTCACGTTCAACACTTACATGCAGATCGTGAGCGGACCGACGACTGTCACCGTGAGCGCGGGCGCAAACATCGTCGCCGACTATGTGCTCGACAACGGGATCCGAAAGCCGATCCCCCAGGCGTAGCCGAGAATCACAATTCGTGGCTGATGGTCATCGGGTCATGGGACCGATTTGAAGCGCCCTTCCCGCCCGCTGAGTGCGGCAGGCGGCTGAACCGGGACCGGTCCGCAGATTCGTACGTTGGCCACGCGGACGAAGCGGGATTTCAGCTCGCCGTGTACGGAAGGACCGGAGTCCAGATTCGAGGCACATTCAGACCGTCGGGCACCGGGTCCGAGGTGGTGTACCGGGCCGAATTCACCCCGTGGGTGGTTTGGGCGCTCGTTCTGGCGTTTGCCG
>DATNMQ010000184.1:0-2565 GCA_035602465.1 Candidatus Sulfotelmatobacter sp. | reverse complement strand
AGTGCCTGAAAGCTTTCGTTCGTGAGGCTTTCGCCTTCCTCTTCACGTAGGCTAGGGTTGGTTGGCTTATGACGCGGGCGCCATGCTCAGCCTCCACTCCTTCCTTCGCCAGCTTGTCCGCCAGCTCGTTGCCTGGGATGCCGGAGTGCCCCGGCACCCACCTGATTGTGGCTTTGCCCCTGTATTGTTCTGCTGTGCGCTGGAACTTCAGAAAGGCGGCCTGGGAGCTGGCTGATGCAGTACCGTTCACAGAGTGAACGATGCCTGTGTTGTCTGTGCAGACAGTGATGTCGGGCCTCTGCCCACCTGCTTGTTCGGCAATGGCAACTGCTGCGCGGAGTGCCTGCCACGCTCCTTCTGCTTCCGCGTCGAACACCTCGGCAAAGGCGAGCTGCCCCTTTCCCTGGGCGACTAGCTCTTTACCCCTGAAGACAGCAAAGCCGTATCCAGCCTTCGAGCTCCACCTGTTCAGCTTTGAGCCGTCCGAGTATGCCACGATATCGTCGGGGGGCTGTCTTACCAGCCACAGCTGGAAGTCTTCCGCCGCTTTGTCTTTACTGAGGCCCATAGTCGGTGTCTCATGGGAGGAGCCACTGTAGTGAGCCTGTTGGAGAACTGGGCGTGGGAATTCCTGGACCAGTGTGATGGCGGACTGTAGGATAGTGGGCCTCGCAGTTGCGCCGTTGGTCGTCCGTGCAGTCGTTGATCTATGCACTAGGGGGTGTTGCTTGTCTAGCGTGCGGAGGCGTATGGCATGCCTCACACGCGCCGAGTCAAGCAATAGTTCGACGGGGGGCACACTTGCCTCCCTATAAAGGGCCGGTAGCGGGGTTGTTTTCCATACTGGCAAACACCCTCTCAGAGCATGGTTGACAGCCTTCTGGATTAGGCTGATGGAGTGCTGGAGGCCTGTTCGAACCTGGCGGAACTGTCCTCCCTTCCTCACAAACGAGGACCTTGTTCGACCGGGGTACCACACTTCGGAGGCAAACAGGGCCTTTGGGATAACCACGGCCTTCATCGCTTTCGTGATTGCAGCCGGTGGAGCACCTGAATGCACCTTACTTAGCCCGCGAATATGATTGGCTACCCTTTTGGCTGCGGCTGCTTTCTCAGCGATGTGACGCTTGAAGTTTAGCTTGGGGTCTAGCCAGACTCCCAGCCACCTCATAGCCGGCTCTGCCTCCACTTCTCTGGAGCCGTGACGTATTCTCGGCAGTGGACCCCTGTGCCTTTGCAGCATGAAGTGCTGGATCTCGGTCTTTGCTGGACCAAAGCTTACCGCGTTCTCGGCGCCCCAGGTCAGGACTCTGGTGAGCATATCCTGGGCCAACCTTGTAGATTCCTCCACGGTGTCAGCGATGGCCAGCATCCCACAGTCGTCGGCGTACCCGTAGTGACTCTTTTCCTCTCCCAGTCGGTGGATGGGCTCGGTGTATAACAGGTACAAGATGGGTGAGGCTGGTGATCCTTGGGGCAATCCACAGAATAGGGGTTCCATACTGGTAACGACACCGTCGTGCCGCACACATGCATATCTGTCTGACATGAAGCTGCCTGCCCAGTGCACTATGTTGTCAGGCCATCCCTGTTCCCTCAGACGTAGAAGTAGTCTGTTCCTAAGTACGGCGTCAAAGGCACCTTCCACGTCAACGGTGACGAGTGTGGCCACCTGTCTCCTTTCCATTGCAGCCTCTATGTCGTGCAGTAGGGCAGCTACTACGTCTACTGCAGATCGCCGGGGGAGGGCACCTATTTGCTGCGGTTGGAGTACCTGGCCTTGTACCGTCGCCCACGCCATGCGCCTTCCTATCAGCCGCTCCAAGCCTTTACCAAGGCACGACAGCAGCGAGATAGGCCTCCAGCCTTTCACGGTGCTGGGGTCTCTGTCTGGTTTTGGCACCATGACCACTTGAGCCTTTCGGAACTCCCGTGGGTGGTATCCTAAGTCTAGGCATCTTTGGTACAGAAGGCAGATGGCTGCGCTGACTTCGGGCACCGTCCAGGCTGCTTTCAGCATCCGGACTGTGATCTTGTCATCCCCAGGCGAGGTGTTTCCTATGCAGCAGACAGCTTTGTAAGCTTCATCTATGGGCACAGCGTCCCTCCACCTGATGGCCCGGAGCGGCACCGTGGGTGTCCACGGGTCGGGAATGTCGTCTTCGGCGCTGTTTCTTTCCAACAGAGCCCTCCTCAGTGCCAGTGCCTTCTGAGCTGGGTTGGAGACGACGCTGTCTCCTACTTGTAGGGCAGGGGACTGTAGCTGATTCCGTGGTTGATGCCAGCTCACGATCCTGAAGATGTCTTTATCAGTGGTTGCACCACTGATAATGTCCCTCCAGAAGTCTCTTTTCGCCCTTCGGACAGCAGCTTTGAACTGCTTTTGGGCCGCCTTGAGATCCTCTGATGTTGCAGCGTGTCTTCTGAGCTGACGGTACTCCTTGCGCCTCTGATCACACTCCTTGTTCCACCACTTAGCCCCTCCCTTAGAGCCTTTGCGTGGACAGCCGGAGGCCTGCAGGGCATCTATGAGGAGGCCACTGATGGCGGCGGCAAGGTCATCTA
>DATNMQ010000177.1:0-13576 GCA_035602465.1 Candidatus Sulfotelmatobacter sp. | reverse complement strand
GTTCCTGCTCGACCTGGCGGCAGCCAACCGCTCCCAGCTCGAAGAAGCCGGCGTCAAGTCCGTGTACGACATCGGCATGTGCACGAAGGAGAGCTACCTCTTTCCGTCGCACCGCCGCCATCCCGACGGACGCAGGTTCGGGGCGATCGTCGCCCTGCGGTGAGCGTCGCAGAGAATCTCGCCTCGGTGCGGGAACGAATCGCGCGGGCCGGCCGCGACCCGGACGAGGTCACCATCGTTGCCGCCACGAAGGGCTTCGGCGCTGACGTCTGCCAGAAGGCGCTCGACGCCGGGCTGACGATCCTTGGAGAGAACCGGGTTCAGGAAGCGCTGGGCAAGATGGCCGCGGTGCCCGGTGCCAAGTGGCACCTGATCGGCCACCTCCAGACCAACAAGGTGCGCCAGGCCGCCGGCCGCTTCGCGTTGATTCAGTCCGTCGACTCGCTACATCTTGCAGAGCGGCTCGCGCAGATCGACGCGAAGCAGGCCGTGCTGGTCGAGGTGAACGTCGCGCGGGAGCCCCAGAAGTCCGGCGCCGACCCAGACCGGGCGATCGCCTTGATCGATGAGGTCTCGAAGCATCTCGACCTGCAGGGGCTGATGGCGATGGGGCCGACGGAAGGCGACCCAACGCCCGCCTTCCACGAGCTGGGCAGGCTCCGCGACGAGGCTCAAGAACGGCTGGGAAGATCGCTCCCTATCCTTTCTATGGGTATGAGCGGCGATTTCGAAGCAGCAGTTTCGGCGGGAAGCACCATGGTCCGGTTGGGCCAGGTCCTGTTTGGGCCCAGGCCCGAGGCGGCCTAGATGAACGCCCTCGTCTCTCTCCTCACGACCCTGCTGTACGTGTTCATCATCATCATGCTGATTCGCGTCGTGTTCTCATGGGTCAGCCCGTTCCCGACGAATCCGGTGTCGCGGATGGCCTGGCAGATCACCGAGCCGGTCCTGGCTCCGGTCCGGCGCCGCCTGCCGCCGATGTCCGGCATCGACCTCTCGCCGATGGTCGTGCTGCTCGCCACCTATCTGCTGATCGCGATCGTCGGCAACCTCGCGCGCTAGGCCCGTGTTCGAAAAAGTCGAGCAAAGGGTCAGCTTCCCGGAGCTGGAAAAGCAGCTCATGGCGCGCTGGAAAGACGAAGGCACCTTCCAGAAATCGCTCGACCTGCGCGAGGGCAAACCGCGCTTCGTCTTCTACGAGGGCCCCCCGACGGCGAACGGCAAGCCCGCGACCCATCACATCCTCGCCCGCGCGTTCAAGGACCTCTTCGGCCGCTACAAGACGATGAAGGGCTTCTACGTCGAGCGCAAAGCCGGGTGGGATACACACGGGCTGCCGGTGGAGATCGAGGTCGAAAAGAAGCTCAACATCTCGGGCAAGTTCGAGATCGAGAACGAGATCGGCATCCAGAGGTTCAACGAGCTCTGCCGGCAGAGCGTCTACCAGTACGTCGAGGACTGGGTCGCCTTCAGCGAGCGGATGGCCTTCTGGCAGGACTACGAGCACGCGTACTGGACGCTGACCCCGGACTACATCCAGTCGGTCTGGTGGGCTCTCAGCGAGATGTGGAAGCAGAACCTCATCTACAAGGGCTTCCGGGTCGCGCCGTACTGCTCACGCTGCGCGACGCCGCTCTCCAACCACGAGCTGCACCTCGGGTACCAGGACAACGTGCCCGACCCAAGCGTCTACATCCGCTTCCGGCTCAAGAAGGACCCGAACACCTCGATCCTCGCCTGGACGACCACGCCGTGGACGCTGCCTGGCAACGTCGCGCTCGCGGTCGACAACGACGTGGACTACATCAAGGTCAAGGAGGGCGACGAATACCTGATCCTCGCCGAGGCCCTCCTGAGCGTGCTGATGGAGTCGCCCAACGTCGTCGAGCGGATGAAGGGACGCGACCTCGTCGGCCTCGACTACGAGCCGCTTTACCCATACTCGGTGCCCGAGCAGGGCCGCGCGCAGTACGTCGTCGACGCCGACTTCGTCTCCACCGAGGAAGGCACCGGCGTCGTGCACACGTCCGCGCTTTACGGCGTGGACGACCTGCGTCTCTGTCAGGAGAAGGGCATCCCCTTCAAGCACACGGTCGGCCTCGACGGCAAGTTCCTGCCGTACGTCGACAAGTTCGCCGGCCTGCACGTCAAGGAAGCCGATCCCCTGATCATGGACGACCTGCGCGAGCGGGGCCTCCTCTACAAGGCCGATACGGTGCTCCACACCTACCCGTTCTGCTGGCGCTGCAGCACTCCCCTCATCTACTACGCGCTCGACGCCTGGTACATCCGCACGACCGAGCGCAAAGAGGAGCTCATCGCCAACAACGCGGCGACGAACTGGGTGCCGGCGCACATCAAGACGGGCCGCATGGGCGACTGGCTGCAGAACAACGTCGACTGGCAGTTCTCGCGCAGCCGCTACTGGGGCACGCCGATCCCGATCTGGATCTGCGAGGGGTGCGACGAGAAGCGCTGCGTCAGCTCCTCCGCGGAGCTGGGATTGAAAGACGACGTGGATCTCCACCGGCCCTTCATCGACGGGGTCACGCTCGAGTGCGAGAAGTGCGGCGGCGTGATGCGCCGCATCCCCGAGGTGCTCGACGTGTGGTTCGACTCCGGGGCGATGCCGTTCGCTCAGCGCGGCTACCCCCGCCAGGGGAAGGAGGCCTTCGAGCAGACCTTCCCGGCCGACTTCATCTCCGAGGCCCTCGACCAGACGCGTGGCTGGTTCTACTCGCTGCTCGTGATCTCGACGCTGCTCTTCAAGCAGAACTCCTATCGCAACGTGATCTGCCTTGGGCTCGTCGTCGATCCCAAAGGCAAGAAGGCTTCGAAGTCGCGGGGCAACGTGCTCGACCCGAACTTCCTCTTCGATAACTTCGGGTCCGACGCGGTGCGCTGGTTCTTCTTCACGTCGACGCAGGTGGGGGAGAACTACCGCACCGGCACGGACACGCTGCGCGAGACGGTGCAGCAGTTCTTCATCCCGCTGTGGAACTGCTACTCGTTCTTCGTCACCTACGCGCGGCTCGACAACTTCGACCCGTCCTCGTCGGCCGTGCCGCTCGAGCAGCGCCACGTTTTGGACCGCTGGTTGCTCTCGCGGCTGAGCGGCCTGGTCACGAGCGTGAACGGCGGGCTCGACGCTTACGACGCGATCGAGCCGGCGCGCCGCATCCAGCGCTTTGTCGACGACCTGTCCAACTGGTACATCCGCCGCTCGCGGCGCCGCTTCTGGAAGTCGCAGTCCGACAGCGACAAGGCCGCCGCGTACCAAACCCTCTACGAGACGCTGCGCACGCTGTGCGGTCTGATGGCGCCGTTCACGCCGTTCCTCGCCGACGCGATCTACCGCAACCTGTCCGACGAGCGCTCGGTGCACCTCACCGACTTCCCCTCGGGGCTGGCAGCCGAAGACCCGGCCATCGAGACGGCCATGGCGCGCGCCCGGCAGGCGGTAGAGGCGGGTCTTGCCGCGCGCGACGCGGCACGGCTCAAGGTCCGCCAGCCGCTGGCGGGCATCGCGCTGCCCGGCGAGCCGCTGCCCGAGGACATCGCGGCGATCGTGCGCGAGGAGCTGAACGTGAAGACCCTGACCTTTGGCGCGCCCGAGGTGAAGCTCGACACGGTGATCACCGAGGAGCTGAAGCTCGAAGGCCTCGCCCGCGAGGTCGTCCGTGCCATCCAGGACCGCCGCAAGAAGCTCGGCTTCAACGTGGAGGACCGGATCGACACGCGGTACGACGCTGACGGGCTTCTTGCACGGGCCGTCGAGCGGCACGCCGACTACATCAAGACTGAGACGCTTTCGGTCACGCTTGGGCCTGGCCGTGAGGACGGCTTCGACGGGGAGCAGATGATGCTCGAAGGAGAACAGATCTGGATCGGTCTCAAGCGAAGCTCGTAACGACCGGTCGGATCCTGTTCGTCGCCGTCGCCCTGGCGGTCTTCGTGCTCGACCGGATCACGAAGAGCCTCGTCGCCGCGCAGGTCGCCTATGGGACGGAGGTGCCTGTCATCGGGCACCTCGTCGGCATCACCAACGTGCGCAACTCCGGCGCCGCATTCGGCTTTGCCCCGGCGGGCGCGGCATTCTTTCTCCTGGCCTCCATCGCGGTCGCGATCGGTCTCGCGGTCTACGTCGCGCGGAACCCAGGCAGCCCGGCGACCGATGCGGTGCTCGGCCTGATCATGGGTGGAACGCTGGGCAACGGCTACGACCGCATCACGTTCGGGACCGTCACCGACTTCATCAACTTCCACTTCTTTCCCGTCTTCAACGTCGCGGACTCGGCGATCACAGTCGGCGTGGTCCTCTTGATCGCGAGCTACTTGATACGAAAGCCAACCGCCTGATCGCGACCGCCCCCGCACCAAGGCTCGACCGCTTTATTGCGGAGCACGAGCCCGAGCTCAGCCGCTCCGCGGCCGCGCGCCTGATCAAAGGCCACCTGGTCCTGGTGAACGGCCGCCCGGCTGACCCGGCTGACCGCGTGGCTGCGGGCGACGTGGTCGACTTCGAGATCCCCGAGGCGTACGTCGTGGAAGCCGGCGCGGAGGACATCCCGCTCGACATCGTCTATGAGGACGAAGACATCGCAGTCATCAACAAGCCGGCGGGGATGGTCGTCCACCCGGCGCCGGGCCACTACACCGGAACCATGGTCCATGCACTGCTCGGGCGCGGCGGCGCCTGGTCTGCGGTCGGTGGCGCGGCCCGGCCTGGCATCGTGCACCGCCTCGACAAGGGGACGTCTGGGCTGATCGTGGTCGCGCGCAACGATGTCAGCCACCGGTCGCTTTCCGCGCAGCTAGAGGACCGCTCGCTGAGCAGGACGTACCTCGCCATCGCGCGAGGGCGCTTGAAAGACGACGCCGGCGAGCTCGAAGGTCCGATCGGCCGGGATCCCCGCGAAAGGAAGCGAATGGCTGTCGTGGCGGGAGGCCGGTTCGCGCGCACGAGGTACGCGGTCGTCGAGAAGAGGCAAACCCATACGCTTTTGCGCTGTGATCTCGACACAGGGCGGACGCACCAGATCCGCGTCCACCTCGCCGCGCTGGGCCATCCGGTGGCCGGCGACGCGGAGTATGGAGGTCGCGAGCCTGGTGCCGAGCGACCCATGCTCCATGCCTGGCGGCTCCGCTTCCGTCATCCGCGAAGCGGAACCGACATGAGCTTCGAGGCCGCGCTGCCGGCGGACTTCCAGGACTTCTGGGAGTCGGTGAGATGAAGCGAGGCCTTCTCATCGTCATCTCGGGCCCGTCGGGGGTGGGGAAGGACACTGTGATCAAGCGGCTCCTCGAGATGGATCGCAACCTTATCTACTCCGTCTCGGGCACGACGCGTCAGCCACGGCAGGGCGAGAAGCCGGACGAGAACTACACCTTCCTGACCCGGGAAGAGTTCGAGGAGCTGGTCCGGAAAGGCGCGTTCCTCGAGCACGCGACGTACAACGGCAACCTGTACGGCACGTTCCGAGACCGCGTCGAGAAGGCGCGCAACGCGGGCCGCGACGTGGTTCTGAAGATCGACGTCCAGGGCGCGGACCAGGTCCGGCGCCTCGTTCCCGACGCGATCTCGATCTTCGTGGTCGCTCCGTCGGAGCAGGAGCTCGAGCGGCGGAAGGTCGGGCGCGGCAGCGAATCCCCGCAGGATAGGGCCTCACGGGGCAAGATCGCCGAGCGCGAGATGACGCGCGCCGCCGATTACGACCATGTGGTGACCAACGACGACGTGGAGCGGGCGGCGGCGGAGATCCACGAGATCATCGAGCACGCCCGCGGCGCGTAACTTAGCGCCATACCTCCATGCCTCTAGACCCAACCCCTGTCCCCGACGAGCTGCGCGGCCTGCGCATTGCTCTCCTCGTCTCGGGTGGGATCGCGGCCTACAAGGTCGTCGACCTCGCGTCTGCGCTGGCCCAGGCCGGATGCGACGTGCGTGTCGCCATGACTCCGTCGGCCACGCGGTTCGTCGGGCCGCCGACGTTTGAGGGCGTCACAGGCAACCCCGTGCTGACGGGGCTATTCGGTGCGGACGGCGCGGCCGAGCCGCACGTGTTCCTCGGCGATTGGGCGCAGCTCATCCTGGTCGCGCCGGCCACCGCCAACGTGATCGGGCGGATCGCCGGCGGCCGGTCCGACGACATCGTCACCGCCACGCTGCTGGCCGCGCGATGCCCGGTCGTCGTCGCTCCCGCGATGAACGACGCGATGTGGATGAAGCCGGCGGTGCAGCAGAACACCGACGTGCTGCGTCACCGGGACATCACGGTGGTCGAGCCTGCCTCGGGTCACCTCGCGAGCGGCCACGTGGGGACCGGGAGGCTGGCGAGCACGGCGACGATCTTCAACGCGATGGTCCACGCCGTTCGTGTCAGGTACGACTACGCGGGCAAGCGTGTGGTTGTAACCGCGGGCGGGACTCGCGAGCCCATCGACCCGGTCCGCTTCATCAGCAACTACTCGAGCGGCAAGATGGGGTTCGCGCTTGCCGCCGCCGCCGCGGATCGCGGCGCAAAGGTGACGCTGGTCACGACCGCCCCGCATCCGCAGCATCACGGCATCGACGTGCAGCGGGTGGACACCGCGGAGGAGATGCTGGCCGAGCTTCGCTCGCAGCTCCGCGGCGCGGACGTGCTGCTGATGGCCGCTGCGATCGGCGACTTCCGGCCGGCGAAGACCGCGCCGAGCAAGATCCGACGCGAGGAGACGCCGAGCCTGACGCTCGAGCTGGTCCCGATCCCTGACATCGTCGCGACGCTTGGGGCGGAGAAAGATCTCGCGGGGGTGTACCGGGTCGGCTTCGCGGCCGAGGACTCGGACCTCGACAAGAAAGGCGTCGAGAAGATGAAGCGCAAGGGGCTGCAGGCGATCGTCGCCAATGACATCTCGCGGCGCGACATCGGGTTTGGGAGCGATTTCAACGCGGGCGTGCTGCTGTTCGCCGACGGGAAGCGGCACGAGCTCGAGAAGATGACCAAGCGCGAGATGGCCGACAAGATTCTGGACGCGATCCTGCCTCGGCTCTCCGGGGTTCCCTCTCCCCTTCAGTGGAGAGGGTCAGGGTGAGGGGCGAGGGAGCAGATTGCTCTACGCGGAGGTAGCGGTCGAGGCGGCGCGCGCCCTCGGCCGGGAGACCTTCACCTACTCCGTGCCGGAAGGCGTCGAGGTCGTCCCGGGCCACCGGGTGACGGTCCCATTCGGCCGCCGCGACACGTACGGGTTCGTCGTCTCGCTCGGCACCGACGAGCCGGGGGTGGAGACGAAGCCGATCATCTCGGCGGGCAACGAGCCGCTCCTCCTGCCGCACCAGGTCGCGCTGGCGCGCCTGGTCGCGGACCACTACTGGGTGCCTTTGATCGAGTGCATCCGGGCGATGCTGCCGCCGCGCATCCGCGCCTCTGGCTCGACAGGCTCGGAAGCCTCCACCAGGCAGCGCCGTCACACCCGACTGCTCGAGCTGGCCACCGGTCCCGCCGGTGCGCCGTCAGATCGGCCCCAGCTGACACTCGAACAGAACGCGGCCCTGGATGTGATCGAAGCCAACGCGGTGACGCTGCTCCACGGCGTCATCGCGAGCGGCAAGACCGAGGTCTACCTGGCCGCGGCGGAGCGCGCCCTCGCCCAGGGCCTGCGTGTGCTGCTCCTCGTCCCCGAGATCTCCCTCACGCCTCAGCTGGTGCAGCGCGTCCGGGCGCGCCTCAGCGTCCCCATCGCGGTGCTGCAGTCACAGCTGACCGAGCTGGAGCGGGCGCAGCAGTGGTGGCGGACGCGCCGCGGCGAGGCGCAGGTCGTCCTGGGCAGCAGGTCTGCCGTCTTCGCGCCGATCCCGCGCCTGGGCTTGATCTGCCTCGACGAGGAGGGCTCGTCCGCCTACAAGCAGGATCGGACGCCGCGCTACGAGGCGGGATGGGTCGCCAGGCGGCTCGCCGCCGTGACCGGCGCGAAGCTGGTTGCAGGGTCGGCGACGCCCAGCGTGGCGACCTACTACCAGGCCACGCAGGGCGAGATCGCGCTCGCCCGCATGACGCGACGCGTGAGCGGCCACGCGGCGCAGGTGGAGCTGATCGACATGCGCGACGAGGCGGCGGAAGGAAACCGCCAGCCGCTGTCCCGCCGGCTTGTCGAGGTCGTCACCCGGACGCTGGAGAACGAAGAGCAGACGATCCTCTACCTCAACCGGCGCGGGCTCGCGACATTTGTCATGTGCCGCGACTGCGGCCGTTCGGTGCAGTGCCTCGGCTGCTCGGTCGCGCTCGTGCAGCATGCCGAAATCGACGGGCTCGTGTGCCACTACTGCGGCTACGCACGGGCGATGCCTGCGGTCTGCGATTTTTGCGGCAGCCGGAACATCCGCGCTCTAGGCATGGGCACACAGCGCCTCGAAGGGATGGTCAAGAAGCTGTGGCCGAACGCGCGTGTCCTGCGGCTCGACAGCGATGTGGCGCGAGGTCCCGACTCGTACTTCCACATCTGGGAGGCCTTCAGCGAGCGTCGGGCGGACATCCTCGTCGGCACGCAGCTGGTCACGCGCGGGCTCGACCTGCCGTCGGTCACGTGCGTGGGAGTTGTGGACGCCGACCTTCCGCTCCACTTTCCCGACTACCGGTCGGCAGAGAACACCTTCTCGCTGGTGATGCAGGTCGCGGGACGCGCCGGGCGCGACGGCCGTCCGTCGTCGGTCGTCGTGCAGACGAGCAATCCCGAGCACTACAGCCTGCGATGCGCCGCCACCGGCGACTACGACAGCTTCTACTCCGCGGAGCTCCCCGCGCGAAAGGCATTCGTGTTCCCGCCTTTTGCGGACCTCGCCGTGATGACACGCACCGATCGCGAGGACGCACGCGCGGCGTCGTCGGCGCGCGACGCCGCTGAGGCTCTGTCGACCGGGTTGCTTCGCGATGGCATCGAAGGGATCCGGGTCATGGGTCCCTCACCGGCTTTCATCCACCGCCTGCGCGGCGAGTACCGTTGGCAGGTCACGCTGAAGGGCAGCGGTCTGGATCGCGCGCGGCACCTCGCGCCGCGGGGCAAAGGCTGGAGCTACGACGTGGACCCGGCCACATAGGGAGGCATCGCGATTGCGCGACGCAGCGACTCGGAAGGCGGACGTGCTGGCGGCGCTCGAAAAGCAGAAGGACGTGTGGCTGGCGACCTCCGACGTGGCCGGTCGGCCGCACCTCATCGCGGTGTCGGCGTGGTGGGACGGCCACGAGCTCGTCATCGCGACCCGGGGCACGACGAAGACCGCGCGCAACCTGGCCATGAACCCGGCAGCGAAGGTCGCGCGAGGCGCGCCCTCGGACGCGATCGTGATCGACGCCCAGATGATCGACAGCAGCGCGGTCGAGGACTCGACCGCGCTTGCGAGCGGGTTTGCCGCCGCGGTGGGCTGGGACCCCCGCGAGGCGGGCGACGGTTGGATGCTCTTCCGACTGCGGCCGACGCGCATCCAGGCCTACCGCGGATATGACGAGATCAAGGGCCGCGACGTGATGCTGCGCTCCCGCTGGCTCGTGTAACCACGCCAGGTTTTTGCAGGTCGTGGGTAAAATCCAATTCGTGGTCCGTCCGATCCTCACCTTCGAACATCCCGTGCTGCGCGAAAAGGCGAAGAAGGTCGCCCGAATCGACGCTTCCATCCAGCGCCTGCTCGACGACCTGACCGAGACGATGCTCGACGCGCCTGGCGCCGGCCTGGCCGCCAACCAGATCGGGGTCGCCCTGCGCGTATGCGTGGTCAAGGGCGACGACAAGCAGATCTGGGGCCTGGTCAACCCGGAGGTGGTCAAGAAGGGCGGTTCGCAGGTCGGCTTCGAGGGCTGCCTGAGCAAACCCGGATGGGTCGGCGAGGTCGAGCGGGCGGAGACGGTTGTCGTCAAGGGACGCAACCGTCATGGCAAAGAGGTGCGCATCAAGTCCTCCGGGTTCACAGCCCGCGCGTTTCAGCACGAGCTGGACCACCTCGACGGCGTGCTCTTCACCGACCGCTTGACCAGCCTCGACACGCTGCGGCGCGTCGAGGAGATCGTCGGCGAGGGCGGCGACGACCCCGTCGAGGCCGCGTAGGGGTAAAGCACCTTCAAGATCGTCTTTGCCGGCACGGCCGCTTTCGCGGTGCCGTCGCTGAGAGCGCTTCATCAGCAGGGGCACGACATCGCTCTGGTCGTCACTCAGCCCGACCGCCCAGGCCACCGCATGAAGCTGAACCCGCCGCCGGTCAAGGTCGCCGCGCAGGAGCTCGGCCTGCCGGTGTATCAGCCGGAACGGATTCGCGATTCAGATGCGGTCGAACGGTTGCGCGCGCTGAACCCTGACCTGCTCGTGGTCGTCGCCTACGGCCAGATCATCCCGCGGTCCGTGCTCGAGATCCCGCGCCTGGGAGCGGTGAACGTGCACGCCTCCTTGCTGCCACGCCATCGGGGTGCTGCGCCTGTCGCCCACGCGATTCTCGCGGGCGACCACGAGACAGGCGTCACCATCATGAGGATGGACGAGCAGCTCGACCACGGACCGATCCTGGCCGTGCAGGCGACACCGATCGACGCCCGCGAGGATGCGGCCAAGCTGACCGCCCGTCTCGCTGACATGGGCGCGAAGCTCCTGGTCGAGGCGCTGGCCAACTTCGGGCAGCTGCGCGTGGTGGGGCAGGAGCACACGCGCGCGACGCCGGCACCTCGGCTGAAGAAGGAAGATGGCGAGCTCGAGTGGGAGATGGGCGCCGAGGAGATCGACCGTCGCGTGCGCGCCCTGCAACCATGGCCCGGCGCAACGCTGCCCACCGCACGCGGGCGCGTGAAGGTGTTGAGCGGGCACATCGAAGGCGACCGCTACGTTCCCGATGTCGTCCAGCTGCCCGGCAAGAAGCCGGCGCCGGCGCGGCAGGTCCTGGGCGATGCCTGAAAGAAAGGACGAGCGCGACGTTGC
Source organism: Candidatus Sulfotelmatobacter sp. (assembly GCA_035602465.1). Taxonomy (GTDB): domain Bacteria; phylum Chloroflexota; class Dormibacteria; order Dormibacterales; family Dormibacteraceae; genus 40CM-4-65-16. The sequence goes on along the minus strand of DATNMQ010000177.1, from coordinate 2,644 downwards.
GGTCAATCGCCGCGCGTATCACGACTACTTCATCGACGAGAAGTACGAGGCGGGTCTGATGCTCACCGGGACCGAGGTCAAGTCGGTGCGCAACGGACGTGCCAACCTGCGCGACGGTTTCGTCCGGATCGACAACGGCGAGGCGTGGCTCGAGAACGTGCACATCTCCCCGTACGCCCAGGGCAACCTCATGAACCACGAGCCCATGCGGCCGCGCAAGCTGCTGCTCCATCGCAAGGAGATCTCGAGCCTGATCGGCAAGGTCAAGCAGAAGGGCTACACGCTCATCCCGCTGCGCCTGTACTTCTCGCGAAACCACGCGAAGGTGGAGGTTGGGCTGGCACGCGGGAAGCGCGAGTACGACAAGCGCGAAGCCATCGCCGAGCGGGAGGCGAAGAGGGAGATCGCGAGGGCGGTCAGGCGGGGCTAGGAGTCAAGCGGCGAGGTTGATGCCGATCGCCCGCAGGCGCTTGTTCAAAGACTCGATGGCAAACTCCACGATCTCGCTCTCCGTGTGCCCGTAGTCCGTCACGTAGCGCGGGTCAGGCGGGTCGAGGGTGCCGGAGATCAACGGCAGGCATTCGACCAGCGTCTTCTGGATCAGCGGCGCGTAGCGCTCGGGGTTCTCGCGCACGGCGTCCTGCAGAAGCTTGATCCCGAAACTCACGTGTCGCGACTCGTCACGGGCAACAGCCGTGAAGCCGCGGTAGAAACCGCGCTCCGTCAAGCCCTGCTCACGCATCGCCTCGAGCTCGAAGCGCTGACCGGTCAGCGCGATGGTGGCTTCGATGACTATGTGATAGAGGGTCACGCCCTCGACGAATGCGTCGAAGTCCTTTGGGTTGCTCGCGAGGCGCTGGGCCGTCGCGGGCAGGCGATGGTAGAAGAGCTCGTTGTAGCCCTCGTTCGCCTGGGGGCGGATCTCGACGAGGAGCTCGGACATGTTGCGAGCGTCAGTCCCGCAAACCTCGCGCCACCACCTCTCGAAGAAGACCGTGTGCCGCGCTTCATCCACCATCTGCGTGGAGAGGAAGACCTCGATCTCGGGCGTGGGCGCCGCCCACACGAAGGGTGCGAGCGTCGCGGTGACGCGCTCCTCACCGTTGAAGAAGAGCCGGTGTGACCAGAGCGTGGCCTTCCTGTCGATGTCGGTCGCCTCGAGCCAGTCCTGCCGATCGAGGGTGAAATCGATGTCCGCCACCCTCCACTGCTGGGACTCCCAGCGCCGGTAGAGGTCCATGTAGCTCGGCATGTTCTCGATGCCGCGGTCGATGAAGGAGAGGACATCGTCGATCCGGATGTCGCCCAGCTCTTTGAGGTTGGCCCGCGCGATGTGCTCCAGGTCGACAGCCATTGCGGTTCAAGTGTAGGGGCGGGGTCGGATGGGTAGAATCAGTTCGCAACGGGCTCGGCTTCGTGGGGGCGTCCGGTCTCGACGGGGCAGTTGAGCTTCGGGATTGCGAGCCGATGGCGCGTGCGTTACAGCGCAGCTTTAACAAAAGCGAACAGAACTCCCGCTCTCGCCCTCGCTGCGTAAGCAGTAAGGACTAGAGCCCCGGGACATTGATCCCGGGCGCCGCCCCCGGTCAGTCCGGCGGACCGAGGAACGGCGTCAAATAGACCGGATCGCTACCGCAGGGGCGCCACGGCCCTGAGGTAGGACATTCACCGGGGCTGGCTGAAGCGGATCCCGTCGGGAGGAGCCGCCAAGCGAGAACCAAAATCCTGGACACGCTCGTAGAAATCCCGGAGGAAGCTGCTTCGGACGCGGGTTCAACTCCCGCCGCCTCCACCAAGCCGTTGGTGATCCGACCCGACTCAGGGGGTCGGTGACGTCGCCGGCTCTTTGCAGAAGAAGCGAGGCACGAAGGAAGTGGCCTCCGCGCGCACGGCGGGTCGCAACTCTTCTGGAACAACCCGCGGGTCTGAGTGCGTGCCCAGCCAGAGGGTGAAGTAGTACTCGACGCCCCAGGCCCCAAGCTCCGCGATGGTGTTGTCGTTCACTCCGGCGCGGTCTCCGGTCGTGCAGGTGTGCGTGTAACCCTCGTTGTGCCGGGCCTCGTGCACGTAGAGGGCGGCGAGCCATCGCACCGAGTCCCAGGGCGCGAGCGTGGTCGACAGGACGGCCAGGTTCTTGGACTGGATTGCGATCACAGCGCCGGGCAGGCAGCAATAGCTGTCCTGGTAGTCGTTGGCGAAGGCCACACCGTGAATCGCTTTGGCAAACCACTGGTCGAGTGTCAGGTCGGTCCAGGGTAGCGGGGCGTCGAAGCGGATCCAGGTGAACATCAGCACCGCCTGGTAGGCGCGTTCCTGCAGAAGTGTCAGGTCTCGCGAGCCCTCCGCCGCCGTGCAGACGAGCTGGCCGGCGGTGGGATCTGAGGTGAACGTCATCGACAGCGACGCGTTGACCGAGGCGAGCTCCGCGGATGTCGGGCACCGGTCGAGAAGCTGCACGATCGTTGCGACGGCGGGTGTCGGCGTCGGCGGCTGCGTCGCCGTCGAAACCGGGCTCGGGGTGACCCGCGCGGCCGGCGGCTCGGCTCCGCAAGCCGCCAGGAGCGTCGAGGCGGCAAGGAGGCCAAGAAAACGCTTCACCACATGTTGTGCAACGCGGTCACCAGACATTCGGTGACGATTTCCA
>DATNMQ010000164.1:0-1281 GCA_035602465.1 Candidatus Sulfotelmatobacter sp. | reverse complement strand
GCGACCCGCTTGATTACGCCGAGGTCGCGGAGCCGGCGAAGCTGGCGTGAGAGGCGATCGGGAGAGAGTTGGTCGAGCAGCGGGAGCAGGTCGGCGCGGCGGATGCCGGCGATGTTGACCCGCGGGTTTTGTAGCGCGTGCAGCAAGGCATGATCGACCGGGTCAAAGAAGTTGATTCCCTTGACGGTCTTCTGCTCAACGGTGCGTGGCTTGGTGAGCCGGTCGAGGGCACGGACACCGGCCGAGAAGTCGTCGAGCGCTGCGAGGTGCGCCAGATAGCGGCGGTTGCAGCCGAGCATGATCTCACGTAGGTCAATCAGGCTGTAGATGGTCTTCTTGACGGGGGCGAGGACCCGCGTCGGCGGCCCCTGCCGATGTTCCACCTTGCGATGGTGCTTAAAGAAGGAGACGTCGTTGATTGTCGTCTCGATGCGGAGCACGCAGCCGTATTTGTCGTACATCTTGATCGAGGAACTGGCGAAGCGGTGTTTGATGCAGGTCCCCTCGATGCGAGTGGAAAACTGAGAACCGATCTCCTGGGCCAGTTGCGGGCTGATCTGACGGCCGAGAAAGCTGGCGATCTGCTCCGCCTTGACGCTCAGCACCGACTCGCGGGCGAGATGTTGGTAGAGCGGCCTGAGCGTCCCGACTGAGCGGAAGACCAGGTCGGTTGCGTACTCGACCTGCATCAGGCTCCAGTGGTAGGACTGGCGGAATATGTCGAGCACCGGGCAGCACTGCGCGGCATAGCGGTCAAGCACCAGGTGTAGCCGGTCGGGCGACAACCGGTCGGCCAGATCCTGAGCGCGTTGCCAGTCATCGATACGAATGAAGGCATTGTCGGCGGCGGTGAAGCCGATGCCTTCTGCCGTCAGTTGACGCGCCAGCCAGCTGTGACCGTTGCAGTAGAATTGCAGGCGGAACGGTGCCCATGTCGGCACCCGCAGATAAACCAGGCCAAGCTCGGCATCAATGAAATAGAAATAGTAGTGTAGGCACTTGCCGCTGTCCGGCCGCACGAAGGTCTTGTGCGTCTGCTTGTCATGCCACGGCTGGTAGGCGCCGCACGCCTCCATCGCCGAGATGACATGCACCAGGCCGGGGTGTTCGCCACGTCGTTTCAGCACCTCCGCCACGACCGCTTCCTTGCGGATGTGGCTCTTGGCGATGTGCTCGATCGTGATCCCCGCCTGCGCTGCCAGCGATGCCGCCCGCTCGCGCACGCGGTCGCGCAGCGTCGAGGCAAACTGCGGGTAATCGAAGATGCGAACCCCGATCGCG
>DATNMQ010000161.1:0-1470 GCA_035602465.1 Candidatus Sulfotelmatobacter sp. | reverse complement strand
GGTGAAATGCCAATCGAACTTGGAAATAGCTGGTTCTCCTCGAAATGTATTTAGGTACAGCGTCGTTGATGAGTCTGGCGCAGGTAGAGCACTGAATGGGCTAGGGGCGATCACCTCGTTACCAAACCCAACCAAACTCCGAATGGCGACAGATATTCCAACGGCAGTGAGACTACGGGGGCTAAGCTCCGTGGTCGAGAAGGAAAGAGCCTAGACCGACAGCTAAGGTCCCAAAGTACAGGCTAAGTGGTAAAGGATGTATTGTCGCTCAGACAACCAGGATGTTAGCTCAGAAGCAGCTACCATTTAAAGAGTGCGTAATAGCTCACTGGTCGAGTGATGATGCGCCGACAATGATCGGGGCTCAAGCCTGTTACCGAAGCTTCGGTACCGAGTCCGCAAGGACCGGTAGGTAGAGGAGCGTTCCGTCCGCAGTGAAGTCAGACCGTGAGGACTGGTGGAGTGGACGGAAGTGCGAATGCCGGAACAAGTAGCGAGAAACGCGTGAGAAACGTGTTCGCCGTAAACCTAAGGTTTCCTGGGCAACGTTAATCGTCCCAGGGTCAGTCGGACCTAAGTCGAGGCAGAAATGCGTAGACGATAGGACATCAGGTCATCACTCCTGAACCACCTCGTGTTCGCTATGAGCAATGGGGTAACGGAGAAGGGTAGGCCATCCGGGCGATCGGATGTGCTCGGTCAAGCAGGTAGGCGGTCAGCTAGGCAAATCCGGCTGGCATTCAACGCCGAGACGCGAATAGGAGCCTTCGCAAGAAGGTGAAGTGGCCAATCCCACGCTTCCAAGAAAAACCTCTAGCCAGAACGCAGGTGACCGTACCGCAAACCGACGCAGGTAGGTGGGAAGAGGATTCCAAGGCGATCGAGAGAACCATGCTTAAGGAACTCGGCAAAATTTCCCCGTAACTTCGGGATAAGGGGAGCCCGGTTGGGTGTAGGGATTTACTCCCGAAGCCTGGCTGGGCCGCAGAGAATTGGGCTAAGCGACTGTTTACTAAAAACACAGGTCTCTGCTAAAGCGGAAGCTGATGTATAGGGGCTGACGCCTGCCCGGTGCCGGAAGGTTAAGAGGATAGGTGCAAGCCTTGAATTGAAGCCCCGGTAAACGGCGGCCGTAACTATAACGGTCCTAAGGTAGCGAAATTCCTTGTCGGGTAAGTTCCGACCTGCACGAATGGCGTAATGACTTCCCCGCTGTCTCCAACGTCAGCTCAGTGAAATTGAAGTCCCCGTGAAGATGCGGGGTACCTGCGGTCAGACGGAAAGACCCCGTGCACCTTTACTATAACTTTGCGTTGGCATTCGTGACGGTATGTGTAGGATAGGTGGTAGGCTTTGAAGCGTGGGCGCTAGCTCATGTGGAGCCACCCTTGGAATACCAGCCTCGTCAAGTCTTAGTTCTAACGGTGTCCCTGATCGGGATTCCGGACAGTGCCTGGTGGGTAGTTTGAC
>DATNMQ010000147.1:0-17780 GCA_035602465.1 Candidatus Sulfotelmatobacter sp. | reverse complement strand
GGGATCCGAGAAGACCGGCCACCATTCAGCCAGCTCGTCGTAGAGCTTCATACCAGTCATAGCGTGACTCGCCCAGAAGATCGGGAGGAATTTAGGAGGATCATCGAGAGCGGGACAAACCCAGAGAGGGTAGTCAAGGGTGCGTTCGACGGACAAGGGCCAGGAGGCGGCCGCGGGCCTGTGACTTAAGGAAGCCTAGGGCAGACATCCAACTCAACCTCGGCCCGCCTCGAACAAGGCTTGCGGAATAGATTCTCCCGGCTAGCCTGGCCATCCCGTAAATCGAGATGCATCGGGCGACGCGATCAAATGCCAACGCTGTGCCAAATCCGCGAAGTCGTGATACGCGAGAATGTCGGGTAGCAGTCAGGCGCTCAAAGGAGACTCGCATGGATCAGACGCTCGATGACGTGACGGCTCGCTGGAACCTACTACAGCACAACTTCTACCAGCGTTGGACACGCGGCACGCTGACTCACGATGAGCTCTGCGATTACGTAAGGCAGTACGCCCACGTCGTGCGCGCAGTCCCGGTTTGGCTCGAGCAGGTCCGCGGCGGTGACACCGCCGAGGTCGCCCGCCACGCCGCCGAGGAGCAGTCACACATTGCGCTTTGGAATACGTTTGGCGAGGCTCTAGGGTTGAGCTCCGATGCAATTCGCTTTGCGCCGGCAAACGCAGCCACGGCCAAGCTCATCCGGTGTGGTGATGAGTTCGCGGCGAAGGGCGAGGCGGCACCCGTGGTTTGGGCATTGGAAGCTCAAACGCCGGCGGTCGCTGGAGCCAAGCTTGCTGGGTTATCCGCTTTCTATGGAATCGGTCCGAACACTGGCGGTGAGTACTTCGCTGTCCATCAGCATCTGGACATCGAGCACGCAGCTGACCTCCGAGCACTCTGCTCGAGCGGCTCCCAAAACGCCGCCGACGCGATGTCAGAAGCGCTGTGGGATCTGCTGACCTCGGTCGAGGCCGCACCACAACCGGCTTAGCTCGCGGCAATAATCGACTGACTGGGATATGACCAAGAGCTGCCGAATCCCACTCGGCCACAAATAGGCCGCCTAGGTTGCTGGCGACAACTCTCCGATATCGCTAGCGATTAAGCCCAGTTTCTCGGAGATCATTGGAGAGGTGTAGCACCGCATGCCGACGGTCTTCCGCCGTCGCAGCCTCCGCCCCCAAGGACCGCCAGGTCTGGCGACGCCGATGCGGTTGCCAAGTAACGTATCCATCGTCGCGCGGGCCAGGATTACCTGGTCCATACGCTTTTACGGGGACCACAGGGCTGGAGGAGTCAGCGCGATCAGGGAGAAGATCACTAAGTCGTCGGCGAAGTGGATCATCCAGGCCCAGCCAGACCCGCCCGTCTCGATCATGCTCCGTCCCAGAACGAAGCCGAAGATCGTGGCGCCGGCCACGCCGAGGAGCCCTGAGGGGTTGCCGTAAAAGTGACCGATGCCGAAGCGGAGGCTCGTCAGCCACAGCGCCTGCGGTCTCCCGAGGGCCGGCAGCAAAAGCGGGATCAGCGAGTTCCTGAACAGGAACTCTTCGCAGAAGGTGTTCACGGCGGCCGCAACGACAACCACGGGAGAGAACTTGAGTAGGGTGGCGATGGCCGTTGAACTAGGGTGCCTTGTCACTGCCAGATGGACTACCAGGTAGGCCCCGACCAAAACAATCACGATGATCCCGAGCCGTGGCCAGGTGGTTGTGCGGGTGGTTGCCGGCAGTGGAATCTCAGCTCGAGCTCGCAGGTCGCCGATTCGAAGATAAAGCTCGTCGCGGCTCCGCCCTGACGCCGCCAGCAGCACGGCCGCAAGAGCAACCGGAACCAGCTTCGCCGAGTTGGAGACGCCGAAGCTGAGGGCTGCCGGCACCGCCAGGGCCCAAGCGCGATAGGCCGGCAAGCCGCCCACCAGGCCGATCGCTGCGAATCCGGCGGCCTGGAGCCACAGTACCGCTGCGAAGAGTCGGAGTCGGCGTAGCCAAGGGACCAGATACGAGCCGATCAGGAGCAGTCCAGAAGCTGCGGCGCCGATAAGAAGGGGCAAGGGTGACGCGCGCTGGTGCAGTGCCTCCTGCCACAAGATGGCGGGCAAGCTGGTGGCGGCCAGGAGGCCTGCGGTCCACGCCGCGGCGGCTTCCGGGACGTGCAGCGGCGCCTTCACGACGATTTTCGGCGCCTCAACTCCAGCGACCACACTGGGCCAGCCGCGAACCCGAAACTACATTTGAGTAGTCCAAACTGTCCTAGTCCACTTTGGACTATACTCGTCGCGTGCCCGGCGCGTTGCCGACCACCTCCTACGCCATCCTCGGCTTGCTTACACGCCAGCCTATGTCGCGGTACGACTTAGCCCAGCTCGTGCAGCGAACGATCGCCCACTTCTGGACGATCGCCAAAAGCCAGGTTTACCGAGAGCTCGACCGGCTCGAGAAGCTCGGTTACGTCCGTGGCACTGAGGTGCGTCAGAAGAGCCTGCCGGACAAGCGTGTTTACAGGCTGACTGCGGCAGGCGAAGGCGCCTTCGATGCCTGGCTCCAAGAGCCGGATGCCGAACGTACTCACTTCCGGAGTGCCTATCTGGTCAAGGTGTTCTTTGCGAATCGCATGCCGTCCCAGACGTATGTCCAGCTGTTACGGAGATACAGGGATGGCAATCAACTCTGGCGCCGAGAGATCGATTTGATATTGGCTCAGCTCGCTGGCGTTCCCGACGCGACCTACATGCGCGCGACCGCATTGCTCGGCTCGAAGATCGCTGAGGCGATGGTGGCGTGGGCGGACGGAGAGTTGAAGCACTCCGGGGAGTCGCAGCGGGCCCAAGTAAGGGCGGGCCGCAAACCTTCCCGCACGATGGGTACGGGTGCGCGAGCGCGCCAGGTGCAGGCTCGGCGTGGTTGACGACAAGCTCGCCGCTACGGATCCAGCCCTGCTCGCGGTTGCATGGCTGACCACGTTGGCTCTGGGGAGCATTGCGCCCGAAATCGTCCTGCGCGCCGGACGCAAGAGCGGGGGTTCCGACAGGACGTTGCTGTTCTTTCAGATCGTAGGTTTGGTGGTGCTCCTAGCCCTGACCTGGGCATGGCCGACCATCACGCCGCTGCGTGGATTCGTATGGTCGCTCCTTGCAATCCAGGTGGGCTACCAGTTCTCATTCGCCGTCCAAGGGAGCCAGGCCTGGGGTCAACTGACCCGGGGCATGTCGGGAGGTGCTGCTTTCATCGCCGCAGAGATGCTCAAGACTATCCCGACGGCGGCACTCGCGCTCAGCCTGGTCGGCTCTGGCCTTGGCCCGCGCGACGTCTTCGTTGTCCCCGGCGACATCCACGCAATCAGCCAACCCACGTTGCTCACTGGCCTGACGCCGTGGACGCGGCTCGGACCGATTCTGGCCGTGGTCATCGCCTTGCCTCTTGCACTCTACGTTGCTCTCACTCGAGGGTCCGATCCGACGCTGCTGCGCAAGGCCGCCAGCTTGGCCCCGCTCATTCTGTTCGGCTCAGTATTGAATGCATTCAATGAAGAGTTCATATTTCGCGCGGTCCTTCTCGCCAGACTGAGTCCCGCTCTGGGGCCGGCGCAATCGCTGTGGCTCACCTCGGTGAGGTTCGGCGTGGGTCACTGGTTCGGCAATCCTTCCGGGCCCATTGGTGCCGCCTTGGCAACCCTCGTCGGTTGGTTCTGGGGGAAGAGCATCCTTGAGACGCGAGGCCTGTTCTGGGCTTGGGTTATCCACGCCGTCCAGGACGTTGCGATTTACAGCTTGATCGCGATGCAAGCAGCCGGATGAACGTGCCGCGATCGTCGCCCGGTGACGGCCGCCCGAGGTTTAGGCGCGGCAGCGTTAGCGTCTTGATGGCCCCCGTTCGCATGTGCGCTGACAGCCAAGTTGACAGCCAAGCGGCGGACAGTGGCGGACCATCGTGCACGATCATGGAAGGTGGACCCTAAGGCCTGAACGGGAGCGAACGTTCGCGGACGCGCCCGGACGGTAGCCCCGCGGTCTTCAAAACCGTTTGGGGGGCGCTTGTTGAGGCGTCCTCGGTCGGTTCGGATTCCCGTGAGTTGGGGAGGAGAGCCCCTCCGACGCTACCACCCCACTGCGTGGGGAGGAGATTTTGGTGGCAGAATGCCGCTGGCATGGCCCAGGCGGAGGAGGAGGTTGGCGAGCGCGCGTTTCTGCCCCTGACGGTTCAGAACGCGTATCGCGAGCGGTACCGGGCGATCAAGCCGGAGTGGCGGTCGAGCGGCGACCAGCTCGAGGCGATGGTGCGCAGCCACGTGTCGGGCGACAGCTCGGTGCTCGACCTCGGCTGCGGGCGTGGCGGGGTGGTGGAGCTCCTGTGGCGCGACGTCAAGCTTGCCGCCGGACTCGACCCCGACGCGCCGTCGCTGGCCGAGCACCGAGGGGCGGGAATGCCCATCCTCCGCGGGGTCGGCGAACACCTCCCGTTTGTCGACGAGTCCTTTGACCTGATCGTCTCCCTCTGGGTGCTCGAGCACCTGAGGGATCCGGCGGGCGTGCTGCGCGAGGTGCACCGCGTCCTGAAACCCGGCGGGCACTTCGTGTTCGTCACGCCTAACATGCGCAACCCGCTGATGCTCGCCAACCGCATCGGCAAGGCCCTGCCCTTGCTGCAGCGGCGCCTCGTGCCGAGGGTCTACGGGCGCGAGGAGGCGGACACCTTCCCCGTGCAGTACCGCGCCAACACCGTGGGCGCGATCCGGGCCCATGCCCAGGCGTCGAGCCTGCAGATCTACGACCTGCGCGTCGTGCCTGACCCTACCTACCTGGCGGTGAACAGCTTCATGTTCCGCGCGTCGGTGATGTCAGAGCGCCTGATGCCGAAGGGTTGGGGCGTGCACCTGCTGGGAGACTTGATACGGCCCCGTTAGGGACCCCCTCCGGCGCTGCGCGCCACGTCCCAGCCTCATCCGGCCGGCCGCTTCGCGGCGGGCCACCTTCCCCACGAAGCGGGGAAGGGCTGTGGGGAGGAGATTTCTAGTCCGGCCTAAGCCTTGCGGCTAACCGCCGCATGGCAGTCGCCGTGATTGGGGGAAGCGACCGGCCGGCGTTGGTCGCCGGCCGCTTCGTTTCAATCCAGATGGCTAGTCTTTCGTGGCGAATTGCACCTGGCCGCGGATCTCGCCGCCAGGAAAGTTGGTCGTATGGACGTTCACGTAAGCCTCGCCACTCCTGACGATGGCGATCGCGTCGCCGAAGTTGCCTGCATTGAGAGTCTGCCCGCTAATCTTGAGCACTGAAGCGGCGGTCGCGGTGCCTGTGACGGTTACGCCGGGTGCCGGACACATCGGCACTCCTGCCGTTGGAGCCGGATTGGTCGCGGTCTGGCACAGCCAGATAAAGATTCCGCCTGAGACCGCACGCTGACCGAAGTGAATGTGGGCTTGAAGGGGCGCACTCGAGAGGCCCGAGTACGTCAGCTTGTAGTTGAGCTGTCCTCCGTTGATCGTGGCCGTAAAAGTACCCGTTGCATCAGTCAGCTTGGGGGGTACCTCCTGGAAGCCACTAAGCGTCGCCCGCAGGGAAAGCGTTCCCTCATTGGCGCTGGTCGCGGACAGCATTACCAATCCGACAAGCGCTGTCAGCGCGAGGACGGCCGCAATCGAAACTCGTCTCATCTCCACCTCCTGAGCTCACTCGGACCGGGGCGGCATAGGGCCGCCCCCACTTGGGCGCATACTGCCGCGGGTTACACCCCAGGACACCCACGCTCAACGGCGTTCATCGAACTGAGCGAATTCTCGAGATGAAGATCGTTCCTAATGAGAAGAAGAGGATCACGCTGCCGAAAGCAACGCGGTAGCCCGAGTTCGGTGCGACGGTCCGATTGAAGTGGTCGATCAGGCCGCCTTCGATCGCCGGAATGATGCTGTTGGGTAGGGTCTGTGCGACATGGAATAGACCCATGTCCTTCGCGGCCTTGGCCCGATCGGGGATCGTGTCGCATGCGAGCGCCCAATCAACCGCCAGGTACAGTCCATAGCCGATCCCGTAGAGGGCGCCGAGCGCGATCACGATTGGCTGCTGCGTCGGGTAGAACACGATGAAATAGGCAGCGACGACGATCTGCATCACACCCGCGGCGTAAACGAACCGCTTGCGGCCCAGGCGGTCGGAGGCGTGGCCGCCCCAGATTCCAGGACCGATCATCGCGGCGAAGGCGACCACCAACCAGATCGATGTGAACTGGTCCGTATTGCCGACGTGGACCACGTCTTTGAAGAACGAGGACAGGAAATAGAACACTGCGGCGACGCCCGCCGTGACCATCATCCGCGTGAAGATCACCCACCCGAAATCGCCGCTCCACAGCGGGCGCAAGAACTCGTAGACCGTCGGCAGGAGCCGGCCTCGCTTTGCGATCTGGATCGGCCTGTGGCCTTCGTTCCCCGCAGCCCACAGCACCGGAATGACGGAGAGAACGAGGACGACCGACATCACGACGAAGCTGAGGCGGGTCTGATGAATCGTGCTGAAGACGAACGTGATCACGAAACCGAGCAGGCCGCCGCCTTGCTGCATGCCGGCGAGAAATCCGCTCGCCTTGCCGAACTCAGCGTCCGGGACGATGTCGGGAATGATTGCGTAGTAGGCGGCGGCGGCCCCGTTCAGGAAGATCTGCGCGATCACGTGTCCGATCACCAGCTGCGTATAGGAATGGGCAGTCATCATCAGGAAGAGTCCGACCACGCTGAGAAGCACGCCCGCGACTATGAAAGGACGGCGCCGACCGAAGCGGGTTGTTATGCGGTCGGACCACGCGCCGACGAGCGGTGGAACGGTGATGGAGAAGAACGCCCCGATTGCCGTCGCGTAGCCGATGTACGTGTTGACGTCGCCCGGCGGGAAGAACTCCCGCACCTCGCTCGTGAGGACGATGACCGGATACGGCAGCCACGTAAACGACAGCCCGAGGTAGAGACTTGCCAGGGCCGCGTGCCGCAGATGGCTGAAATGACCCGCAGATGCGGAGTCTGCCGGACGCGGTGGCGCTCCGACGGTCATCTGGCGGTTACCTCATGCTGCGAAGCCGAGCGCCGGAATTCCTGGCGTGGGCTGCCATCGGAAGATCCCTTTGCCATGGGACCGCATTCTGTGCAGCACTGCCGATCCCTGTCAGTTCCATTTCGGTCTCGTTTTCGGTCTCAAATTGTGAAACTCGACAAGGTGCCTTCATGGCGTTGGGTCGACCGTGTTTAGTCCGGGCCTAGTAGGTAGCCCAGGCGGCGGGGGGTTCTCGCCAGCTCGGAGACGAGGAAGTTTGGTTTGCGGCCCTGCTCCTCCGCCGTCTCCTTGGCGATCATGGCTCGGCGCATGACCGCGGCGCCCATCGAGCGAAAGGGTTCGGGTGGGAAAGTGCGCGGCCTCGCGTTCACCATGGGCAGCCGCACATTGTCGGTGTCGGCGCCGGTGATCAGGTCGGCGAGCACCTGGCCCGCGAGATGCGACGGGGCGACGCCGTTGCCGGTATAGCCCATCGCGTAGTAGACGTTGCCGACCCCGATCCGGCCGAACGTCGGGAGGTGTGTTGGCGAAACGTCGATGGGCCCGCCCCACGCATCCTCGATGGGCACCTCGGCGAAGCTCGGGAACATGAGGCGGAAGCCCTCGGCCGTCTCGCTGACGGCGCGCGCGTCACGCGTGAACGTGTCATCGACCGTCCGCCTCGCCCGCCCGCCACCTCCGCCGAAGGCGATGCGGCCGTCGCGCGTGGTCCGAAAGTAGCGCAGCGATGTGCGGAGGTCGCTGATGAGCTCGCCTCCCGTCCAGCCGATCTCTTCGAGGAGGTGCGGCGCCGGCGCGGTGAGCACGATGTAGCTGCTCCACGCGACGAGTCTTGGGCTCAGCTGCGGCCAGGCCGTCGCCCACGCGTTGACGGCCAGCACCGCGTGCGACGCCTTGACGCGGCCGCTTTGGGTGACGGCCGTGGTGCCGTCCAGGTTCGTGACCGTGGAGCCTTCGTGGATCTTGACCCCGCGCTCGAGCACGACGCGGCGCAGGCCGCGGACCAGCCGTGCCGGCTGCACCGACGCCCCATCGCGCATGAACGCGCCGCCGCGAAACGCAGGGGAGGCGCACCGCGCGCTGACCTCTTCCGCGCTCAGCTCGCGAAGCTCCTCCGGCGCGCCGACCTCGCGCGCCAGCTTCACCAGCTCCTCGCACACGGGCTCGTGGGCCGCCGCGGTGATGGCGTACATGTAGCCGCCGCGGCGGTACCACGCGTCGACCCCGTGCTCGTCGCAGAACGCGCCGATCGCTTCGATGCTGGACGAGATCGCGCGACACCCTCTCACAGCAGCCTCTGGGCCGTAGAGCGTCACCAGGCCGCTCAGCTCGTCCCACCATCCGCTCGCGAATCCGCCGTTGCGGCCGCTCGGCCCGCCCCCGCAGATGTCCTGCTCGAGGACGACGATGCCAAGGTCGGGGTTGGCCTTGTTCAGGAAGTAGGCGGTCCAGAGGCCGGTGAACCCGCCGCCGACTATGACGACGTCGGCCGTGGTGTCTTGCTTCAGCGGCGGAGCCGGCTCAGATGGCTCCGCGGCCAGGGCTTCGCGCAGCCACCAGCTGCGCTGGGCGCCGGGCGTCAGGGCGTGACCGGTGAGGTTAAGGCTTGATGCCATCGGGGGCGTACCCGACAATAGCGCCCATGAGTTTTAGTGAGCTTCTGCAGATCATTGCCCTGATCGTCTTCGTGGTTGCCGCCATCGGTCTGAGCTGGAAGAAGTCGGACTTCATCGCCGCCGGTCTGGCCCTCTGGGTGCTCTCCGAACTGGTCGCCAGAGGCCTTGGAAGCCTGACCTTGGGATTGATCCTCCTGATCCTGGCTTTCATCGTCTTCGTGCTGGCCGCCATCGGCTGGGGTTACAAGAAGATCGGGATGATTGCCGTCGGGTTGGCGCTCTGGGCCGCGGCGGTCGTGATTCCTCGGTTCATCCACTAGGGCATTCAGGGGCGGCTCGGCCGTCCCGGAGCCCCTCACCCTGACCCTCTCCCCTGCAGGGGAGAGGGAAAACCCCTAAGCCAATTAAGGGGAGAGGGAAAGAATCCCCTAGCGCGCGGCGGGGACTCTGGCGGTGCCGCCGCCTCCGGTTAGGCGCGCGGCGATCAGCACCGGAACGATCGTGACCAGGATCACAAAGGACACGACCACGTTCACCTCGGGCAGGCGCTGACCCAGGCGGATCGCGCCGAAGATCCACAGGGGCAGGGTGTTCTGCGCACCCGCAGTGAAGGTCGTGACGATGACCTCGTCGAATGAGAGGGCAAAGGCGAGCATCGCGCCCGCGACCACCGCGGTCGAGATGAGCGGAAGCGTGATGTCGCGGAAGACCTGAATTCCGTTTGCGCCGAGGTCCATCGCCGCTTCCACGAGCGAGCCCTGCGAGCGGCGCAGGCGTGCCAGCACGTTGTTGTAGACGACCACGATGCAGAAGGTGGTGTGGCCCACGATGATCGTCAACGTCGACAGCGTGATGCTGCCGAAGCTGAAGGCCGTGTTCAGGGCGATGCCGGTAACGATCCCTGGAAGCGCCAGCGGCAGGACGAACATCAGGCTCACCACCTCGCTGCCGAACCACGTCATGCGGTGGATGGCGAACGCCGCGCACGAGCCGAGCACCAGGGCGAGCGCGGTCGCGCCGAGCGCGACCTGCAGGGACAGGCCGAGCGAGCGGCGGATGTCCGGGTCGTTCCAGGTTGGGGCGAACCACTTGAGCGTGAGGCCCGGGATCGGCCAGCTCTCGATGTTGGACGTGTTGAAGGCGTAGACGAAGATCAAGGCGAGCGGGATGAAGAGGAACAGCAAGATCAGGACGACCCACAGCCGCAGAACCAATCGCGTCCAAAGGCCTTCCAAGGCTTACAGGGCCTCGAACGCGCCGAGCCGCTGAGCGATGAGGAGGTACACCGCCATGATCGCCACCGGGACCATGGCCAGCGCCGCCGCGAACGGGAGGTTGCTTGCGATGCCCACGTTGTCGAAGACGACATTGCCGATGAGGCTCGACCCGGCGCCGCCGACGAGGATCGGCGTGATGAAGTCACCAAGCGTGAGCGCGAAGGTGAAGATCGAGCCGGCCACCACCCCGGGCAGCGCCAGCGGCAGGACCACGTCGAGGAGGGTTCTCCAGCGGCGCGCCCCGAGATCGGCCGCTGCTTCGATCAGCGATTCGGGCACGCGCTCGAGGGCCGCGTACGTCGGGATGATCATGAACGGGAGCCAGATGTAGGAGAAGACGATCCACATCGCGACGTTCGTGTAGCCGATGTTCGCGGGTGGCAGGCCGATCGACTTCAGGCTCCAGTTCAGCAGCCCGTTGTGGTTGAGGATGAGCACCCACGCATACAGGCGAGCGAGGTAGCTGGCCCACAGGGGCAGAAGCACGGCCGCGAAGAGCAGGGTCTGCATGCGGCGCGACGCGACACGGGCCATGAAGTAGGCGAACGGAAAGGCGAGCACTGCGTCCGTGACGGTGACGGCCGCAGCCATGAAGAGCGTCCGGCCGATGATCGTGTGATAGACGGGCTCGTCGAGGATCCTCTGAAAGTTGTTGGTGTTCCAGACCTGCTCGACCTGGGTCGTGAACGGGTTGGTGGTCCAGAACGCCGTGACGAGGAGGAGGACTAGCGACGCGAAGTAGATCGCGACGAACCACACGAGCGGCGGCGTCAGGAGAAGGGTCGGGCGGAGCCATGGCAGCCGCCAGAAGACCGATTGAAAAGCGACGGCCCCGCCCCCCTTCGGGCGAGGCCGTCCTCTTGCTTCTACCGACAACGATGGGCCCCTAGCCCTTGATCGCCGTCCAGGCCGAGACCCACTGGTCGTACCCGATGCAGCTCTGGCTGCCGTCGTCGCAAGTGGTGATCGGCGTCTTCCAGAACTTGATCGTGTCGAAGTACGAGCCCGGTTCGTCCGCGTGGTACTGATGGCACGATCCTGCCTGCTGCGCCTCCATCTCGGCGCACGCCTTGGTGTTGACCGGCGTCTCCCCGAAGAACAGGGCCTGCAGGGCCTGGACGTGAGGCGTGCTCACGTACTGCGTCCACAGGTAGGCGCAGTTCGGGTGCGGAGCCCTGGTGGCGAGCATCCAGGTGTCGCCCCATCCCGTGGCGCCCTCGGCCGCTGGGATCGTGTCCGCGACCGGCGCGCCGGCGGCCTTCAGCTGGATGGTCTGGTAGGGCCAGGAGGCGCCGATGTACGCGTCGCCGTTCTGGAACATAGAGATCTCCGTCGACGGGTCAGGCCAGTACTTGTTGATCAGCAGTCGCTGCGAGGTCAGCAGCTGGACCGTCGCGTCGAACTGAGCCTTGGTCAGCTCGTACGGATCCTTGATGCCCAGCTTCGGCTGCGACTTGCTCAAGTAGAGCGCTGCATCCGCGATCGTGATGGGGTAGTCATACGCCGTGACAATGCCCTTGTTGGCGGGGTCGTACACGGCGCTCCAGCTGGTCGGCGCGATCTTGAACTTGTCGGTGCGGTAGAGAAGGACGTTGGGGCCCCACTGCAGCGAGATTCCATAGTGGATGCCGCTGATCGTGTTGTAACCGGGGTTCTTGAAGTAAGGCTGGAAGTACGGGAAGTCAGGGATCAGCTTCTCGTTCATGGGCTTGACGCTGCCGGCGTAAATGAGCCTGAGGTCGGCGTCGCCAGACGCCGAGACCATGTCCCACTGCCCTCCGCCTCCATCCTTCATGAGGGTCACCATCTCGTCTGATGATCCGGCGTACTGAGCGTGGACCTGGCAGTTCGTCTGCTGGGTGAACGTCTTGACCCACGAGTCGTCGGTGTAGCCCTGCCAGGCGATCAGGTTCAGCTGGCCCTCGCCCGCGCCGACCTTGTCGAGCGGCTTCATGGTCGCGGTGGGCGGCGGCGCCTGCGTCGTGGCGGTGGGATTGGCGTTCCCGCCGCACGCTGCCAGCGTCACGGCGGCTCCGGCCAATGCACCGAAGAGCCTCAACCTCATGTCGTCTCCTACCTCCCCTTGTCGAGAACGTATGTGTTGTCTGGCGTCCAGGCCAGCCGCACCGGCCGGCCTTCGAATTTCTGGGCGTCGCCTACGGCGTCCATATTCTGACGTACCGCCACCAGCTGCTCCCCTCGGTCGAGTTGCACCATGTAGCGGGTCGACATGCCGACGTAGACCACCTCTTCGACCTTCCCCGACTCGACGGTCATGCCGGCAGGCACCTGCTCGCCCTCGGCCAGCATGCGGATCTTTTCCGGTCTCACCACGAAGCGCACTCCGTCGCGCAACAGTACGTTCGAGATGCCGATGAAGCCAGCAACGAACTCGGTCGCCGGGCGTTCGTAGACGTCGACCGGCGAGCCGATCTGCTCGATCTGCCCGTTGGTCATCACGGCCACGCGGTCACTCATGGTGAGCGCCTCCTCCTGGTCGTGCGTCACGTAGACGAAGGTGATGCCGACCTCCTTCTGAATCTGCTTGAGCTCGATCTGCATCTCCTGGCGGAGCTTGAGGTCCAGGGCGCCCAGCGGTTCGTCGAGGAGCAGCACCTCGGGCTCGTTGACCACCGCTCGAGCCAGGGCCACCCGCTGGCGCTGGCCGCCCGACAGCTGGTTGGGACGGCGATTCTCGAGCCCGGTCAGGCGCACCATCGCGAGCGCGCGCTCGACGCGCTTGCGGCGCTCCGAACCGGGCACGTGCTTGATGCGCAGGCCGTAGCCGATGTTCTGACCGACGCTCATGTGGGGGAAGAGGGCGTAGTCCTGGAAGACGGTGTTCGTCTGGCGCATGTACGGCGGCAGCGAGGTCACATCGCGTCCGCCGAGCTCGATCGTTCCGGCGTCAGGGCGCTCGAAGCCCGCGATCATGCGGAGCAGGGTCGTCTTGCCCGAGCCTGACGGGCCGAGCAGGGTGAAGAACTCGCCCTCCTCGACCACGAGGTCGATGCCCGCGGCCGCGACGACATGGCCGTAGTTCTTCTTGACGCCCTGGAGACGTAGCGCGGGCTTCTTAGGTTGTTCGCCCCCCGTCATCAGTTCAGCGATTCAGTCGAGCGAGGCCATCACGTGCTTGATCTGCGTGTACTCCTCGAGGGAGTAGACCGACATGTCCTTGCCGTAGCCGCTCTGCTTGTAGCCGCCGTGGGGCATCTCGTTGACGAGCGGGATGTGCGTGTTGATCCAGACCGTGCCGAACTGGAGCTTGCGCGCCATGCGCAGGGCGCGGCCGACGTCGCGCGTCCAGACGGACGCGGCGAGGCCGTAGTCGACGCCGTTCGCCCACTGGATCGCCTGCTCCTCGTCGCTGAAGCGCTGCACCGTGACCACAGGGCCGAAGACCTCCTTGGTCACGATCTCGGCGTCAGGTCCCGACGGCACGACCACGGTGGGCTCGTACCAGGAGCCTGGCTTCTTGATGCGCGCGCCCCCGGTGAGCACCTGGGAGCCGGTCGTCCTCGCCCGGTCGACGAAGCCCGAGACACGGGTGAGCTGCTCCTCCGAGACGAGCGGGCCCATCTCGGTGTCCTCGGACAGGGGGTCGCCGACCTTGAGGCTGTGGATCGCAGGCACCAGATCGGCCAGGAGCTTCTCGTGGATGTGCGGGCCCGCGATGATGCGGGTTGCGGCGGTGCAGTCCTGCCCCGCGTTGAAGTAGCCGCCGATCTTGATCCACTCCACCACCTTCTCCAGGTCGGCGTCGTCGAAGACGATGACCGGCGCCTTGCCGCCGAGCTCGAGGTGCACGCGCTTGAGCGTCGACGCTGCATTCCGCGCGATCTCCTTGCCGGTCGCCACGTCGCCGGTGAGGGAGACCATCCCGACGTCTGGGTGGCGCACGATGCCCGCGCCCACAGGCTCTCCGTCGCCGGTGATCACGTTCAGCACTCCCGGAGGAAGGATCTCCGCCGCGAGCTCGGCAAGCCTGAGCGCCGTGAGCGGGGTCCACTCGGAGGGCTTGAGGACGACGGTGTTCCCGGCCGCCAGCGCGGGGCCGAGCTTCCAGGCGGCCATCATCAGCGGGTAGTTCCATGGCGCGATCGAGCCGACGACTCCGATGGGCTCGCGCCGGATCATGCTCGTGAAGCCGTGCATGTACTCGCCGGCCGCCCGGCCCTCGAGCAGGCGCGCGGCACCGGCGAAGAATCGGAAGCAGTCCACCGTTGGCGGGATCTCCTCCGACTTCATGGCAGCGAGCGGCTTGCCCACGTTTTCCGACTCCAGGTGCGCGAGCTCGTCACCGTGCGACTCGATCGAGTCCGCGAGCTTCAGCATCGCCTCGCTGCGCTCGCGAGGCGTGGTGTCGGACCAGCCTCCGTCGTAGGCCTTGAGCGCCGCGGCCACAGCTCGGTCGACGTCCTCCTCAGTCCCCTTAGGCACGTGCGCGATGACCTTGCCGGTCGCCGGGTTGACGATGTCCTGCGTGCCGCCTCCGGTGCTGGGCGTCCACTTGCCGCCGATGAACATCTCGTGACGTCGAAGCGTCGTGCTCATGCAGCCTCCTTCCTTATCTATATCTATGCGCCGAGCGTGGCGCCGAGTATGTCAAGCCCTTCTTCCAGCTGGTCGTCGGGGATGGTGAGCGGCATCAGGGTGCGGATGACGTTGTGGTGCGTGCCGGCACGAAGGATGATCAGCCCCTTCTCCCGCGCGGCGGTCAGGATCTTCGCCGTTTCCTTGTCCGCCGGCTCCTTGGTCTTGCGGTCGCGGACAAGCTCCATTCCCGCCATGGCGCCGACGACCCTCACGTCGCCGATCAGCTCGTTCTCCTGCGCCCAGCTCTGCATTCGTTCCTCGATCACCGAACCGATGCGGGCGGCCCGCTCCGGCAGCTTTTCGTCGCGCATGATGTCCATGACCGCCAGACCCGCCGCGCAGGCGACCGGGTTTCCGCCGTACGTGCCTCCGAGGCCGCCTGGGTCGGGCGCGTCCATCACCTCGGCGCGGCCGACGACGCCGGACAGCGGGAAACCGGCGGCCAGGCTCTTCGCCACCGTGACAAGGTCCGCCTGGACGCCTGAGTGCTCGAGGGCGAAGAGCTTGCCCGTGCGCCCGAAGCCGGTCTGGATCTCATCGACGATGAGCAGGATGCCGTGCTCGTCGGCGAGCTTGCGGAGGCGGCGCATGAAGTCCAGAGGCGCGGGGACGAAGCCGCCCTCGCCGAGCACGGGCTCGATGACGAACGCGGCGACGCGCTTCGGCGAGACCTCGGACTCGAGCAGGTTGTTCAGGTCGGCGAGTGCCGCCTCCGTGTTCCAGCCGCGGTACTCATAGGGAAAAGGCGTCTGGTAGATCTCAGTCGCGTAGGGCCCGAAGTTCTGCTTGTACGGCTGGACGCTGCCGGTGAGGCTGAGGGCGAGAAGCGTGCGGCCGTGAAAGGCGCCGCGGAAGCTGATCACCGCGGGGCGGCCGGTCGCGGCGCGGGCGATCTTGACCGCGTTCTCGATGGCCTCCGCGCCGGTGGAGAAGAAGATCGCCTTTTTGTCACCATCGATCGGCATCACCTCGCACAGGCGCTCGGCCAGGCGTAGGTACGACTCGTACTGCACGACCTGGAACGAGGTGTGCGTCGCCTTGTCGAGCTGCGCCCTGACGGCCTCCATGACGCGTGGGTGCGCATGGCCGACGTTCATCACGCCGATCCCGCCGGCGAAGTCCACGTACCTCTTGCCGCTGACGTCCCAGAGCTCCGAGCCTTTGGCGCGGTCTGCGGTGATCGGGTGTCCGGTCGTGATGCCGCGGGGGACGTACTTCGCGCGAAGCTCGGCGAGCTCGGTCTCGGTCGTCTTGTGCCCCACCGTCACGCGGCCATTCAAGCAGATACGATCCGGGGCTGGTGGATGATGCTCGCGCGGCGGTCGCACGGCTGTGGCCGGGGCAGCCGGCCACGGTCAGCGAGCTTGGCGGCGGGATCACCAACCGGAACTTCAAGGTCGAGGTCGGGGGCGGCGTTTTCGTGCTCCGGATGGGAGGGGCGAAGACCTCGGAGCTGGGCATCGACCGGGCCGTCGAGAACGCCGCGGGCCGCCGTGCTTACGAGGTTGGCGTCGGCCCCGAGGTGGTCGAGTTCGTGCCTTCGGAGGGGTGGCTGGTGGCTCGGTTCATCGAGGGGCGGCCGATCTCGGTCGACGATATGCGCCGGCCAGAGATGCTTGCCCGAGTCGCAGGCGCCCTACGCCGGTTCCACGAGGCGGCGGCGATACCTGGACGGTTCGATTCGCACGAGGTGGTGGAGGACTACAGGCGGAAGGCGGAGGCGTACGGGGTTGCCGTCCCGTCCGAGTTCGACGACGCGCGCGCGATCGCGGAGCGCATCCGCGCGGTGCGTGGGCCGCAGACCGCGGTGCCCTGCCACAACGACCTGCTGAACGCGAACTTTCTGGACGACGGCGCGATCCGGATCGTCGATTGGGAGTACGCGGGCATGGGCGATCGGTTCTTCGACCTGGCGAACTTCTCGGTCAACCACGAGTTCGGGGTGGGGGACGATCGGAATCTTCTCGCGGCGTACTTCGGCGAGGCGCGCGACGCCGATCTTGCCTCGCTTCGCTTGATGCGTTTCATGTCCGACTTTCGGGAGGCGATGTGGGGGGTGCTCCAGAGCGGGATCTCGGACCTGGATTTCGACTTCAGCGGCTATGCCTCGAAGCATTTCGCGCGGATGCTGGAGACCGCCCAGCGGGCGGAGTTCGCCGAGTACCTGAGCCGGGTCGGCTAGGCGGGAGGAGGCGCTTCAGCTCGGAGGCCACCGCCTCGAGGGGGCGGGCGCTTCGCTCGGAGCGGCACAGGATGAGCGCGCCCTCCATGCCGGCAAGCGTCGCGATGGCGATCGGGCGGGCACGATCGGATGGCACGCCGGTTGCGACCAGCTGCTCCGCCAGCAGGTCGACCCAAGATTGAAACGTCGCCCGAACGACCCCCATCAGAGCCTCGGCGTCGGGCATCGTGTCGACCGCGACGCCGGCGACGACGCAGCCCGCGGCGCCCCCGGAGGCGACGACGGTCTGGCGCCACATGTCGATGAACCAGTCGAGGACGCCCTGGGGCGTCGTCGCGGGGCACTCCCGCTGGTGCGCGAGGACCCTGTCCGACGTCCACTTGATGGCGTCTTCCGCGAGCTGGTCCTTGCCCTGGGGGAAGTGGTGATAGATGGATCCGCGGGGGGCGCCGCTGGCCTCGATGACCTCCGAGAACGAGGTCGCGGTCATGCCGCGAGTCCGGATGAGCGACGCCGCGCTGCGCACCATCCGCGCCCGACTTTCCTTGCTCATGGTTCGGAGCTCTTGACTATGACGATCAGCATAGGTTAGGCTACGAGCCTCAATATGATGCTCGTCATAGTTCTTGATGGAGGGATCTTGTCATGCCGATGATCGACGTGTACGCGACCGAGGGAACCTTCAAGGATCGGAAGACGCTTGCCCGTGACCTCGCCTCTGCCGTCATGCGGTGGGAGGGTGTGCCGGCGATCCCGCTGTTCAAGGACAACACGGCCGCCTTCGTCCACGACCTGCCGGAGGACGCGATCTCGAACGTGACCGGCAACTCGAACTACGTCCGCGTGCAGGTGCTGACACCGGTCGGGGTCCTGAATCGGGAGAAGCAGCTCGGGGTGGTGAAGGAGCTGACCGACATCGTGGCGGCCGCGGCGGGCGACCCGGCGTTCAAGGAGCGGACGTGGGTCCTGATCGTGGAGTCGCCGGAGGGTGGCTGGGGGATCGCCGGGCACGCGAACACGGGTGCGGACATCGCGCAGGCGGCGCGGAAGGCGTTGGGAAAGGAGTAGGGCC